>NZ_JBJQJA010000004.1:0-325973 GCF_046487665.1 Escherichia sp. WS1152 | reverse complement strand
CGCACCACCCCGTCAGTAGCTGAACAGGAGGGACAGCTGATAGAAACAGAAGCCACTGGAGCACCTCAAAAACACCATCATACACTAAATCAGTAAGTTGGCAGCATCACCCTTATCTCAGTGGGAGACGTTATCGATCGTGGGCCGCAAAGTTTACGTTGTCTGCAGTTACTGGAACAACATTGGGTTCGTGCGGTAAGAGGCAATCATGAACAGATGGCGATGGATGCGCTGGCATCCCAGCAGATGTCTTTGTGGTTGATGAATGGCGGCGACTGGTTTATTGCGCTGGCAGATAATCAACAGAAACAAGCGAAAACGGCGCTGGAAAAATGTCAGCATTTGCCCTTTATTCTTGAAGTACACAGCCGCACCGGCAAACATGTTATTGCTCATGCCGATTATCCAGATGATGTTTATGAATGGCAAAAGGACGTTGATTTGCATCAGGTCTTGTGGAGCCGCTCGCGATTAAGTGAACGCCAAAAAGGGCAGGGAATTACAGGTGCTGATCATTTCTGGTTTGGTCATACACCGTTGCGACATCGCGTGGATATTGGCAACCTGCATTATATTGATACCGGTGCTGTCTTTGGGGGCGAACTGACTCTTGTGCAATTGCAATAATTAAAAATCACCGTACTCCTGTGCAGGTCGCCAGAAACCATCTATAAAATCCTCAATCGGAAAACAACCGCCATGGCGGATCCGTTGATCGCTCATAGAATGAAGACACTGCTGTTCCGTGTTGTAGACATCCACAACAATATCTTCACAACCGCCATCCAGGTAGCAAACAAAAAGTACCAGCGCGAACATTTCATCCCCGAAGTGTGGTGCCGTACCGTTAAGTTTAGGAGAGATTTTACAACGGGGGAATAACCAGGACAAATAACCCGCCATGCCGACGGGTTCTTTTTGGATCAGGCAAGACGCATAATCCAGGCATCAGATTGTTGATCGTAACGGGTACGGTAAAGGACAGAGTGTTCGCCATTTAGCAGGGCAGGGATACTGGTTTCAGCATCCCAGGCATCCAGTTGCATACATAAATCGGGGTCAGATTTACAAGGAATGGTTAACGTTCGATCACCCGGCGATTCACCGTGTAATTCGCCGTCGTCGATTTCAAAAGCGCCTATGCGCACACTGGTTTTCATCTTCGTGCTCTCCATTTAGCTGCCGATTGTGGTACGACCAGTCCGATCGCACCATTTTTCAGCCTAGTTGAGGCCGCCGAATGTGCCAGTCAAAAAGTGCGCTTTTTTTGTGCGCTGTCATGCGTTACTGGTAAAAAGTTTCCCGTCCCGCACCAGTTCACGCGGGTAGCTGTTTTTCAGTCGCGAACCAATCCGTTTGGCTAAACCAATCGGCTGATGCTGGAAAGTAACCAACACGTCATCCGCCACTGGCGCGGCTTGCGGGTAAACATCGCGCCCGCGATACCACTCCTCCGCTTCCTGTGCCGTCAGCTCGAATGCATTCATATTATCGGGTGAGGCAAGGGCAATAACCGCTTCATGCTGCCAGCGATAACCTTTGTTGTGCGTCTCGGCAAGTTTAATCCCCAAGCGAGAAAATCGGACTTTACCGATCAGGGCTTCAATGCCCACCGGGAACAACCACAGTTCTTTGTCACGCTGCCAGAGGCGCAGGGTTTCATCCCAGTTTAAGCCAACACTTGCAGCCGCCTGACGAATTTGTCCGGCTTCGCGATCTTTCACCGGGCTGAACGGGAAATTGCCCACTTTGTATTTTGGGGTGGGTAAGGGGGGAATGGCCTGAGTTTTACGCAGACGAGCAACGAAGAAGCCTTCGCAGTCGTAAATTTGTGGGAAAACATGCAAAAAGCCTTCTTCGGTCAGCGCTTTGTTTGCACCAGGGAAGAGATCGCCAAGTGGTAAAAACTCTACTGCGTCAGGGTAAGTCTCTTTCAGCCACAGGCAAACGGCTTCGTTTTCTTCCCTGTTTAAGGTACAGGTCGAGTAAACCAGCGTACCACCAGGACGTAATGCATGAAAGGCGCTGTCGATAAGCTCCCGTTGTGTAGCTGCGATTTCCTGATTGCTTTCTGGTGACCAGTTTTTTAGCGCATCGGGATCTTTACGCACCACGCCTTCGCCAGAGCAAGGAGCGTCCAGCAAAATGGCATCGAACATTTCTGGCACTGCCGCACCAAACACGCGGCCATCAAAATGTGTGAGCGCAACATTACTGATGCCACAGCGGCTGATATTGGCATGTAACACTTTTACCCGACTGGCGGAAAACTCATTGGCAAGGATTGCCCCTTCGTTATTCATCCGCGCGGCAATTTGCGTCGTTTTGGAGCCTGGCGCAGCTGCGACATCCATCACCCGCTGTGGTGCATTACCGTCAGCAAACAAGGCGGCGACGGGCAACATTGAACTGGCTTCCTGAATATAAAACAGGCCACTTAAATGCTCGGCGGTACTACCCAATGGCAATGCATCTTCATTGTCGCGTTCAATCCAGAAACCTTCTTCACACCACGGAATTGGCGTAAGCGTCCAGCCATAAGGAGCGGTTAATTGCAGGAAATCAACAACGGAGATTTTCAGCGTATTAACGCGAATGCTGCGGCGCAACGGGCGCTGACAGGCGGCAAGAAAATCATCAAAAGAGAGCGTCGAAGGCATCGCTTCGCGCATTTGCGTCAGAAAGGCGTCCGGGAAATAAACGGTGTGTTGGGCCACGAGCATATACCACTGGCAAAAAAACAGGCGCGCAGTTTAGCATAAACGCTCCGGCGCAGGCACGCCGGAGCAGTGGGCATTATTTGGGAAGCGCAGTTCCCCATTCACGCCACTCTTTCGGTTCACTTTCCTGCAACAGGAAGTGCTTGCCTTCCTGGGCTTTCGGTGCCAGTGGCGTACCCGGAGGCGTGGCGAAGGCGATGCCGCCACGGATAAACTGGTTAAAGGTGCCGGTTTTCACTACGCCGCCCGTCAGACCAAAATCCAGACTGTAACCCGATGCCAACCAGAAGACGGAATTGTTACGCACCAGGTGTTGATAGCGTTTACTGATGCGCATCGCAATCATCACGCGATCTGACAATGTCCCCAGCGTCATTCCGGTAACCGTACCGACTTCCAGACCACGGAACAGCACAGGCGTACCGATGCCTAACGAACCGGCTTCCGGCGCTTCAACAATAATGCTTAAACCATCCAGGTAACGCGAATCAGTAATGGTGGCCTCTTGTAATTCAAAGTCGCGACGAGGATTGCCCCGGCCTGGTTCGACGTTGATATACGGCTGGAGGATAGTATCAAGATGCTCAACGCCAGCTGCCGAAATTTGCGGTGTGACCACTGAGAAGCGCGTACCACCGCGAGCAAAGGTCTGGACATATTCCGGATAGAGCACCGCCTTTGCCTGTACTTCATTGCGCGCGGTAATCAGATCCAGCGTCTGGATTTGCCCGATATCAATACCGAGATAGCGAATTGGCATCCCGACTGCCAGTTTTCCGGCATCGAAAGCGTGAAGCGTAATCTGCCCGCCAACCGCACGGGCCGCTGTTTCGGAAGCATACAGAATACGCTTATCGCCTTTACGCTGACTGGCGCTGGCACCGCTGAGGTTATCGAAGCTAATGGCTCCCTTTAATGCTCTGGAGAGCGGGGATGCCTGTACGGTCAGGCCACTACCATTCAGCTGAACTTTCGCCCCGCCTTCTGCCCAGAACACGCTATTGCTGGTCAGAAGGTTGCGATACTCCGGCTTAATATGCAGATCGATATCAAACGCGTTAGCTCGCGGACGCACGGTAATCACTTCACCAACTTCAAATTTACGGTACAGCACTACCGATCCTGCCTGCACATCCGGCAGCGTCTCTGCACTCAAACTCACGGTTGTGGTGGGTAAATCGCTAAGGCTGTTCTCCAGCGCTTTTTCCAGATTGGCATACAGTGGATAGCTGGCTTTCATCTCGCCTTTATCGCCCGGCAGAATACGTATCCCGCCGTTAATCCATTCTGAGGCGCTGGCACCGAGAAACTCAACGCCATCCAGCCCCACCTTCACGTCGACACGGCTGTTGACGACAAATTTGCTATCGCCTTTTACCAGTTCTCGATGCTGAGGCTCGATGGCGACGGTAAAGGTGACGCCTTTGCTGGTGAGTTTACGATCGATAACCTGGCCTACCTGCACGCCGTGAAGAATGAGCGGCTGACCCGCATCAATACCGTAACTTTCCGGCGCGGTCAGGGTCAGCGTCAGAACATCAGGTTCATGCAGCAGTGCTTTTTCGCCTGGCACAACAACGAACTCTTTGCGTGGCTCGCCATCGCCGGGTACCAACTCGAAGGTTTTGCCAGTCAGCAGGGCGCTGAGATTGGCATCGCTAAGGGATAATTTCGGATTACGTAATTCGATGCGGGTATTTTCACGAAGCAGGGTAACGACGCTGGGATCAACGGTCATTTCCCCAGTGACTTTACCACCAGGATTTAAATCCAGTTTAGTTAGCTGTCCGACTTCCAGTCCCTGATACATTAATGGCGTCGAGTCGGCGGTTAATCCGGCCCCACTCGGCAGTTCCAGTTTTATTATTACGCCACGCTGGCTGTGGGCCAGATCTTCATACAGACCAAAGGTATCTTCCGCCTCGGCAGGTTTCGACTCTTCAGGTGAATCGAAGGCAATCGCACCGTTAACCAGTGCCGCCAGACTTTCCAGTTTCACCTTCGCGCCACTGATACTGACGTTGGCATCAACGCCAGAAACATTCCAGAAACGGCTACCTTTTTTCACCAGGTCAGTAAAACGCCGCTCGATCAGGACATCAATCACCACGCCTTGTTTATTGGGATTGATGGCATAGTCGTAGACTTTTCCCACCGGGATCTTGCGGAAATAGACCAATGAACCGCTGTTCAGCGAACCGAGATCGGGGGCTTGCAGGTGGATCATCAGATCGCCATTGTCCAGCCGATATTTCGGTTGGGTATCGAGCGCGACAAAGTGATCCTGCTCTTTACCTTTACCCGGCATCATGCCGATATAGTTCCCACCGACGAGGGCGTCCAGCCCGGAGACACCTGCCAACGATGCTTTTGGCGTCACCAGCCAGAACTGAGTCTCTTCGCGCAGCGCATCTTTCATATCGGACTTGATGCTGACCTTGACTTCAATCTTACGAAGATCGTCGCTGAGGCTGATATCCTGCACTGTTCCGACTTCAACGCCCTGATAACGAACAGGCGTACGGCCTGGAACAATACCATCCGCCGACATAAAGTCGATGGTGACGGTATTACCCCGGTCCTGATAACTGTCCCAAATCAGCCAACCGGCAATCATTAGCGCGATGAACGGCAGCAGCCAGAAAGGTGAGATACGGCGTTTATTTTTAATCTGCGCTTCAGTCGTCGAAGCGGGCGTTTCCTGACTCATGTGCATCCCAAAGTAAGCGGCTGTCCAGCCATTCCACAGCAAGAATAGTCAAAATTACCGCTGCGCCGAAATAAAACGCAGCCGGTCCCATAGTAAAAGCGAGGATCTGATCGCGATTAATCAGCGACATGGTTAAAGATATGACAAACAGGTCGAGCATCGACCAGCGACCAATCCAGGTCACCATTCGCAGTAACAGAATGCGTGTGCGTAAACCTTGCTGGCATTTAAAATGAATGCTCAACAGTAAAGTGAACATGACGATCACTTTAGTAAACGGTACCAGAATACTGGCGATAAACACGATTCCCGCAACGGCAATGTTGCTACTTGCCAGCGACATAATCCCGGAAAGAATCGTATCTTCCTGCCGGCCACCATTCAGATAAATGATAGAAATAGGCAACAGGTTGGCAGGTAACAACAAAACGATTGACGCTAACAGCGCCGCCCAGCATTTTTGCAAACTATGACGGCGACGCAGGCGTAGCGGAATATGACAACGCGGGCAGCGACCACGCTGATCAGGATAGCCGGTAAAATGGCACCCAAGACAGACACGAAGTTTCTCGTCCCTACGCGTAGCGGGGCGCTGCGGATAAAATCGCTCCCACAGCTCCTCGACATTAAGATGTGACAACGTCACCGTCGTTAAAATCACCAACGCCACAAAAGAGAACAAGCCGACACCCGCCTGGATATGGGCATAATCCTGTACCTTTATAGAAGCAACGCCAATGCCGACCAGGTAGATATCGAGCATTACCCACTCTTTAAGTCGCTCAAGCATCAGCAGTACCGGGCGTAGATTCATTCCCAGTCGGTTACCAAACCATAAATAAGCTATGGAGGTCACCAGAATGAGCGGGGCACCAATAACGCAGAAAAAGACCATCGACCCCGTTATCGCATCGCCCTGTTTGGTCATTTGCCAGATGCCTTGCATAACGTTGGCGTCAATACGAATGCCTAACAGCCAGATATGCAACAGCGGTTCGCCCCAGGCAAACGGCATCAGCAACAGCATGGTGAAGGCCATTGCCGCCAGGCGCGTTAGCGACCAGTCGCGCCCGTCACGAATTTTTGCCTGACAGCGCGGACAATAGGCACTTTGATGAGAATTTATCTCGGGCAGGCTAAACAGCATGTCACATTGCGGGCAACGTTGGTAATCACCACGCGGCAGTTCCTCGCCGATTGCCCTCACTGTTATCTTTTTTGTCGGCGTAATTTGTGGTGTGTTAAGAGCCATGACGTGCCAAATGTAATAAGAATTAACATTAATCTTAACCCATGATGGGAATGATCTTGAGCATTAACGCATTTAATGCTTATTTTAATAGGCTGGCAGTTCCAGGTAAGACAACCAAGTGATTATATAATGAACAAAACAGAATTTTACGCGGATTTAAATCGCGACTTTAACGCGCTGATGGCGGGAGAAACCAGTTTTCTGGCAACGCTTGCGAACACCAGTGCGTTGTTATATGAGCGTCTCACTGACGTAAACTGGGCAGGTTTTTATTTGCTTGAGGACGATACACTGGTGCTCGGACCATTTCAGGGCAAAATTGCCTGTGTCCGGATACCCGTCGGGCGTGGCGTGTGCGGCACTGCAGTTGCCCGCAATCAAGTGCAGCGTATCGAGGATGTTCATGCGTTTGACGGGCATATTGCCTGTGATGCGGCGAGTAATTCTGAAATTGTTCTGCCGCTGGTGGTGAAAAATCAGATTATTGGTGTTCTCGACATCGATAGTACCGTCTTCGGTCGCTTTACAGACGAGGACGAGCAAGGCTTACGTCAGCTTGTGGCACAGCTTGAAAAGGTGCTTGCAACGACGGATTACAAAAAATTCTTTGCGAGCGTCGCAGGATAATCAACGGATAACGTAGCATTTACTGATAGCGTCATTATAATGACGCCTGTTCATGCCTGCGCTTGTTGGCTACGTCCGTTGTAATCAGGAAATTTCATGGAAAATCAACCTAAGTTGAATAGCAGTAAAGAAGTAATCGCGTTTCTGGCCGAACGTTTTCCCCACTGTTTCAGTGCGGAAGGTGAAGCGCGTCCGCTGAAAATCGGTATTTTTCAGGATTTGGTCGATCGTGTTGCCGGGGAAATGAACCTGAGCAAAACGCAATTACGATCCGCTTTACGTCTCTACACTTCGAGCTGGCGTTACCTTTACGGTGTTAAACCCGGCGCAACGCGTGTCGATCTTGACGGCAACCCATGCGGTGAGCTGGACGAGCAACATGTAGAGCATGCTCGCAAGCAGCTTGAAGAAGCGAAAGCGCGTGTTCAGGCACAGCGTGCTGAACAGCAAGCGAAAAAACGCGAAGCTGCCGCAGCTGCTGGTGAGAAAGAAGACGCACCGCGTCGCGAACGCAAGCCACGTCCGACCACGCCACGCCGCAAAGAAGGCGCTGAACGTAAACCTCGTGCGCAAAAGCCGGTAGAGAAAGCGCCAAAAACAGCAAAAGCACCTCGCGAAGAACAGCACACCCCAGTTTCTGACATTTCAGCTCTGACTGTCGGACAAGCCCTGAAGGTGAAAGCGGGTCAAAACGCGATGGATGCCACCGTATTAGAAATCACCAAAGACGGCGTCCGCGTCCAGCTGAATTCGGGTATGTCTTTGATTGTGCGCGCAGAACACCTGGTGTTCTGAAACGGAGGCCGGGCCAGGCATGAACATGTTTTTTAGGCTTACCGCGTTAGCTGGCCTGCTTGCAATAGCAGGCCAGACCTTCGCTGTAGAAGATATCACGCGTGCTGATCAAATTCCGGTATTAAAGGAAGAGACGCAGCATGCGACGGTGAGTGAGCGCGTAACGTCGCGCTTCACCCGTTCTCATTATCGCCAGTTCGACCTCGATCAGGCATTTTCGGCCAAAATCTTTGACCGCTACCTGAATCTGCTCGATTACAGCCACAACGTGCTGCTGGCAAGCGATGTTGAACAGTTCGCGAAAAAGAAAACCGAGTTAGGCGATGAACTGCGTTCAGGCAAACTCGACGTTTTCTACGATCTCTACAATCTGGCGCAAAAGCGTCGTTTTGAACGTTACCAGTACGCTTTGTCGGTACTGGAAAAGCCGATGGATTTCACCGGCAACGACACTTATAACCTTGACCGCAGCAAAGCGCCCTGGCCGAAAAACGAGGCTGAGTTGAACGCGCTGTGGGACAGTAAAGTCAAATTCGACGAGTTAAGTCTGAAGCTGACAGGAAAAACGGATAAAGAAATTCGTGAAACCCTGACACGCCGCTACAAATTTGCCATTCGTCGTCTGGCGCAAACCAACAGCGAAGATGTTTTCTCGCTGGCAATGACGGCGTTTGCGCGTGAAATCGACCCGCATACCAACTATCTTTCCCCGCGTAATACCGAACAGTTCAACACTGAAATGAGTTTGTCGCTGGAAGGTATTGGCGCAGTGCTGCAAATGGATGATGACTACACCGTTATCAATTCGATGGTGGCAGGTGGTCCGGCAGCGAAGAGTAAAGCTATCAGCGTTGGTGACAAAATTGTCGGTGTTGGTCAAACAGGCAAGCCGATGGTTGACGTGATTGGCTGGCGTCTTGATGATGTGGTTGCCTTAATTAAAGGGCCGAAGGGCAGTAAAGTTCGTCTGGAAATTTTACCTGCTGGTAAAGGGACCAAGACCCGCACTGTAACATTGACCCGTGAACGTATTCGTCTCGAAGACCGCGCGGTTAAGATGTCGGTGAAGACCGTCGGTAAAGAGAAAGTCGGCGTACTGGATATTCCGGGCTTCTATGTGGGTTTGACAGACGATGTCAAAGTACAACTGCAGAAACTGGAAAAACAGAATGTCAGCAGTGTGATCATCGACCTGCGTAGCAATGGCGGTGGGGCGTTGACCGAAGCGGTATCGCTCTCAGGTCTGTTTATTCCTGCGGGTCCTATTGTTCAGGTCCGTGATAACAACGGTAAAGTTCGTGAAGACAGCGATACCGACGGACAGGTTTTCTATAAAGGCCCGCTGGTGGTACTGGTTGACCGCTTCAGTGCTTCGGCTTCAGAAATCTTTGCCGCGGCAATGCAGGATTACGGTCGTGCGCTGGTTGTGGGTGAACCGACGTTTGGTAAAGGCACCGTTCAGCAATACCGTTCATTGAACCGTATTTACGATCAGATGTTACGTCCTGAATGGCCAGCGCTGGGTTCTGTGCAGTACACGATCCAGAAATTCTATCGCGTTAACGGCGGCAGTACGCAACGTAAAGGCGTAACGCCAGACATCATCATGCCGACGGGTAATGAAGAAACGGAAACGGGTGAGAAATTCGAAGATAACGCGCTGCCGTGGGATAGCATTGATGCCGCGACTTATGTGAAATCAGGAGATTTAACGGCCTTTGAACCGGAGCTACTGAAGGAACATAATGCGCGTATCGCGAAAGATCCTGAGTTCCAGAACATCATGAAGGATATCGCGCGCTTCAACGCTATGAAGGACAAGCGCAATATCGTTTCTCTGAATTACGCTGTGCGTGAGAAAGAGAATAATGAAGATGATGCGACGCGTCTGGCGCGTTTGAACGAACGCTTTAAACGCGAAGGTAAACCGGAGTTGAAGAAGCTGGATGATCTACCAAAAGATTACCAGGAGCCGGATCCTTATCTGGATGAGACGGTGAATATCGCACTCGATCTGGCGAAGCTTGAAAAAGCCAGACCCGCGGAACAACCCGCACCCGTCAAGTAATATCAATCAGGCACAAGAAATTGTGCCTGATTTTTTAACAGCGGCAAGATGCCGTAAATCAGATGCTACAAAATGTAAAGTTGTGTCTTTCTGGTGACTTACGCACTATCCAGACTTGAAAATAGTCGCGTAACCCATACGATGTGGGTATCGCATATTGCGTTTTGTTAAACTGAGGTAAAAAGAAAATTATGATGCGAATCGCGCTCTTCCTGCTAACGAACCTGGCCGTAATGGTCGTTTTCGGGCTGGTACTGAGCCTGACAGGGATACAGTCGAGCAGCGTTCAGGGGCTGATGATCATGGCCTTGCTGTTCGGTTTTGGTGGTTCCTTCGTTTCGCTTCTGATGTCCAAATGGATGGCATTACGATCTGTTGGCGGGGAAGTGATCGAGCAACCGCGTAACGAAAGGGAACGTTGGCTGGTCAATACTGTAGCAACCCAGGCTCGTCAGGCGGGGATCGCTATGCCGCAAGTGGCTATCTACCATGCGCCGGACATCAACGCTTTTGCAACCGGTGCGCGCCGTGATGCCTCTCTGGTTGCTGTCAGCACCGGTTTGCTGCAGAACATGAGCCCGGATGAAGCCGAGGCGGTAATTGCTCACGAAATCAGCCACATCGCCAATGGCGATATGGTCACCATGACGCTGATTCAGGGCGTGGTGAACACCTTCGTTATCTTTATTTCCCGTATCCTGGCGCAGCTTGCCGCGGGTTTTATGGGCGGAAATCGTGATGAAGGTGAAGAGAGCAACGGCAACCCGCTGATCTACTTTGCGGTTGCAACGGTTCTGGAACTGGTGTTTGGTATTCTGGCGAGCATTATCACCATGTGGTTCTCGCGTCATCGTGAATTCCATGCTGATGCCGGTTCGGCAAAACTGGTTGGTCGCGAGAAAATGATTGCCGCGCTGCAGCGCCTGAAAACCAGCTATGAACCGCAAGAAGCAACCAGCATGATGGCTTTCTGCATTAACGGTAAGTCGAAATCGCTCAGTGAGTTGTTCATGACTCACCCGCCGCTGGATAAACGAATTGAAGCTCTGCGTACGGGTGAATACCTGAAGTAATATTATGAAGTAAACACTAAAAAGCGCGTCCTGATCGACGCGCTTTTTTTATGCCCTGGATCGTGGCTGAGTGATACGTAAACCACTGACACAGGCAGCAATCACTGCCAGAATAGCCGCAGCCATCAGCGAGACGTGTGTACCATTATCTCCAAACTGATTTAGCATCAGCGCCACCAGCGCCGCGCCGCTACTCTGACCCAGTAGACGAGCCGTTCCTAACATGCCACTGGCTCCACCGCTACGTTCGCGAGGAGCGGAGGTAATAATGGTGTGGTTATTGGGTGACTGGAACAAGCCAAATCCAGCGCCACATAAGATCATCGGCCAGATAATATTGATATCCGCAGGTGACGCGGGCAGCAGAACTAGGGAAAAAGCCCCGCAGCCATGATGAATAATCCTAAAGCACCCAGCAATCCTGCATGTACGCGTTCAATCAAATAGCCTGCCAACGGAGCCATCACCATCGTTGCTAACGGCCACGGTGTCAGAAGTAAACCTGTTTCGACTTCACTACGCCCGAGCACGGTTTGCAGGTAAAAGGGCAGGGAAACCATTGCCAGCATTTGTGCGCAGAAAGAGCAAACAGATGTGCAAATAGAAAGTGAAAACAGCGGGATACGCAGTAAATCCACCGGTAGCAGCGGTACGGGAAGAGAAAGCTGGCGGCGAATAAAGAAAATACCAACAACAACCATTACCACCAGTTCCGCAGCAATTAACGTCAGCGATTGCCCCTGAGCGAAACCACTCAACGCAGTGATAAGCAGGCCGAAGGTTAACGCGTTCATCACGGCGCTGGGAAGGTCGAAACGGGGTTTACTGGCGCGAGAACCATTGGGTGGCAGAAAACGCATCGCCAGAAGCAGGGCGATAATACCTAACGGTACGTTGATTAAAAATAACCATTTCCAGGATGCGATGGAGAGGATTGCTGCAGCAATTGTCGGCCCGGCAGCAGAAGAGACGGCAACAATAAACGAGTTTATGCCCATCCCTCTACCCAGAAAACGTTGTGGATAGATCAGGCGGATAAGTGCGGTATTAACGCTCATCAACGCCGCACCGCCGAAACCTTGTATGACACGCGCAAGGGTGAGCATTTGCAGCGAATCAGAAAGGGCGCAGAACAGTGAAGACAACAGAAAAACGACCAGACCGCATTTATAAATACGTCGATAGCCAAACATATCGCCCAGAAACGAAAACGAGAGCAGGGAGATGACAATGGCGATTTGATAGGCGTTCACTACCCAGATGGAACTGGCTGGCGTGGCATGAAGGTCCGTGGCGATTGTTGGCAGGGCGACGTTGGCGATTGCGCCGTCAAGGACAGCCATCGAAATACCAATCACAATGGTTAATATCGCACCGTATCGCTGGGGCAATGGCAGGCCGTCGGCCTGAACTTTTGGCATAGGAATTTTAAATCTTTGGTGAATAATCAACAGGGGTATGATTCTAGCACTGATATTCACGGTGGATGTCGCAGAATTGTAACTAACCGGCAAAAGATGGATTGCGACCACCCTGGTGCGAAATTATAATAAAAAACAGTTCTGATTTTTATAAAACACTCGCAATGAGGTGATAAATGGCTAACGCAGATCTGGATAAACAGCCTGATTCTGTATCTTCCGTGCTAAAAGTTTTTGGCATTTTGCAGGCGCTGGGTGAAGAGCGCGAAATAGGGATAACCGAGCTGTCGCAGCGCGTCATGATGTCAAAAAGCACCGTTTATCGCTTTTTACAGACCATGAAAACCTTAGGTTATGTGGCGCAGGAAGGGGAGTCGGAGAAATATTCCCTGACCCTGAAATTGTTTGAACTGGGCGCTCGCGCGTTACAAAACGTCGATTTAATTCGTAGCGCAGATATCCAGATGCGTGAGATCTCCCGCCTGACCAAAGAAACTATCCACCTCGGCGCACTGGACGAAGACAGTATTGTTTACATTCACAAAATTGACTCTATGTACAATTTGCGCATGTATTCACGGATTGGGCGTCGTAATCCGCTGTACAGTACCGCGATTGGTAAGGTACTGCTGGCATGGCGCGATCGCGATGAAGTGAAGCAAATTCTTGAGGGCGTGGAGTATAAACGCAGTACCGAGCGGACCATCACCAGTACAGAAGCGTTATTACCGGTTCTGGACCAGGTGCGCGAGCAGGGGTATGGCGAAGATAACGAAGAGCAGGAAGAAGGGCTGCGATGCATTGCGGTACCGGTATTTGATCGCTTTGGCGTGGTCATTGCCGGTTTGAGCATCTCCTTCCCGACGTTGCGTTTCTCTGAAGAGCGTTTACAGGAATATGTCGCAATGTTGCATACCGCAGCGCGCAAAATTTCTGCCCAAATGGGTTATCACGACTATCCGTTCTGATGAGAGTAAGAACCTGTCGGAATATCAAACAGACAGGTTCTTTATTTAGCATGAGAAAAATAAAGTTGAAGGTGGCGTTATATTAAACGCGCTTGCTATAAGAGTATTTTACTCAGGAGTGAGAATCTGGTTATTTATTACACTTAACCATTATCGACCACGATATTGCTTTTGCGTAACAGCGGGCAATCTGTTATCCCCAAAAAACCACTTTTAGTGTGCAAGTATTGTACCGTGCTGGTGCCTCTGGCAGTCAGATAGGTACATTGCAAACCTAATCCTGCGGCATTCTCTTTGCTTCCAATCAAAACGCCATATCCGCTGAGTAATAATCCTATCCATACCAGTGCTATCAGCATAACTGTGCGAATGATGAATCGCATTACAACCTCTTCTCTTTTTATGTTCGCTTAATCGTAGCGGCAATATGCGCTGAAGCAAGCGACTCATTCCGAAAAAGCACGAATATCGACATAGTTAGGCGCTGTTTAACTAACGCATGCTAGTTTAATGACATAAGGTAGGTGAAACGGAGATTGGAGTGAAAAAGTTTCGATGGGTCGTTCTGGTTGTCGTGGTGTTGGCTTGCTTGCTGCTTTGGGCGCAGGTATTCAACATGATGTGCGATCAGGATGTACAATTTTTCAGCGGAATTTGTGCCATTAACCAGTTTATCCCGTGGTGATATCATTTTTTCAGCACTAGATTTTCTTCCTCTCCAGCAGTGGTAGAATAGCGCCTCTACTCAGAGGTGGTGAAATGAACGAAGTTGTAAATTCAGGCGTGATGAACATTGCGTCTTTGGTTGTATCGGTGGTGGTTCTTCTTATCGGGCTCATCTTGTGGTTTTTTATTAATCGTGCCAGTTCTCGGACTAACGAACAGATTGAACTGCTTGAGGCGTTGCTGGATCAGCAAAAACGTCAAAATGCACTGTTACGTCGTTTGTGCGAAGCAAACGAACCAGAGAAAGCAGATAAAAAGACCATTGAGAGTCAAAAATCGGTTGAAGACGAAGATATTATTCGCCTGGTCGCCGAACGATAATCCTTCCTCAATCTTGAGTAACCCCGTCGTTGAAGGGTTACTCAATTCATCCTGATTATACGCACTGTCATGGTGCAATTGCTTCAAATTAAAACTCTGGTCTGACTTCAAATAATTATCATATTATTTATTTGCGTAACGGGATATCAGAAAAAGATATTTACCTCATTAATTTATTAGGATGTTTACATCGGATTTGTGATTAAGCGTGGTATTATTTATTAGCGAAACGTTTCTCTCTTGATTTTTTTGCTCACTCATCAATTTTTCTTATTTTAAATTTACAATCCCTTTGGGGATTGACTTCTCTTTAGGGTGATTAATAGCCGTTAACTGACTGTTTTATGAGAAAAAGTGATATAACTTTTTATTCATTGCATAGCAGAAAATGTGATATTGCACGCACTATGTAATAACTTCTCCCACTGGCCTGGAACAACTGAACTTATTGAACTATGTTAGAAACTACGCCAGTTTAAGTATCTGCCTGAACTGGCAAGGTTAAGCACAATGATATATCGGCGCGTATTCCGTTGCATAAGTGTGCAAAAAAAGTGGAAGACGTATCGAGATTTGTGCGTCTGATCGAGACATGTTTAAAAATGGCTTGCCATAATTAACGTTGTATGTGATAACAGATTTCGGGTTAAACGAGGTACAGTTCTGTTTATGTGTGGCATTTTCAGTAAAGAAGTCCTGAGTAAACACGTTGACGTTGAATACCGCTTCTCTGCCGAGCCTTATATTGGTGCCTCATGCAGTAATGTGTCAGTTTTATCTATGTTATGCCTGCGGGCGAAGAAAACAATCTAAGGAATTTTTCAAATGGCAAAGATTAAAGGTCAGGTTAAGTGGTTCAACGAGTCTAAAGGTTTTGGCTTCATTACTCCTGCTGATGGCAGCAAAGACGTGTTCGTACACTTCTCCGCTATCCAGGGTAATGGCTTCAAAACTCTGGCTGAAGGTCAGAACGTTGAGTTCGAAATTCAGGACGGCCAGAAAGGTCCGGCAGCTGTTAACGTAACAGCTATCTGATCGAATCCACTGATCTGAAGTGTGAATACGCTTCAATCTCGCTATAAAGCCTCGTCGAATGCGAGGCTTTTTACTATGCTTTATCTTCGCTCCTGGCGTTCGGATATTTGCCCGCCGCGTGATTCGCGTTACACTTGCGGCCTTTAGTATCCTGCCGGAGTTGTCATGTCGTTTTCCTGTCCACTTTGCCATCAGCCTCTTTCGCGTGAAAAAAACAGCTATATCTGTCCCCAACGACATCAGTTTGATATGGCGAAAGAAGGGTATGTCAATCTGCTGCCCGTTCAGCATAAACGGTCTCGTGATCCGGGCGACAGCGCGGAAATGATGCAAGCACGCCGCGCATTCTTAGATGCCGGACATTATCAGCCGCTGCGTGATGCAATTGTCGCCCAACTGCGGGAACGGCTTAATGAAAAGGCCACGGCGGTGCTGGATATTGGCTGTGGTGAAGGGTATTACACACACGCATTTGCCGATGCGTTGCCCGAAATCACCACGTTTGGTCTGGATGTTTCGAAGGTAGCGATAAAAGCGGCGGCGAAACGCTATCCGCAGGTCACTCTTTGTGTCGCTTCCAGCCACCGTTTGCCGTTTTCCGATACCAGTATGGACGCCATAATACGTATTTACGCGCCGTGTAAAGCAGAAGAATTAGCACGAGTAGTGAAGCCCGGCGGCTGGGTCATTACTGCCACGCCGGGACCGCGACATTTGATGGAGCTGAAGGGGCTGATTTACAATGAAGTACATCTTCATGCACCTCATGCAGAACAACTGGAAGGTTATACATTACAGCAGAGTGATGAGTTGTGTTATCCGATGCGTCTTCGCGGTGATGAAGCCGTCGCATTATTGCAGATGACGCCGTTTGCCTGGCGTGCGAAGCCAGAAGTCTGGCAAACACTGGCAGCAAAAGAAGTGTTCGACTGCCAGACGGACTTTAATATTCACCTCTGGCAGCGTTCTTATTAACCGTGGAAGTGCGTCCAGAGGATCTGGACGCCGATGCCGATCAGCACCAGCCCGCCGAGAATTTCCGCTTTTTTCCCAATAATTGAGCCGATAAAGCGACCAACCATCATCCCTAATGTCGACATAATCAAGGTTGCACAACCAATGGCCAATGCGGTCGCGATAATGTTGACCTGAAGGAAAGCAAGACCAACACCCACAGCCATGGCATCCAGGCTGGTGGCAATCGCGGTGGTTACCAGTAGCCAGAAACCGTGCCGACGGCGCGGCTCTTCATCTTCATCATCTGCGCCACGAAAACCCTCAATAATCATTCGCCCGCCGAGGAATATCAGCAGCACAAACGCAATCCAGTGATTCCATTCAAGGACAAACCGGCTGGCTAACATGCCCATTCCCCAGCCGATCAGCGGCGTCAGGGTTTCGACGGCACCAAAAATAAGGCCGGTTCGCAATGCTTCAGAAAATTTCGGTTTATGGAGGGTGGCACCTTTACCGATTGATGCAGCAAATGCATCCATCGACATACCAAACGCAAGAAGAACAGTAGCAGTGATATTCATGACAACGTCCTGACCGGGGTATCCATAAAACACATCATCGCCCCCAGCAAACATGCATACATGAACAACAAGCCGCGATGGGTTTTCGCGTTCATGCAGGCATAGCGATTGATGTGCATATGGTCTCGCCTGACTGAAAGTCTTCAGTCCGTACGTGCCACGTTTTGCAACGAGTATGTTGACACGTACATTTCCGGAATCTGGAAATTGGCTACTCCCCAAATGAGGGCGCAACCTTAACATATTTTGAGAATATAAAACAACTGTTGGAATATATTATTTTATTGCTTTGTTGATAACGATTTTCATTTAGATTTATATATCAATGAAACGTTAAAATAAATAACAAATAAGGGAAGAGGTAATATAGCCTAAGCTATGTCTGATTATTAAAAATACACTAAACATAGCTTTGGCTAAATTAATAACTCATTGAGTTTAAACGAGAAGTTTATAAATTCTTTCCAGATCGTCGATATTTCGAACGCGGATTAACAGCCGACGCTGTTCTAATTGCATCACCAACACGCCATCTTCCGACAAGTTCATCGCTTTGATTCGGCTATATTCAATCCAGACATTTGCGAAGAAAAAACCTTTTTGTTTAAAGATGATCTTCGGAACGCGGATCCAGAATATATAAAAACCCATCAGAGCCAGTGCGCTTAATAACCATGTCGTTATTAACGCACCATGATTCGTGACGTTGTTATAGATAAGAATGACAATCAATCCGACGAAGATAACGCTATCAATGCGACCACGCCGGAGCAAAGGAATTGCCAGCAGGGTGGGGCCGTTACGGCGGGGCATGATGAACTGATCGTAGATCGCGAAGGCCAGGAGTGCGGCGATGAAAAGAATCAGTACCAGGTCCGTGATTGTCATTAATCCTCCAGATAAAAAAACGGGGCCAAAAGGCCCCGGTAGTGTACAACAGTCTTACAGTCCCAGCAGGCCGCAAGCGTAACCAGCGATACCGATGACGAAGAAGCCAACGATGATCCACAGCGGGTTAACTTTTTTGCGCAGTAGCCACATACAAGCAAAGGTCAGCAGCAGTGGTACCAGGCCTGGCATTAACTGGTCCAGAATAGTCTGGACAGTAGTAACGTGTTCTTTGCCCGTCTGGTCAGTAATGCGAGAGACAACCAGCGGGATGTTGACATGTGTCCACTTGTTAACCAATGCCCCCATGACAAACAGGCCGAGGATAGACGCCCCTTCCGTCAGTTTTTGCAGGAAGCCACCACCCATATCTTTAACGATATCGATACCTTTGGAGTAACCATACGCTACGCCGTAGTAACGGGTTGCCAGACGCACCAGGTTAAACAGGATGAAGAACAGCAGCGGACCTAACAGGCTGCCGCTCATCGCGATACCGGCACCCAGTGCTGCAAATACCGGACGTACGGTTCCCCAGAAGATCGGGTCGCCTACACCAGCCAGCGGCCCCATCAAACCGACTTTGATACCGTTGATAGCACCGTCATCGATCTCTGCGCCATTAGCACGCTGTTCTTCCAGCGCCAGGGTTACGCCGAGAATCGGCGCAGCCACGAACGGCTGGGTGTTAAAGAACTCCAGGTGACGGCGAATAGCTTGTTTACGAGCTTCGTTGTTCTCAGGGTAGAGGCGACGAATTGCCGGTACCATAGAGAAGCAGAAACCCAGTGCCTGCATACGTTCGAAGTTCCATGAACCCTGGAAGAGGTTAGAACGCAGGAAGACGCCACGAATATCACTTTGAGTGAGTTTTTTCTCGGTGGTAGTTTGAGTTGTATCAACCATTTCGCTCACCTGTTAGTCCAGTTCGTTATCGAGATCGTTGTTACCAGCAGCCTGAGCAGGCGCACCGGCTACGCGGTTGTATTTCGGGCTAAGTTGGATGTAGAGCACTGCCATAACAGTACCGATCACACCCAGAGCAACCAGGTTAAAGTTGGTGAATGCTGCGGTTACGAAGCCGAGGTAGAAGAACGGCATCAGGTAGCCAGCACGCATCATGTTGATAACCATCGCATAACCAACCACCACGATCATGCCACCGGCGATATTCAGACCATTGGTCACCACTTCCGGAATCGCATTCAGCATGTTCTGTACTTCGCTGGTACCAACAGACAGCGCAACGATGACGGCCGGAATAGCCACACGCATTGCTTGCAGGAACAGAGAAGAAACGTGGATCCAGGAAATCGCTGTCAGGTTGCCGTTATCAGCAGCCTTATCCGCAGCGTGCTGGAAAGCAACGGTAATAGTACGAACGATGATGGTCAGTACCTGGCCCGCAGCGGCCAGAGGGATTGCCAGTGCAATACCTGCACCAATGCTCTGATGACCTGCGATAACCAGAATGGTAGAAATGATAGATGCCAGAGCGGCGTCAGGCGCAACTGCAGCACCGATGTTCATCCAGCCCAGCGCGATCATTTCCAGCGTACCACCGATAATAATACCGGTTTTCATATCCCCAAGAACGATACCCACCAGGGTACACGCGATTAGCGGACGGTGAAACTGAAATTCATCGAGGATTGATCCCATACCTGCGATACAGGCTACGATAAATACCAGCACAATTTGAAGAGTGGTAATCTCCATTGTACTTCTCCTGTTTACGTAAGACTTAAGTGTGAAAACTGAGTGATAATCAACACAATACGTTACTTATCGATTTTGCTGATCAGATCCATCATTTTCAGTTTCGGATCGGTGGAAACCTTACGGACTTCCAGCTCAATACCGCGCGCATTCAGTTTTTTGAACGCCTCGATATCTTTTTCATCAACCGAAACCGCGTTATTCACCTGGGTTTTACCCTGACGGAATGCCATACCACCGACGTTAACAGAGGTGATTTTCACGCCGCCTTCAACGAGACGCTCTACATCTGTTGGGTTGGTAAATAACAGCATTACACGTTCGCCAGCATATTTCGGGTTGTTGTAGACGCGAATCATTTTGGCAACATCAACTACGTGTGCTGTTACGCCCGGAGGTGCAACCTGGGTGAGCAGTGTCTTACGAACGGTATCCGCAGCCACTTCATCACTAACAACAATAATACGGGAGACATTGGTTTCTTTGGTCCAGCGGGTGGCGACCTGACCGTGAATCAGACGGTCGTCGATACGCGCAAGGCCAATAACCATGTAGTCGTTTGGCCCCATTGGTTTTGCCGGAGTTGGAGCCGCTTTGGGTGCTGCGGCAGCGGGTGCTGGCGCGGCTTTTTCAACCGGTTTGGCTTTCAGTGCTTTCACGCCTTCACGGCCTGTTTCTACTGCCAGCGCAACCAGTTCATCAAAGCTTGGGTCATCATCACGGGCCATTAACGTTTCCACGAGCATTGGAATGTTAACGCCTGCAATGACTTCATAATGCTCTTTGTCGACGACAATGCGGCTGGCAGCATTGAACGGGCTGCCTCCCCATGTATCAACGAGAAACAGCACGCCTTTAGTGGTGTCGAGTTTTGCCAACTGAGCGTTGTACTTTTCAATCAGCGTTTCGGCATTTTCACCTGGAACGAAATCGATCCAGCCGACGTTTTCCTGCTCGCCTAACAGCATTTCTGCCGTTTTAAGCAACTGCTCTGCAGCCCAACCATGTGTGCCTATAACAATAGCAATGGTCACTTGCTACCTCCTTTATTATCGTTAACACCTCAACGTGCCAGATGTATTTTTGAATCGTCGTCCACAATCGAATCGATTCAGATAAGGGCTACAACCAAAAACCCCTGCGTTTCGCGATTTATTTTAGATATCGAAAAAATTATTTTATGTGATGAAGATCCGTAATTTAACTTTCGATTAGCAGAAATTTCGAAAGGTAAAATATCCTTGTCACATTCGTTTGCAAAGGAAGGTAAATCTTTGCCAAATCAGAGGCGTCTCTGATATGTTTAACTCCCGTTTAACAACCATGGAGTATAGGGCAGTAGCCCGCAGTATGGATCGTCACCGACGTCATTTCAGCATCAGGCCTTTTAACGCCTGCCTTTCTGGCACTCTATGCCGCACCTTTCGTTTGCATTTTGTCGTTACGCCTGCATTATTTCTGGCGTCGAATAGCTATTCCTTAAGCAGGAGCTTGTCATGGAATTCTTAATGGACCCCTCAATTTGGGCGGGGCTACTCACGCTTGTTGTTCTCGAAATTGTGCTGGGTATCGATAACCTGGTCTTCATCGCCATTCTTGCTGACAAACTGCCGCCAAAACAACGCGATAAAGCGCGTTTGCTGGGGTTATCACTGGCGCTGATTATGCGTCTGGGGCTGCTGTCGCTGATTTCATGGATGGTCACGCTGACCAAACCGCTATTTACCGTCATGGATTTCTCCTTCTCCGGACGCGACCTGATTATGTTGTTCGGGGGGATATTCTTGCTGTTCAAAGCAACAACCGAACTGCATGAACGGCTGGAAAACCGCGATCATGATTCCGGCCACGGTAAAGGCTACGCCAGTTTCTGGGTAGTCGTCACACAGATTGTCATCCTTGACGCCGTCTTCTCGTTGGATGCGGTAATTACTGCTGTAGGGATGGTTAACCATCTGCCGGTGATGATGGCGGCGGTAGTGATTGCGATGGCGGTTATGTTGCTGGCATCCAAACCGCTGACGCGATTTGTTAACCAGCACCCCACGGTGGTGGTGCTCTGTCTGAGCTTCCTGTTAATGATTGGTCTGAGTCTGGTGGCAGAAGGTTTCGGTTTCCACATTCCGAAAGGTTACCTGTATGCCGCGATTGGCTTCTCGATCATCATCGAAGTGTTTAACCAGATTGCGCGTCGCAACTTTATTCGTCACCAGTCGACTTTGCCGCTGCGAGCGCGTACTGCCGATGCCATCCTGCGTTTGATGGGCGGGAAACGTCAGGCCAATGTTCAGCACGATGCCGATAACCCGATGCCGATGCCGATCCCGGAAGGTGCATTTGCCGAAGAAGAACGTTACATGATTAACGGCGTACTGACGCTGGCGTCGCGTTCTCTGCGCGGGATCATGACGCCGCGCGGTGAAATAAGCTGGGTTGACGCTAATCTCGGGGTCGATGAAATCCGCGAGCAGCTGCTCTCCTCACCGCACAGCCTGTTCCCGGTATGTCGCGGTGAACTGGATGAAATCATCGGAATCGTACGTGCTAAAGAACTGCTGGTGGCGCTGGAAGAGGGCGTTGATGTGGCGGCGATTGCTTCGGCGTCTCCGGCGATTATCGTCCCTGAAACCCTCGATCCGATCAACCTGCTGGGCGTGCTGCGTCGTGCTCGCGGGAGCTTTGTTATCGTGACCAACGAGTTTGGTGTGGTACAAGGCTTGGTCACGCCGCTGGATGTGCTGGAAGCCATTGCGGGTGAATTCCCGGACGCTGACGAAACGCCGGAAATCATTACTGATGGTGACGGCTGGCTGGTAAAAGGCGGTACAGATTTGCATGCCTTGCAGCAGGCGCTTGATGTTGAGCACCTTGCCGATGACGATGATATCGCGACGGTCGCGGGCCTCGTGATCTCGGCAAATGGTCACATTCCCCGTGTGGGGGATGTGATTGATGTAGGGCCACTGCATATCACCATCATTGAAGCCAATGATTATCGTGTTGATCTGGTTCGCATTGTTAAAGAGCAACCGGCGCACGATGAAGATGAGTAAGCGTTAACGTAATGGCATAATGGGCGTGATATGTCCATTATGCCGGGCGGGCGGCGGTTGGCTGCCCGCCAGCCATTTGGGAAAATCACGTAGCGGCATCGGCTGTGCGTACAAATACCCTTGCAAAATATGCACGCCATGACGGCGCAAATACTTCGCTTGTTCTTGCGTTTCCACGCCCTCCGCCACCAGTTCAATATTCAGTCTTTGCCCCAGCGCGATGATGATATCGGTCACCGTCGAGTTAACCGCGTCAGAACCTATAGCTGCGGTAAATGACTTATCAATTTTCAGCACGTCAGGACGTAATGTTTCAAGCCAGGAAAATGAACTGTTGCCGGTGCCGAAGTCATCAATCGCCAGTTTGACATTTTTACGATGCAGCTCGCGGGCAATCCGATAATCAACATCCAGTAAGGCATCGCGTTCGGTGATTTCGAGGATCAGTTGCTGAATCGGGTGAGCGCTAAACCAGTACTGATTGAGATCTTTTATCAGCACACCACGGCGAAAATGGCTGGGTGCGACGTTAATGCCAACATGAAACTGACTACTCATCGGGAAAACATGGCGCTGACGAATGGTTTCTGCCATCACATAGCGGGTCAGTGGCACAATTAAATGATGTTCTTCCGCGATAGGAATAAACACATCCGGTGAAATCCAGCCCTGACGCGGATTGTTCCAGCGCAGCAAAATCTCTACACCAATACATTGCTGGCTGCGCGCATTAAGCAAAGGCTGACAGAACAATTCGAACTCATGTTGCGCCAGGCCCAGATTGATTTCGCGGGAAAAGCTCATCCGGTAAGCGGTCGCCAGCCAGGCGATGTAGCCCACCAGTAAACTTAGCAGCACCGCCAGCGGTAATTGTGTTGGAAGATAGTGCCATGCCAGCGCCGTAGCCCCCGGACCATTAACGTTAATGGTAAAAGGAAAGCGTTGCGAAGAAACCTGATAGTTTTCATTGTCTTCAGGTTGCGGAAGGGAATCTACCAGCCCATTACCATAGAGCAAATGCCGTTTGTCCACCTCAGGCTGGCGCTACTGATTTGCGGCAGTTGTGGCTCAAGGAGCATTGCCGTCAGTAAGTCGATGTTAATCATCTCCATGACCCCAGCATTGCTACTGCCCGCTGCAGGCGTCCATTGAATCAAAACCGGACTGCCTTTAATCAGGGCACGGTCGATCGTCAGGCGTAAAAGTGGTTGCGGTGCAGGAAGTTCAGCCAGAATGTCCACGACGGGCACATTGCGATAACCAAAAATGCTGGAGCAATAGAGTGTGCCGTCTTGCACCAGGCCAATGGATCGCACAGTTTGGAGTTTTGCCGCCTGTTTACGTAATGGCAAATGGGCGACAGAGCAGGGCAGACCAATCAGCGGAAGCAAGACTTCGCTACCTGCCTGTAGGGGAAGCAGTACTTTATCTAATTCCTCTACAGCATGATTGGCGAATTGTACTACCCGTTGTTGATTTAAGTTACGCTGTGAAATAAATCGCACGCTCAGGGTCGAAGCGAGCGTAACGAGTGCGCAAATCGTACAAACAATCATTCGATTACGGCGATAGGTTTTAATGATCCGTTGTGCTTTTTGCATGCGGGCCACCCTGTAAGCGTATGGCGACAAACGCCTGACGCAACAGTGGAAGTGTAGTGGGGAATATTACAGCAGACGAGAAAGCGGGGATAAATTCGCCCATCCGTTGCAGATGGGCGAGTAAGAAGTATTAGTCACACTGGACTTTGATTGCCAGACCACCGCGTGAGGTTTCGCGGTATTTGGCGTTCATGTCTTTACCGGTTTCGTACATCGTTTCGATGACCTTATCCAGCGAGACGCGCGGTGCACTGGTGCGGCGCAGAGCCATCCGTGCGGCGTTAATCGCCTTCACAGATGCAATGGCATTACGCTCAATGCACGGCACCTGAACCTGCCCTGCAACCGGGTCGCAGGTTAAACCAAGGTTGTGTTCCATGCCAATTTCCGCCGCCACGCAAACCTGTTCCGGGCTACCGCCCAGCAGTTCTGCAAGACCCGCAGCAGCCATTGAACAGGCAACACCCACTTCGCCCTGGCAACCAACTTCCGCACCGGAAATAGAGGCGTTCATTTTATACAATGCACCAATCGCGCCCGCTGCCATAAAGTAACGGGTATAGATGTCCGGGCTGACCGATTCAATAAAGTGGTCATAGTAAGCCAGCACTGCCGGAACGATACCGCAGGCACCGTTGGTTGGCGCAGTTACCACACGACCACCGGCGGCGTTTTCTTCGTTAACTGCCAGCGCAAACATGTTTACCCAGTCAATGACATTCATCGGATCGTTAGACAGTTTATCGCTGGAAACCAGCATCCGGCGCAGGGCAGACGCACGACGCGGCACGCGCAGCGGGCCTGGCAGTACACCTTCGGTGTTCATCCCGCGATCGATACATGCCTGCATGGTTTGCCAGACATGCGCGAAATACTCGTCGATCTCTTTCTTGCTGTGCAGCGCCAGTTCGTTCTGCATAGCGAGACCAGACAGCGAATAGCCGGTTTCATTACAGTACGCGAGCAGTTCGGTGGCAGATTTGAACGGATACGGCACGCTCACTTCGTTGGCAGCATCCTGACCAAAGTGTTCTTCATCGACGATAAAACCGCCGCCGATGGAATAATAAGTTTTGCTGTAGACGACTTCATCGCCGTTATAGGCGTGGATTTGCATACCGTTTTCATGCAGCGGCAGGTTGCCGTTATGAAAACGCATCCCGTTGTCGCGCGGGAAATCCACTTCATGCTGTCCCTGTGCCAGCAGCAGACGTTCGCGCTCTTCTACGTCGCGAATAAAACCGGGAATACTGTCGATATCCACGGTGGCAGGTTCGTTACCTGCAAGACCCATAATAATGGCGATATCGGTGTGGTGGCCTTTACCCGTCAGCGACAGTGAACCATAAACGTCCACGGCAACGCGAGTAACGCTATCCAGTAAGCCTTTTTCGACCAGATCATCGACGAACTGTTTACCTGCCTTCATAGGCCCTACGGTATGGGAAGATGAGGGACCAATCCCCACCTTAAACATGTCGAATAGACTAATCACGATAATACTCCTGACAAGGTGACTGGACTTCCAGTAACGAACTAATAACAGCGCATAGTGTAAGAGGGAACGCGGCGACTGGCTTAACTATTCACATGAATTAAACTAATCAAAAACCGCGATTTAACTAATATTGCGATGATTGTCTCAAGTAGTGTTTTGTAGATGTAAAGATAAGTATAGTCAGGGTTTCACACCAATTTGCAGCGCCAGCTCACGAATTATGCCTGCGGTCATTCCCCATACAAAATACTGTTCGTACCAGGACAGCCATACCCGATGTGAATCGCCACGGCGGTAGATATCTAAAGGGTGATAACGACCCAGATGTAATGCCTGGGCGAGCGGCATTTCAAACACCGCCGAGACTTCATCTTCACTGGCGCGATACGGCAGATCGGGCGGGATAATGCCGACCACTGGGGTTACCTGGTAGCCAGTTACGCTATCGACGGGCGGCAGCACGCCGATAACTTCAACGGCGGAAGGCGGTATAGCAACCTCTTCTTCAGCTTCGCGCAGCGCGGCGGCGATAACTGATGCGTCCGTGTCATCGACTGCACCTCCAGGGAATGCCACTTGTCCAGCGTGTTTACGCAGATGAATTGAACGCTGAGTCAGCAACAACCCCGGTTGCGGTCGACGGACGATGGGGATTAACACGGCAGCCTGACGATGATTTAGGGTTTCCCGGTTAATTTGTGGGCGCAAAAGTTGAAAGCGCGATAAAAAATCATCAAGCGTCAGGCTACGGTATTCCACGTCTTACTTCTCCAGTTGGTGTAATATCTTATTAACTTTATCAAAAGTTTCCTGATATTCCGCTTCTTCCTGGCTATCGGCGACAATTCCACCGCCCGCAGAGCAGTATATTTGTCCGTTAATGGCAGTCAGCGTGCGGATAGTAATGCTGGTATCCATGTTGCCGCAAAAGCTCAAATAGCCAATGCTGCCGCACCAGGCATTACGTCGCTGCGGTTCCAGTTCGTCGATAATTTCCATAGCCCGTACTTTCGGAGCCCCGGTTATTGAGCCACCAGGAAAAGCTGCGCGCAGCAGATCGCTGGCGTGTAACTGTTCTGGTAGTCGCGCCGTTATGGTGCTGACCAGATGATGCACGGCAGGGAAGGGTTCCACCACGAACAGCTCTGGTACTTTTACCGAACCTGCTACGGCAACACGACCGATATCATTACGCATTAAATCGACAATCATCAGATTTTCGGCACGATCTTTCGCTGAGTTCGCCAGTTTTTCTGCTTGTTTGCTATCTTCCTGAGGATCGGGCAGGCGTGGTAGCGTGCCTTTAATCGGGCGGGTCTGGATTTCACTATTATCACAAAGAATAAACCGCTCTGGCGAAAGGCTTAAAATTGCACCCTGTTCAAGACGTAAAAAAGCGCTAAATGGCGCGCGGTTGGCCTGATTAAGCTGAAGGAATGCCTGCCATTCATCGCCAGAATAGGTCGCATGAAAACGCTGGGCGAGATTCACCTGATAGCAATCACCGCTGTGCAGATATTCCTGTACCTGGCGAAATTTTTCGCCGTACTGCTCGCGGGTCATATTGGATTGCCAGTCGGAAGTGAGCGTGAAATCTTCCTGCGGCGAGAATTGCTGGCTTTCCAGCCAGGCCCGACGGGCATTGACATCATTATGACTCAGCAAAGAAACTGTATGACGCTGGTGGTCGACAATGAGCGCCCAATCGTAGATACCCACTGCCATATCCGGCAGAACGATATCTTGTTCCGCAATTTCTGGCAGTGACTCAAAACGGCGGCCCAGATCGTAGCCAAACAACCCCAGTGCGCCGCCCTGAAATGGCAAATCTTCGTTATGCGTTGGGCGAATGTCTGCGCGATCCAGCACCTGCTGGAGCACCTGTAGCGGGTCATCAGTGGTCGTTGTGCGTTTTTCGCTTTCACTAACAACGGTTTCTTTACCTAAAGTGGTTAAAGTGCAAATCGGATCGGCGACCACAATATCAAAGCGGCTATACGGATGATCGGCATAGCCGGAGTGTAAAAGCATCGCCCACGGCAGGTGGCTTAAGCGGGAGAAATAAAATTCAGCGGCGTCCTGACGCCAGGGTAAAGTAATCACAGCGGGAGATAACGTCTTCATCAGTCCTGACTCTACTGGCTATGTGCCGGGTAGCATGAAATAATTAGCGCCAACAATTTAGCAGGAGTTAACAATGTTTGCAGGTTTACCTTCACTCACCCATGAACAGCAGCAAAAAGCTGTCGAGCGGATCCAGGAACTGATGGCACAAGGGATGAGCAGCGGCCAGGCAATCGCGCTGGTGGCAGAAGAGCTGCGTGCCAACCACTCCGGCGAGCGAATCGTGGCGCGTTTTGAGGATGAAGACGAGTAACACACTAATCCGTATCGATTTCGTTATAGAAGCCGATGATTATTTGATTGTGAGAAAAAGGACGCTTTTTATATGTGATTAAAAGCGTCCTGACCCATTTATGCTGATATAAATTTAACTCAGACCAGTGCTTTTAGTTCTTCCTGCATATATGTTGAAAAGTACTCAGGATTTTTAATCACAGAGCGTTCACCTGTCTCCATTTTTTTTGCCCATCCAACCATTTTTTCCGTGAACCCAGGGTTCCAGCCTTCCTGGTCAGCTCGCGCCGTAATATCAGCGGCACTCGCGGGTACTCCCAGTTCTTTTAAATATTTAAAGATTCCCTTCGCCGTGCTTTCATTCATCGAACTTGGTGTTGGCGCTGATACATCCATGGCACCAATGAAATCCAGGGCTTTATCTATTACAGCAGGCATATTCTTATCCTTAAAATTAACCATGTTATCGATAAGGCTATATATGACCTTAATTTGCATCTAATATCAAAGGGATTATAACGATATGGCACGAGTTAACCTGTTGACATCCGGGTGTTTTAAAGGTAGCAGC
Source organism: Escherichia sp. WS1152 (assembly GCF_046487665.1). NCBI lineage: Bacteria > Pseudomonadati > Pseudomonadota > Gammaproteobacteria > Enterobacterales > Enterobacteriaceae > Escherichia > Escherichia sp. WS1152. The sequence goes on along the minus strand of NZ_JBJQJA010000004.1, from coordinate 297,031 downwards.
TCATGGTGTGTTATCCAGTAAGATGGAGAAAATTAACGGTCAGTCCGCACGCTATAACCAGATTGTTCAGCTAAGAAAGAAAACCAGAGTTGCTAATCAAAGGGCGAACACAACGGCATGGTTATGTTTATTTATATAGTTAGTTTTATAGATAAAATTGAAATTATAAAAATAAATAATGAATTAGCAGAAGCATCAACAGTAATATCTTATTCTCTGGTCGATTTATGTAAAACCGACCAGTATTATCGATAAGTTATCGTCTGACTTATTTTGCTTCGATAAAGCTTACACCGCAGCCACAATCTTAATTTCAACTTTATACTTCGGGTTCATCAAACCCGCTTGTACCGTGCAGCGCACCGGCGCATGACCCGCGACAACCCAGGCATCCCACGCTTTATTCATCGCCGCGAAGTCGTTTTTATCGGCCAGGAAAATGGTGGCATCCAGAATACTCGATTTATTGCTGCCCTGTTTTTCCAGCACGGCGTCAATCTGCGCCAGCGTGTTGGCGGTTTGCTCAAAGGCATCGGCGTCGAGGTTTTCCGGTACACCAGTGTAGTAGAGCGTGTTGTTGTGGATTACTACATCAGACCAGCGGGTTTCAGCATCGATACGAACGATAGTCATCATTTTGTCCTCATTATCCTTCCATTTTCGTGCTGCAAAGACTGCCACAATGTGAGGTCGCCGTCACCACTTCAACTGGCGAAAGCGCCCTCATCCTGACATAATCCCTGTTCAAATCAACAGGGGGTAGTGTGACGGACGATTTTGCACCAGACGGTCAGCTGGCGAAAGCGATACCAGGCTTTAAGCCGCGAGAACCACAGCGACAGATGGCGGTAGCCGTCACCCAGGCGATAGAAAAAGGCCAGCCGCTGGTGGTGGAAGCAGGAACCGGTACGGGCAAAACCTACGCTTACCTGGCTCCTGCGCTGCGGGCGAAAAAGAAAGTCATTATCTCGACCGGCTCAAAAGCGTTGCAGGATCAGCTCTATAGCCGCGATTTGCCGACGGTCTCAAAGGCGTTGAAATACACGGGCAACGTGGCGTTGCTGAAAGGGCGCTCAAACTACCTCTGCCTCGAACGTCTCGAACAGCAGGCGCTGGCGGGGGGCGATCTTCCAGTACAAATATTAAGCGATGTGATCCTGCTGCGCTCCTGGTCTAATCAAACAGTCGATGGTGATATCAGCACTTGCGTCAGCGTGGCGGAAGATTCGCAGGCGTGGCCGCTGGTCACCAGCACCAACGACAACTGTCTTGGCAGCGACTGCCCGATGTATAAAGATTGCTTTGTGGTCAAAGCACGTAAAAAAGCGATGGACGCCGATGTGGTGGTGGTAAACCATCATCTCTTTCTGGCGGATATGGTGGTTAAAGAGAGTGGATTTGGCGAGTTGATCCCGGAAGCGGACGTCATGATCTTCGACGAAGCCCACCAGCTACCGGACATTGCCAGCCAGTATTTTGGTCAGTCACTCTCCAGTCGACAACTGCTCGACCTGGCAAAAGACATCACCATCGCCTACCGCACCGAATTAAAAGACACTCAGCAGTTACAAAAGTGCGCTGATCGTCTTGCCCAGAGTGCGCAGGATTTTCGTCTGCAACTCGGTGAGCCAGGTTATCGCGGTAACCTGCGTGAGCTGTTAGCTAATCCGCAAATTCAGCGGGCATTTTTACTGCTCGATGACACCCTGGAACTTTGTTATGACGTGGCGAAACTGTCACTGGGGCGTTCCGCCTTGCTGGATGCGGCATTTGAGCGCGCCACGTTGTATCGCACACGGCTGAAGCGGCTAAAAGAGATCAATCAGCCGGGCTACAGCTACTGGTACGAATGCACTTCGCGCCATTTTACTCTGGCTCTCACGCCGCTCAGCGTGGCGGATAAATTCAAAGAGTTAATGGCGCAAAAGCCCGGTAGCTGGATCTTCACCTCAGCAACGCTGTCGGTGAACGACGATCTGCATCATTTCACCTCGCGGCTTGGGATAGAACAGGCGGAGTCGTTGCTATTGCCAAGCCCGTTTGATTACAGCCGCCAGGCGTTACTCTGTGTGCCGCGCAACCTGCCGCAAACCAATCAACCGGGTTCCGCGCGGCAACTGGCGGCTATGCTGCGCCCGATCATCGAAGCTAACAACGGTCGCTGTTTTATGCTTTGTACCTCGCACGCCATGATGCGCGATCTGGCCGAGCAGTTCCGCGCTACCATGACGCTTCCCGTATTATTGCAGGGGGAAACCAGCAAAGGGCAACTGTTGCAGCAATTTGTCAGTGCCGGTAACGCGCTTCTTGTGGCAACCAGTAGTTTCTGGGAGGGGGTGGACGTGCGTGGCGATACATTGTCATTGGTGATTATCGACAAATTGCCGTTTACCTCGCCTGATGATCCATTGTTAAAAGCGCGCATGGAAGATTGCCGTTTGCGCGGTGGCGACCCGTTCGATGAAGTACAACTGCCGGATGCGGTGATTACTCTCAAGCAGGGAGTCGGGCGACTGATTCGCGACGCCGACGATCGCGGGGTTTTGGTAATTTGTGACAATCGGCTGGTGATGCGTCCTTACGGCGCGACGTTTCTCGCCAGTCTGCCGCCCGCGCCACGCACCCGTGACATTGCCCGTGCGGTTCGTTTCCTTGCGATACCATCCTCCAGGTAATTTGTTACGGAGTATGGTATGATGCGCGCCTTTTTATTGATCTAAGCACGAAGACCCATGCGAATTCTGGCTATCGATACCGCGACAGAGGCCTGCTCTGTCGCCCTGTGGAACGACGGTACTGTCAACGCTCATTTTGAGCTTTGCCCTCGTGAACATACTCAACGAATCTTACCGATGGTGCAGGATATCCTGACCACCAGCGGAACTTCCCTGACTGATATTAACGCTCTGGCTTACGGGCGCGGCCCCGGTAGTTTTACCGGCGTGCGCATTGGTATTGGCATTGCGCAGGGGCTGGCACTTGGCGCGGCGCTGCCGATGATTGGCGTCTCCACGCTCATGACGATGGCGCAGGGGGCGTGGCGCAAAAACGGCGCAACGCGCGTGCTGGCTGCCATTGATGCGCGGATGGGCGAAGTTTACTGGGCCGAATATCAGCGTGATGAAAACGGCGTCTGGCACGGCGAAGAAACCGAAGCCGTACTCAAACCCGAACTCGTTCATGAACGGATGCAACAGCTTTCCGGGGAATGGGTGACGGTAGGTACAGGCTGGCAAGCCTGGCCGGATCTCGGTAAAGAGAGCGGGCTGGTTTTGCGCGATGGCGAAGTGTTACTCCCCGCTGCAGAAGATATGCTGCCGATTGCTTGTCAGATGTTTGCTGAGGGTAAAACGGTGGCGGTGGAACATGCCGAACCGGTTTATTTACGTAACAATGTCGTATGGAAGAAACTTCCGGGCAAAGAATGAATCTTAAGAGTATGCCCTGAGAAAAAAAGGAGTCGCATCATGGCGGTTCAAAAGAATGTTATCAAAGGCATACTGGCAGGTACGTTTGCGCTAATGCTGAGCGGTTGTGTCACTGTGCCGGACGCCATTAAAGGCAGTAGTCCCACGCCGCAACAAGATTTAGTTCGGGTGATGAGTGCGCCGCAGCTGTACGTTGGTCAGGAGGCACGCTTTGGTGGCAAAGTGGTTGCGGTACAAAACCAGCAAGGGAAAACCCGCCTGGAAATTGCTACCGTACTGCTGGACAGCGGAGCCAGACCGACGCTGGGAGAACCTTCTCGCGGTCGCATTTATGCCGATGTGAACGGTTTTCTGGACCCGGTGGATTTCCGTGGACAACTGGTTACGGTAGTCGGGCCAATCACTGGTGCGGTTGACGGAAAAATCGGCAACACGCCCTATAAATTTATGGTGATGCAAGTAACGGGTTACAAACGTTGGCATTTAACCCAGCAGGTGATTATGCCGCCTCAGCCGATTGATCCATGGTTTTATGGCGGTCGTGGCTGGCCCTATGGCTACGGCGGATGGGGCTGGTATAATCCCGGCCCCGCGAGAGTACAAACAGTTGTAACTGAATAATTGCTTGTTTTTAAAGAAAAAGAAACAGCGGCTGGTCCGCTGTTTCTGCATTCTTACGGTAAAGATAAAAATAAATAGTGACGCGCTTCGCAACCTTTTCGTTGGGTAATTATCAAGCTGGTATGATGAGTTAATATTATGTTAACGGCATGTATATCATTTGGGGTTGCGATGACGACGAACACGCATTTTAGAGGTGAAGAATTGAAGAAGGTTTGGCTTAACCGTTATCCCGCGGACGTTCCGACGGAGATCAACCCTGACCGTTATCAATCTCTGGTAGATATGTTTGAGCAGTCGGTCGCGCGCTACGCCGATCAGCCTGCGTTTGTGAATATGGGGGAGGTGATGACCTTCCGCAAGCTGGAAGAACGCAGTCGCGCGTTTGCCGCTTATTTGCAACAAGGGTTGGGGCTGAAGAAAGGCGATCGCGTTGCGTTGATGATGCCTAATTTATTGCAATATCCGGTGGCGCTGTTTGGCATTTTGCGTGCCGGGATGATCGTCGTAAACGTTAACCCGTTGTATACCCCGCGTGAGCTTGAGCATCAGCTTAACGATAGCGGCGCATCGGCGATTGTTATTGTGTCTAACTTTGCTCACACACTGGAAAAAGTGGTTGATAAAACCGCCGTTCAGCACGTAATTCTGACCCGTATGGGGGATCAGCTATCTACGGCAAAAGGCACGGTAGTCAATTTCGTTGTTAAATACATCAAGCGTTTGGTGCCGAAATACCATCTGCCAGATGCCATTTCATTTCGTAGCGCCCTGCATAACGGCTACCGGATGCAGTACGTCAAACCCGAACTGGTGCCGGAAGATTTAGCCTTCCTGCAATACACCGGCGGCACCACAGGTGTGGCGAAAGGCGCGATGCTGACTCACCGCAATATGCTGGCGAACCTGGAACAGGTCAACGCCACCTATGGGCCGTTGCTGCATCCAGGTAAAGAACTGGTAGTAACGGCACTGCCGCTGTATCACATTTTTGCCCTGACCATTAACTGCCTGCTGTTTATCGAACTGGGTGGGCAGAACCTGCTTATCACTAACCCGCGTGATATTCCAGGGTTGGTAAAAGAGTTAGCGAAATATCCGTTTACCGCTATCACTGGCGTTAACACCTTGTTCAATGCGTTGCTGAACAATAAAGAGTTCCAGCAGCTGGATTTCTCCAGTCTGCATCTTTCCGCAGGCGGTGGGATGCCAGTGCAGCAAGTGGTGGCAGAGCGTTGGGTGAAACTGACAGGACAGTATCTGCTGGAAGGCTATGGCCTTACCGAGTGTGCGCCGCTGGTCAGCGTTAACCCATATGATATTGATTATCATAGTGGTAGCATCGGTTTGCCGGTGCCGTCGACGGAAGCCAAACTGGTGGATGATGATGATAATGAAGTACCACCGGGTCAACCGGGTGAGCTTTGTGTCAAAGGACCGCAGGTGATGCTGGGTTACTGGCAGCGTCCGGATGCTACCGATGAGATCATCAAAAATGGCTGGTTACACACCGGCGACATCGCGGTGATGGATGAAGAAGGGTTCCTGCGCATTGTCGATCGTAAAAAAGACATGATTCTGGTTTCCGGTTTTAACGTCTATCCCAACGAGATTGAAGATGTCGTCATGCAGCATCCTGGCGTACAGGAAGTCGCGGCTGTTGGCGTACCTTCCGGCTCCAGTGGTGAAGCGGTGAAAATCTTTGTAGTGAAAAAAGATCCATCGCTTACCGAAGAGTCACTGGTGACCTTTTGCCGCCGTCAGCTCACGGGCTACAAAGTACCGAAGCTGGTGGAGTTTCGTGATGAGTTACCGAAATCTAACGTCGGAAAAATTTTGCGACGAGAATTACGTGACGAAGCGCGCGGCAAAGTGGACAATAAAGCCTGAGCGTTAAGTCAGTCGTCAGACGCCGGTTAATCCGGCGTTTTTTTTGACGCCCACTAAAGAGAATACAATTTGAATTACCAAATGATTACCACGGACGATGCGCTGGCTTCTTTGTGTGAAGCCGTCCGTGCCTTTCCGGCGATAGCCCTGGATACTGAATTTGTTCGTACGCGCACTTATTACCCGCAGCTGGGGTTGATTCAACTTTTCGATGGCGAGCATCTGGCGCTAATTGATCCTCTCGGGATCACCGACTGGTCACCGCTGAAAGCGATCCTGCGCGATCCGTCCATCACAAAATTTCTCCATGCAGGCAGTGAAGATCTGGAAGTGTTCCTCAATGTCTTTGGCGAATTACCACAACCCCTGATTGACACGCAAATTCTTGCTGCCTTCAGCGGACGCCCGATGTCATGGGGTTTCGCTTCCATGGTGGAAGAGTATTCCGGCGTTACGCTGGACAAGAGTGAATCGCGCACCGACTGGCTGGCCAGACCGCTGACCGAACGTCAGTGTGAATATGCAGCGGCGGATGTCTGGTATCTGTTACCGATCACCGCCAAGCTTATGGTAGAAACGGAGGCCTCCGGCTGGCTACCTGCGGCGCTGGATGAATGCCGCCTGATGCAAATGCGTCGTCAGGAAGTCGTTGCGCCGGAAGATGCCTGGCGTGATATCACCAATGCCTGGCAATTACGCACACGCCAACTGGCCTGTCTGCAACTGTTAGCCGACTGGCGACTGCGCAAGGCGCGAGAGCGCGATCTGGCGGTGAACTTTGTCGTGCGTGAAGAACATTTGTGGTCGGTAGCGCGTTATATGCCGGGAAGTTTAGGCGAACTGGACAGCCTGGGGTTATCCGGTAGCGAAATCCGCTTTCACGGTAAAACGCTGCTGGCGCTGGTGGAAAAAGCGCAGACATTGCCGGAAGATGCCTTACCGCAGCCGATGCTTAACCTGATGGACATGCCGGGTTATCGTAAAGCGTTTAAAGCGATTAAGTCGCTGATTACTGACGTGAGCGAAACGCATAAGATCAGCGCCGAATTGCTGGCATCGCGTCGGCAAATCAACCAACTGCTGAACTGGCACTGGAAACTGAAACCGCAGAACAATTTGCCGGAGCTGATTTCCGGCTGGCGTGGTGAGCTGATGGCGGAAGCATTACACAATTTATTGCAGGAATATCCGCAGTAAAATCTTCCGAAGCCGGACTGGGCGCGCTCAGCGCCACATCCGGCTTCGGCAAACTACAAATCCAACACCAGGCGTTTACCCTTCGCACGCGAACAACAGATCAACATACTTTGCTGGCTGGCACGCTCTTCATCGCTAAAATACTGATCCCGATGGTCAGCTTCACCTTCCAGTATTGCCGTTTCGCAGGTTCCGCATACCCCTTCACGACATAAACATTCCACTTTCGCGGCTTTATTATTTTCAATAACCTGCAAAATAGTCATCTCTTCCGGCACCACAAACTCTTTTCCGGAACGGGCAAGCACCAGGGTAAATGCATCGCCGGTTTTGTCTTCGATAGCAAATTGCTCAAAGTGCAGCGTATCGGCGGCGATGTCCAGACGCGCAGCTTCACTTCTTACCGCTTCAATTAGCGCCTCGGGGCCACAGGTATAAACGTGTGTGCCAGGTTCGATATCCGCCAATAATCGCGCTAATTCCAGTCGTGTTCCGGTTGATGAATGATGCAAATGGACTTTCTCAGCCTGCGGATGCTGGACTAGCTCATCACGAAATGCGCAACTTTCTGGATTTCGCGAGCAGTAATGTAGCTGCCAGTCGACGTTGCTGTGTTGCAACTCTGCCATGTGCGACAGGAAAGGGGTGATACCAATACCGCCCGCGATAAACAGATGCTTTCTGGCTGAGGGAATTAGCGCAAACAGGTTATTAGGCGTTGAGATCGTTAACCGATCGCCCACTTTTACCTGCTGATGCAAAAAGCGGGAACCGCCGCGCGAGTTTTCTTCCAGTCGAACGGCAATCTGATAACTAGAGGTGTTATGCGGTGAACTCAGTAGTGAATACGCATTGCTGTACTGGTTATCACCATCGCTCATCTGCACTATGATGTGACTTCCTCCGGTGAACGCAGGCAGCGGTTTGCCATCGGTTGCCACCAGCGTGAAGCGTTTCACCTGTTCGGTAAGCGGTTCCACCTGACTCACCTGTACTTCAAACATTTGATAGTCTGACATTGCTGTACTCCATCAAAAATCAGCCCGGCGGCGGAAAATACCGCCGCCGATGTCATTAGTCCTTAAATACCTGCGCCAGCAGATTATGGAAATGGGCGATACCATGTTCGGAAATGCCGCTACCGCTACTGTCGGCCATGATGCGCCCCTGACCACGATAGCCACGCGATTTCAGCCCTTTCTGTACGCTTTCAACCAGACGTAAATCTTCCGGACGGAACACATCGCGATACCACTCAATCAGCGATTTTTGCTCGTCGGTTAACTCTTCATTGGTGAAGTAAATATCGTAGTTTTGCAGGGTAGTTTCAGAATCCACCGGGAATTCATAAATGACCGTCATCATCCCTTTGATCGGGGTGACGTTCAGCATCGTGCACGGCCACAGCCAGAAACCGTGGAATGCCGCATCCGTACCCTCTTCAAATTTAAACGACTGTTCGGACGGTTTGGCGAAACCGTATTGCAGCGTCCAGTTACCGTGCATGGTGTGCCAGTAACGATCAACCTGTACGGAGTCGGAGAAACCTGGATGCGCCGGACCACAGTGATAGCACTCGAGATAGTTATCGACAATGTTCTTCCAGTTGGCAGGCGTGCGGGTGGTAAAGCGGGCCGCCAGTTTCAGATCGTGGACTTCCGGGCAGGCTTCCAGCACTTTCGCGCCCAGACCGGGTAACTGATCTTCTACGCTGGTGGCGTTGGGGTCCATGTTGATGAAGACGAATCCGGCATATTCTTCCAGACGCACCGGAACCAGTTGCGCTTTGTCGCTATCGAAATTGGCGACGTTTTCGCAGTTACGTGCATGGGCCAGATTGCCATCGAGTTTGAATGCCCATGCGTGATATGGGCAGGTAATCACATTTTTTGCTTTTCCTTCACCGCTCAACAACTGATGACCACGGTGCGGACAGACGTTATAGAACGCGCGCAAAACCTTATCACGACCGCGTACCAGCACTATGCTTTCGCCAATGATCTCACGCGTCACATAATCATTGGCATTCGCCAGTTCGCTGCTGTGAGCGACGCAAATCCAGCTTTTGGCGAAGACGTTCTCTTTTTCGTGTTCAAAGGCGTTCTGATCGGTATAAAAACGGGCAGGAATGGTCCACGCCTCTTGCGGGTTAGCGCAAAAATTTTCGGGTAGTACAAAGTCAGGGCTCAGATTGCTCATAGGGATACCTTTATCGTTAGGATGATGGCGCTCAGTTGTCGCCTTTGAATACGGTTCCCGCAGGGAGCACTGGTGTTTTTTCCAGGGCTTCAACCGGTGTCTGCGGGAGATAATGTTCAACTTGATGAGCCGGAATGTCGGCGTAATCCTGTTTCAGCCAGCGAATAAATCCGCCGACTTTCACCAGTAAAATGACGAGGAAGGGAAGGGCTGTGAGCACGACGGTGGTTTTCATCGTTTCCAGCGAAGCACCGGTAAACAAGATGGAAAGCGGGATCAGAGTGATCACCACGCACCAGAAAAGACGCAGCCCACGGTCAGGATCGTCACCTTCCTGGAGATTATGCGTACTGGTCGCCGCCATGGTGTAGGCCACTGCATCCATATGCGAGGCAAGGAAAATAATCATCACGCCCAGGTATGCGGCGAGGAACAATTTACCGGCTGGCAACGACATCAGAACTTGCTGTACAGCTGTTTCGCCGCCCAGTGTTTCCAGCACCTGTGGGACGTTGATTACGCCATTGATAAACTGATGAATGGCATAGCTTTCCATTACGCCGAAGAAGAACCAGCAACCGACGGTGCTGCCGAGGATCAGTCCCCAGATAACTTCTTTAATCTTACGACCGCGGGAAACGCGGGTGACAAACATTGCTACGCCAGGGGTGTATGAGATCCACCACAGCCAGTAGAAAACGGTCCAGTTGCGGGTAAATGAACCATCGCCAAGCGGATCGGTGAATAAGCTCATTTGCAGGAAGTTTTGCGTGGTCAGGCCGATGGCATTGATGATGCTGTTGGTAATAAATTCGGTTGGACCGACAATCAGCACCAGTAATGGCAGCAGGAACGCGCCCCAGCCAACCATTTTGCTCAGACGTTGCAAACCGTTGTTGATACCAATCCATGAGCTTAGGCAAAAAATGCCGCCGGAAAGCAGTATCACAAATGCCTGCACGGTGAAGTTATCGGGTAAACCGGTCAGCGCGGAAAGCCCACGAGTAAAGGTTGCTGCGGTAACAACAAGGGAAATAGTCAGTGCGCCGACAGTGGCGATCAGGAACATCAAATCAACCAGTTTTCCCCATGGGCCTTGCGGGCGAACGCCGGTAATCGCGGCAATAATGCCGGAAAGACTCAGACCTTTGTTTTTCCGCACATGAAAGTGATAAGCCATGATTAATGAGGCCAGCGTATAAGTTGCCCAGGCGCTGATGCCCCAGTGGAAGAAGGAGTAAGGGACGCTAAATTCGAGTGCCTGTTGTGAACGCGGTGCGATATTTAATCCAGGCGTTTGATAATAATAGGCCCATTCAGCAACCCCCCAATAAAGCGTAGAAGAACCTAAACCGGCACAAATAAACATAAACAGCCAGGAGATCGTGCTGTATTCCGGTTTTCCTTCGCCAAGACGAATATTGCCGTATTTACTGGTGGCTAAATAAATCACCAGTCCCATTGCCAGCAAAACCAATACCTGTACGGCGGAACCTAACGTACGCGTAACAAAAGTGTATATTGCGTTGGCCGCGTCGGCCGATTGTTGTGGGAAAAGGCTTAATGCAGCTGCGATGAAAAGAATGGCCACCAGGCTGATGCTTATCAGCGGCACATCTTTTTTCTTAACATTGCTCATCATGAGTCATCTCCTGGGCATAAAAGCCCGTCTCTGGCTTTTGCCAGTTGTAATTATTTGCAGGGTAATGAGTTGTATGTTGTGTTTAACAAATTGATTATTTGCATGTTACATAAATTAAACAATTAAGAATACGGAAAGCCATAAAACACGAAACGGAAACAATAAAAGGTGAAATGACGCAGGTTATTAACTGCAAAGAACGAATAAAAAAACCGCGTCAGTGACGCGGTTCAAATAAACTGGTTTGACCTTAACGCAAAATAATTTTGCAAATCGCGTCGGCAACCTGTGGCGTGGTGGCACTGCCTTTCATATCCGGTGTTTTCGGCCCGTGAGCAATCACTTCTTCAATCGCTGCCAGAATACCGTTATGCGCTTGCTGGAAACGCTCATCGCCATTGCCGAGAAAATCGAGCATCATTGCACCGGCCCAAATTGTGGCGATAGGGTTAGCAATATTTTTCCCGTAGATATCCGGCGCGGAACCGTGGACAGGCTCGAAGAGCGACGGGAAAGTGCGTTCCGGATTCAGGTTGGCGGATGGGGCAATGCCAATGGTGCCGGTGCAGGCCGGGCCAAGATCGGAAAGGATATCGCCAAACAAATTGGACGCCACCACCACATCGAAGCGTTCCGGCTGCATCACAAAACGCGCGCAGAGAATATCAATATGCTGCTTGTCACAGCGGATCTCCGGGTAATTCTCGGCCATTGCTTCCACTCGTTCATCCCAGTACGGCATGCTGATGGCTAAACCGTTTGATTTAGTGGCAGAAGTTAGCGTCTTACGTGGGCGGCTTTGCGCAAGTTCGAAGGCATAACGCAAAATGCGATCGACACCACGACGCGTAAATACCGATTCCTGAATGACGACTTCATGCTCTGTACCTTCATTCACTCTACCGCCGAGCGAGGAATATTCGCCTTCGGTGTTTTCCCTGACCACGTAAAAATCGATGTCGCCAGGCTGTTTTCCCGCCAGCGGGCAGGGAACGCCAGGAAAGAGACGAACCGGGCGCAGGTTGACGTACTGGTCGAATTCACGACGAAATTTCAGCAGCGAACCCCACAACGAAATATGGTCCGGAACGGTGTCCGGCCAGCCGACGGCACCAAAATAGATGGCGTCGAAACGGCTAAGTTGCTCATGCCAGTCGTCCGGCATCATTTTACCGTGATGGCTGTAATACTCGCAGCTCGCCCACTCCATTTGCTCAAAACTCAAGGCGAAGCCCCAGCGCTCAGCGGCAGCCTGTAACACGCGAATCCCTTCAGGAAGGACTTCTTTGCCAATCCCGTCTCCCGGGATCGCAGCAATACGCATCGTTTTCATCATTGGGTTCTCACTTCCTGACCATCAAAATTGACAACATCACCATCCTATAATTGACTGAAAAGGAATTAATCCCCGTAACTGGTGAAACATAAAACACGAATCATGAATAATTTACCGCTGCTGAATGATTTGCGCGTCTTTATGCTGGTGGCTCGCCGGGCTGGTTTTGCCGCCGTGGCGGAAGAACTGGGCGTTTCACCGGCGTTCGTCAGCAAGCGCATCGCCTTGCTGGAGCAAACGCTAAACGTGGTGTTGTTACACCGCACCACCCGCCGCGTCACCATTACCGAAGAAGGAGAGCGGATTTATGAATGGGCGCAGCGGATTTTGCAGGATGTCGGTCAGATGATGGACGAACTTTCTGACGTGCGTCAGGTGCCACAGGGGATGCTGCGTATTATCAGCAGCTTTGGTTTTGGACGACAGGTGGTGGCTCCGGCGTTATCAGCGCTGGCGAAGGCGTATCCGCAACTGGAATTACGTTTTGATGTGGAAGACCGGCTGGTCGATTTGGTCAATGAAGGTGTCGATCTCGATATTCGCATTGGCGATGACATCGCCCCTAATTTAATCGCCCGCAAACTGGCGACCAATTACCGCATTCTCTGCGCGTCGCCGGAATTTATTGCGCAACATGGCGCGCCGAAACATTTAACCGATCTTTCTGCATTGCCGTGCCTGGTCATTAAAGAGCGCGATCATCCTTTTGGTGTCTGGCAATTACGCAATAAAGAAGGCCACCATGCGATTAAAGTCACCGGCCCACTGTCGTCTAATCATGGAGAAATTGTCCATCAGTGGTGTCTCGATGGGCAGGGGATTGCTCTGCGTTCCTGGTGGGATGTTAGCGAAAACATTGCCAGTGGTCATTTAGTGCAAGTGCTACCGGAATATTACCAGCCAGCGAACGTCTGGGCCGTTTATGTTTCAAGGCTGGCGACGTCAGCGAAAGTGCGGATAACGGTAGAATTTTTACGCCAGTATTTTGCCGAGCACTACCCGAATTTTTCACTGGAGCATGCCTGATTAATGATTCAATTATCGGGTTGATATCAGGTTAAAACCTGATTTTCTCCTTTCTAAGCCGCTACAGATTGGTTAGCATATTCACCTTTAATCGCGCATGATCGAAAGATAATTAAAGAGGTTAATGTGTTCGCTGAATACGGGGTTCTGAATTACTGGACCTATCTGGTTGGGGCCATTTTTATTGTGTTGGTGCCAGGGCCAAATACCCTGTTTGTACTCAAAAATAGCGTCAGTAGCGGTATGAAAGGCGGTTATCTTGCGGCCTGCGGTGTATTTATTGGCGATGCGGTATTGATGTTTCTGGCATGGGCTGGAGTGGCGACATTAATTAAGACCACCCCGATATTATTCAACATTGTACGTTATCTTGGTGCGTTTTATTTGCTCTATCTGGGGAGTAAAATTCTTTACGCGACCCTGAAGGGTAAAAATAGCGAGGCCAAATCCGATGAGCCCCAATACGGTGCTATTTTTAAACGCGCGTTAATTTTGAGCCTGACTAATCCGAAAGCCATTTTGTTCTATGTGTCGTTTTTCGTACAGTTTATCGATGTTAATGCCCCACATACGGGAATTTCATTCTTTATTCTGGCGACGACGCTGGAACTGGTGAGTTTCTGCTATTTGAGCTTCCTGATTATATCTGGTGCTTTTGTCACGCAGTACATACGTACCAAAAAGAAACTGGCTAAAGTTGGCAACTCACTGATTGGTTTGATGTTCGTGGGTTTCGCTGCCCGACTGGCGACGCTGCAATCCTGATGCTTTCAGCCCGCGTTGTCGCGGGCTTCCCATCTATAATCCTCCCTGATTCTTCTCTGATATGGTGCTAAAAAGTAACCAATAAATGGTATTTAAAATGCAAATTATCAGGCGTACCCTGAAACGGCTGGAATAAACCGTTTTCAGCGCATTCACCGAAGGAGGGAAAAGGATGCTTCAAATCCCACAGAATTATATTCATACGCGCTCAACGCCTTTCTGGAATAAACAAACTGCGCCTGCCGGAATATTCGAACGTCATCTTGATAAAGGAACGCGCCCGGGGGTTTACCCACGCCTTTCCGTTATGCATGGGGCGGTCAAATATCTCGGCTACGCTGATGAACACAGTGCAGAGCCTGATCAGGTGATCCTTATCGAAGCGGGGCAGTTTGCGGTGTTCCCTCCAGAAAAGTGGCACAACATTGAAGCCATGACTGACGATACTTATTTCAACATTGACTTCTTCGTGGCTCCTGAAGTCCTGATGGAAGGTGCGCAACAACGGAAAGTCATTCATAACGGGAAATGAATCATGGGCAAAGCAACGTATACCGTGACCGTCACCAATAACAGCAATGGCGTTTCTGTCGATTATGAAACAGAGACGCCGATGACTTTGCTGGTGCCAGAAGTGGCGGCTGAAGTGATAAAAGATCTGGTGAATACCGTGCGTTCTTATGACACGGAAAACGAACATGATGTTTGTGGTTGGTAATTATCACTGATCGTTGATGGCGCAATTTCTGCGCCATCGCAAAAAAATCCTCCGTGATGCTCGTCACAAATCTTGCCCTCCCGATGTTGTGCTATGCTTTTTATCAGCGACTAACCCGCTAATGCAAAACAGATAAGTGAGGAAACAATGGGCATTCTGTCATGGATTATTTTTGGGCTTATTGCCGGTATTCTGGCGAAGTGGATCATGCCAGGTAAAGATGGTGGTGGATTCTTTATGACTATCCTGCTGGGGATAGTCGGTGCCGTAGTCGGCGGTTGGATCAGCACGCTGTTTGGCTTTGGTAAAGTCGATGGCTTCAATTTTGGCAGCTTCGTGGTTGCCGTTATTGGTGCGATTGTCGTGCTATTTATCTACAGGAAGATTAAAAGTTAACGCGTAAATTGCACAAAGGCTGCACACAGGCAGCCTTTGCTATTTTTTAGATGTGACGTTACCACCATCCCAGCTCAGTGCCGAGTACGACAATAATCGCCACACCCATCATAATGATCGTTGTTTTTTTCATCTTTATGCTCCCGGGGCAGCATAGCCGCCAATAAAAAACCATGCTAAAAATACGACCGCTGTAATGAAGATTACAACCGGAAAAATAATACCGATTCGCATGTTATCACCAATCAAAAGGATGTGAATACGCCTCAGGAATGTGGCGCTGAATGCGCGACAAAAGGTGTTTTCTGTTTGTGTTTTTTCTCCTGATACATCGCGATATCGGCAGCATGCAGCGCACTGTCTGCATCGGTCGTTTCAGGATCGACTTCTACTATGCCAAGACTGGCACCAGGATAATACAAATCAACATCACCTAAGTGATATTCTCCGCGTATTTGCTGCTGAATGCGTTCTCGCAGCGACGAAATATCCGCATTCTCGTTGTTTAGTGAAACAACCAAAAACTCATCACCGCCGAGACGACCAATAACTTCGCCATTTTGCTGGAGCGTATTAAGGCGCTCGCCAACCTGAATGAGAAACAGATCGCCACTATTATGACCAAAACGATCATTGATTAATTTGAAGTTATCCAGATCGATAAACGCGATCATTATCTTTTGGCTAAGATGCCGGGCGAGGGAAAACAGCGTCGTCAGATTTTCAAAAATCGCCCGCCGATTCGGTAGCCCGGTTAACGAGTCGGTATACGATTGCGCAATCAGCGCAGCATTGGCTTCGCGCAGCTGTTCTACCAGCGCCTCTTTTTGAATATATTGTGCAATCAGTCCGGCGAATAACTGCAAAACCTGTTCCGCGCGTTCACTCCACTGGCGCTTCTCACTGCTGGCGGCGCAAAGCGTGCCATAGAATGATCCATCCGGTAAGTGAATTGGCGTGCTCAGAAATGTGGTGATGCCAAGATTGCGTGCCGCAATACAGTCGCCCCAACGGTCGGGGACTTCATCGCTGAAAAAGCAGTTTTCATCAATGGCGCGTTTGCATAACGAGTAATCCCACGAGACGGTAAAATTCTCCGGGATGTGCATTTTCTGGCTGTTACGGGCAAACATTATATGCTGCAGGCGCGCTTCGACATCCACTTTGGTCAGGTAGGTTGATTCCATATCAGTGACCATTTCCAGCATCTCCAGAAGCTGTCGGACCAGGCTTTCCAGTGACTGTTCTTTGGCAAGGGATTGCGAGACGCGGGCGATAATCTGATCTGACACGAAACAACTCCAGGATACGGCGGGTAAATGCTGATTATTTAATCTTTGCAGGCATGATAAAACATCATCAACAAAGATGAAACAAGGCGTAATATGATTTGAGTGAATGTAATAAAAATAGTGCTGCAAAACAAAACGATACCGCGATACTCTAAGCTTGGATACATATGTGAGATCAATAAATGAAAATTATCAGTTTTGTTCTGCCTTGCTTGCTGGTCCTGGCTGGTTGTTCAACCCCTTCTCAGCCAGAAGCACCTAAACCGCCGCAGATTGGTATGGCAAATCCGGCGTCGGTCTATTGCCAGCAGAAGGGCGGGACGCTCATTCCAGTGCAGACAGCGCAAGGGGTCAGCAACAATTGCAAATTACCGGGCGGTGAAACGATTGATGAATGGGCATTGTGGCGACGGGACCATCCGGCTGGTGAAAAATAACCGCCGGATGCTGTACTAAAATCACAAGCTACGTAGCCAGTCGGCCAGCACCAGCGCATGGTTCTGCGTGGTGTTTTTTGCTGAGTAGAGCAGGGTCAGCGGCTGTTTTTTGGCGATGTCCGCCAGCCGCTTTCCTTCTTGCTCGTGTTGTGCCAGTTCTGCAAGATATTGCTCGCGAAAGGTTGCAAAATCGACGACTTCGCCGTGAAAGGCTTTGCGCAGTTCCGTTGACGGCGTGATTTCTTTATCCCACTCATCAAGGGCTAAATCGGTTTTTTTGATACCGCGCGGCCAGAGGCGGTCGACCAGTACGCGATAACCATCGCTCTGTTCTGCCGGATCATAAACGCGTTTGCACTGAATATTCATCGTGTTTGTTTCTCCCTTTCACGCATGATTTGTCACGTCACTATAGCACCGGATATTAGCGAATTTCTTTGTCTCTCCCGGCGCAAAGTCCGAAAATCGCCATCAGTAGTGAAAGTATTGCAACACCCATTAGTGGTACGGACCAGTCACCGTTAGCATCGTGTATTTTACCCATCAGCGGCGGTCCACAGGCTGCCAACAAATACCCGACGGATTGTGCCATCCCCGAGAGTGCCGCCGCCTGATGCGCAGAACTAGCCCGCAGACCAATGAACGTCAACCCCAGTATCATTGTTGCGCCGGAACCAAAACCGAAAAGCAGAGTCCAGGTGATCGCGTGCGCTGGCATGAAGCAGAGCCCAACCGCGCCCACTGCGCACATCAAGGCAACGAACGCTGCAATACCACGCTGGTCTTTCACATGATGTAAGAAAAGTGGGATCAGCAAACCGGGAGCTGCTGTGGCTAGTTGCAGCAAACCATGCAGTGAACCCGCCTGT
Source organism: Escherichia sp. WS1152 (assembly GCF_046487665.1). Lineage (NCBI taxonomy): Bacteria > Pseudomonadati > Pseudomonadota > Gammaproteobacteria > Enterobacterales > Enterobacteriaceae > Escherichia > Escherichia sp. WS1152. The sequence goes on along the minus strand of NZ_JBJQJA010000004.1, from coordinate 279,215 downwards.
GCTTCGCTATAGCCGTGACTGATGAGGATCGCCGGAAGCCAGCCAATAATTACGTAATAGATCAGTGAGTTGATCCCAAGAAACAATGTTACCTGCCAGGCAAGCGGCGAACGCCAGATACCCCGAGTATGTAAGGCGCGCGAGGTACTCAAATTTGCATGTTGTTGGCTTCGCCACTGTGGCAGCCATAAAAAAAGAGCCAGCAGAGGAAAACACATCAGCATGAGCAACGCGCCTTGCCAGCCAAAACCATTCAAAGCCAGCGGCACTACCATAGCCGATCCCAGGGCCGCCGCAGCTCCCATTGTCAGGGAATATGCGCCGGTAAGTCTGGCGACGGAATGAGGGAAATCGCGTTTAATTAATCCTGGCAGTAAGACATTACCTAATGCAATCCCACCGCCAATGACCGCTGTACCGCCAAATAATAAGTAAGGCGAAGGGAGAGAGCGAATTGCGATACCTGCACAGATCAAAAGTAACGCGGCAAACAGGCTACGTTCCATACCAAAACGTCGAGCCACCGGGGCAGCCAGAGGTGAGATTAGCGCAAAGGCCAATAATGGCAGGGTGGTCAATAAGCCGGTTTGCGCTGTCGTTAGCGAGTAAGCGGAACGAATCGTATCCAGTAACGGTGCTGCGCCGGTAAAGGTGACGCGTAATGTTGTGGCAATCATCAGAATGCCAGCGATAAGGACAATCCTGTTTTTGCCGCTTAATGAAGTTGAACAGGTCATATGCTTCTCATTGTTACAAACGAGGCTGTACCTTACCGTTTTTATTGTTATGTTGAATCAAGCTAAAATGACAAATTATCGCTAAATTCGGACAAAATGATGCACAGGTTGAATCTCAATGGCTATGAACCCGACCGACACCATGAAGCCGCGGTCGCATTTTGTATTCACGCCGGAACGGATGAGTTAACCAGTCCTGTACATCAGCACCGCAAAGGACAGCTGATACTGGCATTACATGGTGCAATTACCTGTACGGTGGAAAATGCTTTGTGGATGGTGCCGCCACAATATGCGGTTTGGATACCGGGCGGGGTGGAACATAGCAATCAAGTGACAGCTAACGCTGAACTCTGTTTTCTGTTTATCGAACCCAGCGCAGTGACAATGCCGACAACATGTTGCACATTGAAAATATCGCCCTTATGCCGGGAATTAATTTTAACTCTGGCAAACAGGACGACGACTCAGCGTGCTGAGCCGATGACCCGCAGATTAATTCAGGTCCTGTTTGATGAACTCCCTCAGCAGCCACAACAACAGCTGCACCTACCCGTTTCTTCTCATCCTAAAATCCGCGCGATGGTGGAGATGATGGCGAAAGGGCCCGTCGAGTGGGGGTCATTGGGGCAATGGGCTGGCTTTTTTGCGATGAGTGAACGCAATCTTGCCCGACTGATAGTAAAAGAGACGGGGTTGAGTTTTCGCCAGTGGCGTCAGCAGTTACAGCTGATTATGGCGCTTCAGGGATTAGTGAAAGGCGATACTGTACAGAAAGTTGCTCATACGCTGGGGTATGATTCAACAACGGCCTTTATTACTATGTTTAAGAAAGGCCTGGGGCAAACGCCAGGCCGATATATTGCGGGATTAACTACTGTTTCCCCACAATCAGCGAAACCAGACCCGCGGCAATAAGCGGGCCAACCGGTACGCCGCGAAACAGCGCAACGCCTAAAACAGTGCCCACCAGCAGCCCAGCAACCAGTTGCGGCTGGCTGCCCATTAACGTCACGCCGCGCCCACCCAGCCAGGAGACAATAACGCCTACTGCAATTGCCACCAGCGATTTCCAGTTCAGAAACGAGTGAATCAAGGTTGAGGGCGGTAGCGTCCCGCTGGCGATGGGGGCCATAACGCCAATCGTCAGAATGATTATCCCGATACTTAGCCCCTGTTTTTCAATCCACGGGAAAAAGGTGCTTAACGGTGTGACGCGGACAATGATCAACACCAGAATTGAAACGGCGACAGTGGTGTTATGACTGATAAAGCCCAGCGCAGCTAACCCGAGCAGGATCAGCAAAGTGACATCAAACATCGTGGTTTCCTTGCCAAAAAATAATAAGCCTGCTTACTTTACGCTTGCTGCAGGAAGGAAGTAGAAAATCTTTACGTTTTTTGCATAAAAAATCAGGCGAACTGTCATCAAACTGCCATTTGTGCACGCTAACAATAACGTGAAAACAGCTATCTCCCGGGGGCATGCTATGAACGATCAAATGTTCGTCGAGACACTGATTATCACGTCATCGTTTTTTGCCATTGCTGTTGTGCTGGTTTTGTCCGTTCTGCTTATTGAACGGACAGGCTAGTTACGCAGTGCGGCGGAAATTGACCAGTTCTGGTTGCGCAATGCGCAAATAATCCGCGGTTTTCAAAATAACGGATTTATCCAGCATGCCTGCATTGAAGGCGATTTCATCAAATCGTTCGAAGAGTAGGGGGTCGGCAACCAGTTTGAGTTTTGGATGGAAGCTGAAAGGGGGGATCGCGCCGAAGACACAGCCTGTGAGTTCATCGACTTCCGCCGGGCTGGCCAACGAAGCGCGTAATCCGCCTATATGGCTGGCGAGTTGGCTCAGATCGGCCTGTTGATCGGCAGCGAGGATCGCCAGAACATGTTGATTTACGCCATTGCCTTTGACCTTACATACCAGTGCCTTAGCTCCCTGGCCTAAAGCGGTGCCACGAATTTCTGACACCGCTTCACATTTACCTACCGCTTCATGGGTAACGACGCGGAAGTCAGCACCTTCTTGTGATAATAAAGCGATTAACCGCTGATGCGTCACGCTTCCTTTAGCCATTTCAGTCATTTCATGCTCCTGAGATTACAAGCAAACAACCACAGAAGGTTATCATGAACGGCTGTTTTTGTTCTGCTTATTGACATATAAACGCTCATCGGAAGCTTTATACGCATCATGTAACGTATCGTTTTCTTTCATCGCGTAAATACCGGAAGAGAAGCCGATCTCTTTCTGCGGCGCGATATGTTGCAGACGTTTTTCGATACGTTCAGGCAGTTGTGCTGCAATTTGCGGCGTCGAATCGACAAGAATGATGCAGAATTCATCGCCACCGAGTCGGATGGCATAATCACTTTTACGAATCGATTGTTTAATCGCCTGAGCTAACAACGTAATCGCTAAATCCCCTTCCTGATGACCGAGGGTGTCATTTATTAGCTTTAACTTGTCCATGTCAATTGCAATAAACATCACCGAAGAACCGGATTGCACCAGTTTCTGCAACCGCTGCTCCAGTTCAGGGGTTAAAATTTTGCGATTATACAGTCCAGTCATCGCATCACTAATATTTTCTCGCGACACATTTTGGTATAAGCGGAAGTGCATCCGCACCATATTCAGCAAAATTAACGCCGTCAAAATCCAGAACAGAACGCTTTTCCACGAAGACGTGATAAAGTAAAGAATATCAATGGATAACGAGACACGAATGCCGCCCGGTAAGTCATGGACGTAACTGACATACTGGAACAGATTATCTTCGCTCTGGTTGATGATAATGTCGCGCCCCGAATCTGTATCGGTTAGCGTGACATTGAGAAAACGCCAGAGGAGAGGGCGGTCATGAGTGTAAAAGATATTCCGCAGATTGTTTTTGTTAATATCCAGCAGCACAATCCCTTTTAGCTGCCCTGCAACATACACCGGCGTCAGCAAACTCATCACGTTCTGTTTAGTACGCTGATCCTGGTAAATGCTCGACAATACGGTACGCCCGGTAAATACCTTTTCAATATCTTTGCGATCGATGCCAATACTTCCTGACTGCAGGAAGGACCAGTTATTCATCGCAAAGTATTCAACATTAACCGGCTCATAAAAATAGACATAGCGGTCATTGAGATCGAGATAATAGTGAAATTTCTCTTCGGCCATCCCAAGACCTGAACCGTAATCATCCTGGTGGCGGTTGCCTTCCACTGCCTGATCAAAAGCGGGTAATAGTGCTGCAGCTTCCACAATTGTGTCGCAGTCAGTGGATGCGGTTTGTAGTGTGCCGCGTAAGCCCGGGTATTTATGGGCAGTCAGGTTTAAGCCATGGGTATTATTGGCAGACTCAAAAGCCTCGCAGATGGCGCGCCGCTGTTCTGGCGACACTTCCGACTGCTCAGCAGCGAGAGCGCGCATCACATGCGCGGCAATACTCTGATTCTGATACTTATCATAAAGAAAGGAGGAGTCTGCTTTCTGCACGATATAGCGCAGATAGGCACTCATTGCTCTGTCGCTGGCGACAAGTTCAAAAATAAGGAAGGAAGATGTCAGCACAATGACACTTGCGGCGATAAAATGCCGGAGCATTCTATGGTGCAATTTCATGATAAATGGCACTCCTTCGGTTAGTGAAACGAGAAAACCAGATAAAGTTCGATTGCGGCCTGGCACAGGGGCGCTAATTATACTCATCTCTGCGCCGCTGGGGAGGGGAAATTTAGGGGTAATAGTAATAAATTGTATGCAAAAGCCACGCAAAAAGCATGGCTCTGAATATTTTTGCACTTAAATATGATGAATAATCACTTTGTTGCCCCCCTCGCTTTTCGCTTCGCGTAAGGCTTTATCTGCTTCCGTCATGACAAGCGAGATATTACGCGTGTCACCCGTTGAAAAAACCGTGCCAATACTGATGGTCATTTGTTCAGGAACATCATATCTGTTACTAAAGCCGGTCAGGAGTTCGACATTTTTACGCATACGTTCCGCAATGATTTTTGCCTGGGCACTATTGAGTTCGGTAAATAGCAAGCCAAACACCTCACCCTCCAGTCGCGCTAAAATATCATCGGGGCGGATGCTTTGCTGGATAATATCGACAATTGAAACCAGCACTTTATCACCCACACGATGTCCCCATTGGGCATTGATGCGTTTGAACTGATTAATATCAACCAGCATGACACAGAAGTCCTTAACAACAGGTCGCGACAATAATGACTCTACGCTGTTGAAAAAGTAGCGCCGATTATAAATATTGGTCAGCACATCATGAACTGCCAGTTTGCTGGAGAGTTGCAGTTCCTGAAAAATGTTATAAATCAGAAAAGACACAACAAACAGTTTACTAGAGACTTCAATCCCGCGACTGATATACCAGATGGTATAATTATACTCATCCAGAGTCAGTAGAAGTAAGTTGCAGCATAGCGATGCCAGACATAATAATGCTATTAACGGCCATAGTTCGCTGGCTAATCGTGTACGCATGATAATAAAGAACAGTAAAAATGCCCACAGACAAACCAATATTTTTGTATAGTTGATTCCCCAGGTCGCAGTATGGTTGTCCGGACAGTAATCGACGACATACAAAGAATAGTCAGCGTTATAACTGCTCAGATTGTGTGCCAGAAGGGGAAAAACTAAAAAAGGAATCAGCGCCAGCAACAGAATGCCAGTTTTTTTCTTATTGTTGTCAAGGATGTTGTCTTTTCCATAACAAAAGAGCGCCAGCGAGGTTAAACAAATAAAACTGAGTTGGCGGAAAATATAGAAAATAGAAACATCGTTCGACTTTGTCTGGATCAGTGTACTGCCGTTAATTGGTTTATGGATAATTACAATGGTTTCAACTAAATAGATAAGGCCACTTAAAAATGCAAGGCTTAAAATGAGTGTTGGTAAAATTTGTTTGTTAGTGAAATATTTCATTAACATGAAAAGAAAAATGACGGCGTTAAGGAAAAACAAAGCCACAACAACCATCAGGTAATTCATCTGTGGGATGAGTTTTACATTTGTGTTTTCGTTATATAAGGTAGTAATGCAAAATAAAATTAACGTCAGCAATAAACTGAAAATAAAAAAGCTTTGAGCTTTTAATTTTTGTGTACCCATAGAAACCATAAAAAGGAGAGCAATGTGAGTGCTGGATTTTATTGATGGCAGAGATATATAGTTTTGACCAGGATCAATTTTCGTTAACGATAAAAAACATTTAAAGAATAACCCCATGGAAATACGTGTTGACTGAATCATTTTTCCGAATGATTGTTTTCTGGAACTAAATTATGTAAAGGTTATGCTGTCATATTTAAAGCGATTGTAAGCTAATGTATGTAATAAATGAGATAATTTACAGTAAGCTAAAAATCAGCCAGGAGATAATGACCCGGCTGATAGTTTTAGTCTTTAGCTGTTGCATTTTGTTTATGAAACAGTTCACGGAACACCGGATAAATATCATCCTGGTCGCGGATGTGCTGCATCGCAAAGTTGTCGAAAGTAGATTGCAGATGCTCATATTCTCGCCACAATGTCTGATGTGCACGACGAGTAATTTCGATATAGCTGTAATAACGAACAACAGGTAATAATTTTTTCGCCAGGATTTCATGGCAAAGCGGAGAGTCATCGGCCCAGTTATCGCCGTCCGATGCTTGTGCAGCGTAAATATTCCACTGTGCCGGGTTATAACGCTCTTTCACTACCTCATCCATCAGTTTCAGGGCGCTGGAAACAATGGTGCCGCCAGTTTCCTGCGAGTAGAAAAACTCATGTTCATCGACTTCTTTCGCCTGGGTATGATGGCGGATGTATACGACTTCCACGTTCTTATACGTTCTGCTGAGGAACAGATACAGCAGAATATAAAAACGCTTAGCCATATCTTTAGTGGATTGATCCATTGAACCGGAAACGTCCATCAGGCAAAACATCACTGCCTGGCTGGAGGGATCGGGCCGCTTCTCGTAGTTCTTGTAACGTAAATCGAAGGTGTCAATAAAAGGGACGCGTTCAATTTTGGCACGTAATTCTGCAATTTCTTTGCGCAGACGTTCCTCTTCCAGCAGCTGCGCAGGTTCACTGTTGCTGATGATGGCCAAATTCTCTTCCAGTGCATGAAGTTCCCGCCGCTTGCCTGCCGTCATGGCTGTGCGTCGCGCCAGTGAGTTCTGCAATGAACGCACAACGCTGATATTGGCCGGAACGCCGTTAGCGGTATAACCCGCCCGATGCGTTTTATATTCGGTCAGCTGGCGTTGTTGGTTTTGTTTCAGATTCGGTAAGGCCAAATCTTCAAAGAGCAGATCAAGATACTCATCTTTCGAAATCTGAAAGACGAATTCATCCTGACCTTCACCATCCTGGCTGGCCTGGCCCTGACCACTGCCGGAACCTCCGCCGCCACCCTGGGGACGTTCAATTCGGTCGTTCTGGACGAAATGGTCATTGCCCGGATGTACGCGGTGGCGCAGGCCGCCACGCCCCTGATGAAACATCGGTTCGCTAATATCTTCCGTGGGAATGGATACGGATTCGCCGCTGTCGACGTCAGTCACCGAACGCTTATTAATGGCCTCGGAGATCGACTGTTTAATTTGCGCTTTATAACGGCGTAAAAAACGCTGGCGATTCACCATGCTTTTGTTTTTGCCGTTCAGACGCCGGTCAATAAACCAGGTCATATGCCCCCCGTACTACATTTGCCAACTGTATGCTACGCCTGTGTTGCCATTTCTCTGGCCCACGGTTCGCTGTCGTTGTAGGCCCGGTAGCATGTGTACCGGGCCAGGGTTGTTAAGACGATTTACGTACGCGCAAATACCATTCGCACAGTAAACGCACCTGTTTACGGGTGTAGCCTTTTTCCATCATACGGTCGACAAAGTCGTCGTGTTTCTTCTGCTCGTCGGTTGACGTTTTGGCGTTAAACGAGATAACCGGCAACAGCTCCTCGGTATTGGAGAACATTTTCTTCTCGATAACCGTGCGCAGTTTTTCATAGCTGGTCCAGTTCGGATTGCGTCCGCTGTTATTGGCTCTGGCGCGCAGTACGAAGTTAACAATCTCGTTGCGGAAATCTTTTGGATTACTGATCCCCGCCGGTTTCTCGATTTTCTCCAGCTCGGCGTTAAGAGACTCGCGGTCAAACAGCTGCCCGGTATCCGGATCGCGATACTCCTGATCCTGAATCCAGAAATCCGCGTAGGTAACATAACGGTCGAAAATGTTTTGCCCATATTCGGAATAGGATTCAAGGTAGGCCGTCTGGATCTCTTTGCCAATAAACTCGGCATATTTCGGGATCAGATAACCTTTCAGGAACTCCAGATAGCGTTCTGCCTGCTCTTGTGGGAACTGCTCGCGCTCGATCTGCTGTTCCAGGACGTAGAACAGATGGACCGGGTTTGCCGCCACTTCTACATGATCGAAGTTGAACACGCGGGAGAGGATCTTAAACGCAAAACGCGTCGACAGACCGTTCATCCCTTCATCGACACCGGCGTAGTCACGATATTCCTGATACGACTTGGCTTTGGGATCGGTGTCTTTCAGACTTTCGCCATCATAAACACGCATCTTTGAATAAATGCTGGAGTTTTCTGGCTCTTTCAGGCGCGAAAGAATGGAAAAACGTGACAGTGTTTCGAGAGTGCCAGGGGCGCATGGGGCGTGAGTCAATTCACTGTGATTAAGCAATTTCTCGTAGATTTTGATCTCTTCGGAAATGCGCAAGCAATACGGCACCTTCACGATGTAAACACGATCGAGGAAGGCTTCGTTGTTTTTGTTATTACGGAAAGTGACCCATTCGGACTCGTTCGAGTGGGCAAGAATAATCCCGTTGAACGGCAGGGCGGAGATACCTTCCGTCCCGTTGTAGTTACCTTCCTGAGTGGCGGTTAACAAGGGATGCAGCACTTTAATCGGTGCTTTAAACATCTCAACGAATTCCATGATCCCCTGGTTGGCGCGGCACAGTGCGCCGGAATAGCCATAGGCGTCTGGGTCATTCTGCGCGTAGTGTTCGAGTTTACGAATATCGACTTTCCCTACCAGCGCGGAGATGTCCTGGTTGTTCTCATCACCGGGCTCTGTTTTGGCGATAGCAATTTGTTGCAGAATGGACGGCCAGACCTTCACTACCCGGAACTTAGTAATATCGCCACCAAATTCATGCAGACGTTTTGCCGCCCACGGCGACATGATGGTGCCGAGATAACGGCGAGGAATGCCATACTCTTTTTCCAGAATCTGCGCATCTTCCTGCGGATTGAAAAGACAGAACGGATGATCGTTGACCGGGCTACGCTCACCGTTGGCGCTCAATACATAAATCGGTACGAGCTGCATTAATGATTTCAGTCGCTCAGCAAGCGATGATTTACCCCCACCCACAGGCCCCAGCAGATACAGGATTTGTTTCTTCTCTTCCAGCCCCTGAGCCGCGTGTTTCAGATAAGAGACAATCTGTTCAATCGCGTCTTCCATGCCGTAAAACTCTTCAAACGCCGGATAACGTGCAATGACCCGGTTAGAAAAGAGTCGAGAAAGTCTGGGTTCCTGGGCTGTATCGACCATGACAGGCTCACCGATAGCCATCAATAGCCGCTCAGCCGCGTTGGCATAAGCACTGCGATCTTGCCGACAAGTGGTAAGAAACTCCTGCAGTGTGAACTCTTCGTCCTTGGCAGCTTCATATCGCTGGCGATAGTGATCGAATATATTCATGGTATGCCGTCCTTTCGTTTTTTAGCACAGGTTAAGAGCCGTTCATATGAATAGTAGAGGCTCCCGGAAGAGGTAAACTGAACGACGTCTCTTGCTAAAACACAGCAACTCTCATGCCATTTTATCGACGATGAGAACAACGTGCCCGGTGATACACCTTCAAAATTAAGCGTAGATGGCAAATGGAAAACTTGCCTGCACGGCTTTCTTAATTTCAATGGCATATCAACAACTCATCCATAAATTTTGCATAATTAATGTAAAGACCAGGGTCGCCAGTAACGTTAAATTCATTTGGCTGTAAGCGCGGTGTCATCCGCGTCAGGAAAATTAAACAGTTACTTTAAAAAATGAAAACGTAAAAAGGTTGGGTTTCGATGTATTGACGGGTAAACTTTGTCGCCCGCTAAACATTTGTTTAAGGAATGATTAATTGTGACCAAACTCAAACTTCTGGCACTTGGAGTGCTTATCGCAACGTCTGCAGGCGTAGCGCACGCTGAAGGTAAATTTTCCCTGGGCGCAGGCGTAGGTGTCGTTGAACACCCATATAAAGATTACGATACCGATGTTTACCCAGTACCGGTAATCAACTATGAAGGCGATAACTTCTGGTTCCGTGGCTTAGGTGGTGGTTACTACCTGTGGAATGACGCAACGGATAAACTTTCAATTACCGCTTACTGGTCGCCGCTTTACTTCAAAGCTAAAGACAGTGGCGATCACCAAATGCGTCACCTGGATGACCGTAAGAGCACCATGATGGCTGGTCTGTCTTATGCTCACTTTACCCAGTACGGTTACCTGCGTACCACCCTGGCTGGCGATACCCTGGATAACAGCAACGGCATCGTCTGGGATATGGCCTGGTTGTATCGTTACACCAACGGTGGCCTGACCGTGACTCCGGGTATTGGTGTGCAGTGGAACAGCGAAAACCAGAACGAATACTATTATGGCGTATCGCGCAAAGAGTCCGCTCGCAGCGGTCTGCGTGGCTATAACCCGAACGACAGCTGGAGCCCTTACCTGGAGCTGAGCGCCAGCTACAACTTCCTCGGCGACTGGAGTGTTTACGGTACCGCGCGCTACACCCGTCTGTCTGATGAAGTTACTGACAGCCCGATGGTGGATAAATCCTGGACTGGCCTGATTTCTACCGGGATCACCTACAAATTCTGATAATGCATCTTTCCAGGGCATTTTGTGCATAAAAACAGGGCGTCACGCCCTGTTTTGCATTACGGTGGTGCAATACCTGGGAGGAAACAATGCAACAAAAAATGATTCAATTTAGTGGCGATGTCTCACTGCCAGCCATAGGGCAGGGAACATGGTATATGGGCGAAGATGCCAGTCAGCGCAAAACAGAAGTTGCTGCACTACGCGCGGGCATTGAGCTCGGTTTAACCCTCATTGATACCGCCGAAATGTATGCCGATGGCGGTGCCGAAAAGGTGGTTGGGGAAGCATTAACCGGTCTGCGCGATAACGTCTTTCTCGTCTCTAAAGTCTATCCGTGGAATGCTGGCGGGCAAAAAGCGATAAATGCATGCGAAGCCAGTTTACGCCGTCTCAATACTGATTATCTCGATCTCTACTTATTACACTGGTCTGGCAGTTTCGCTTTTGAAGAGACTGTTGCAGCGATGGAAAAATTGATCGCCCAGGGAAAAATCCGCCGCTGGGGCGTTTCTAACCTTGATTATGCTGATATGCAGGAACTCTGGCAGCTGCCGGGGGGAAATCAGTGTGCCACTAATCAGGTGCTTTACCATCTCGGTTCACGAGGGATTGAGTACGATCTACTCCCCTGGTGCCAGCAACAGCAGATGCCGGTGATGGCTTACAGTCCGTTAGCCCAGGCCGGGCGGTTGCGCAATGGACTGTTAAAAAACGCGGTAGTCAACGAAATTGCACATGCTCACAATATCAGCGCGGCACAAGTATTGTTGGCGTGGGTAATCAGCCATCAGGGTGTGATGGCGATTCCAAAAGCGGCCACGATTGCCCATGTCCAACAGAATGCGGCTGTGCTTGAGGTCGAACTTTCGTCAGCGGAATTAGCCATGCTGGACAAAGCGTATCCGGCACCAAAAGGAAAAACTGCGCTGGATATGGTGTGATGTTGATACGTGCCGGATGCATCGCACCCGGCACACAACATTGACGCAAATTAACGTTTGGCAACGCGAATGGATTGCGCCAGATGTGCAGGTTTTTCTTTGGTCACTTTTTGCATTTCTGAGGCGTAAGCTGTTTCTACACAAACAAAGGTCTTGTAGCCATCATCCGGCATATCGCCCATGCTAACTGAAAGCGCCGGTCCCGGGTTCCAGCCTACAACGTTCAGATGATGCTGGTGGCCTACGGCGATAATACGATTCAGCGCTTCATCATTAATCACGCTGCAATCTTGCGGATTCAGATACACGCGATCGGTACGGTCAGGGAAGGTCTGAATACCGTCGGTCAGTACATCTTCTTTCGCGTCATTTACTTTATCAATGAAGCGATCGCCCAGCCCACTGACGCTTACCTTAGCGATATCACCCACGTTAAAGTAGGTATGCAGGGCAGAGGTGGTTTCAAATTCGCCGTGTGCTTCAAGATCGATTTCACAGGTTTTACCCACGCGGAAATGCGCTAACAGCGTAAAGTCGTGCGGCCAGAATTTTTTCGTCTCTTCGCTTTGTGTCAATTCAAAAGTCAGCGCTACGCCATCAGCATCTTCACGATGTGATTTCAGCGTCCACGGCAGGTTGCGGGCAAAACCGTGCGCAGGCAGGCCTCGTTGTGCCGCCGGACCAAACCACGGCCAGCAAACCGGTACGCCACCGCGAATAGCGACGCCATTTTTGAACGGTGTGTTGTTGCTCAACCACAGAACTTCTTCTTCACCCGCAGGTTTCCACGAGAGAAGGTGTGCGCCCTGTAATGCAAAAGAGGCTTTTACCTGGGGATGATCGACCACAATGAGGTCCAGTTCATCCAGTTTACGACGGGAGAGGACAGGGGAGATTTGTTCGATGACCGGAAGGGCAAAAATTTTCTTAATCATGACGCAGTCCTTTAACTTCATTTTATCAGGTAAAAAAAAGAGCGACCGAAGTCGCTCTTTTTAGATCACAGTGTCATCTCAACTTATTTGGAGATGTGAGCGATCAGGTCCAGAACTTTGTTGGAGTAACCGGTTTCGTTGTCGTACCAGGATACCAGTTTCACGAAGTTGTCGTTCAGAGCGATACCAGCTTTAGCATCGAACACGGAAGTGCAAACTTCGCCGTTGAAATCGGTAGATACTACGTCATCTTCGGTGTAGCCCAGAACGCCTTTCATTTCGCCTTCAGCAGCAGCTTTAACGGCAGCTTTGATCTGCTCGTAAGTTGCAGCTTTTTCCAGACGAACGGTCAGGTCAACTACGGATACGTTCGGGGTCGGAACGCGGAACGCCATACCAGTCAGTTTGCCATTCAGTTCTGGCAGTACTTTACCTACAGCTTTAGCAGCACCGGTAGAGGACGGGATGATGTTCTGGGAAGCGCCGCGGCCACCGCGCCAGTCTTTGTGAGACGGGCCATCAACGGTTTTCTGAGTAGCGGTAGTAGCGTGAACGGTGGTCATCAGACCTTCGATGATGCCGAAGTTATCGTTGATAACTTTAGCCAGCGGAGCCAGGCAGTTGGTGGTGCAGGAAGCGTTGGAAACGATGTCCTGGCCAGCATATTTGTCGAAGTTAGCGCCTTTAACGAACATCGGAGTGTTGTCTTTAGACGGACCAGTCATAACCACTTTCTTCGCACCAGCGGTGATGTGTTTACGAGCAGTTTCGTCAGTCAGGAACAGACCAGTTGCTTCAGCGACAACGTCAACACCAACTTCGTCCCATTTCAGGTTAGCCGGATCACGTTCAGCGGTAACACGGATTTTTTTACCGTTAACGATCAGATGACCGTCTTTCACTTCAACGGTACCGTCGAAACGGCCGTGAGTGGAGTCATATTTCAGCATGTATGCCATGTAATCAGCGTCTAACAGGTCGTTGATTGCAACGATCTCGATGTCAGAACGTTTCTGAGCAGCACGGAAAACAATGCGACCGATACGGCCAAAACCGTTGATACCTACTTTGATAGTCATATATTCCACCAGCTATTTGTTAGTGAATAAAAGGTTGCCTGTAAAATTACAAAAACCTTACGCAGCGTCAAGCGGAATCGTGTCAATCATTGCGACAAATCAATCCTGTGCCTAAGCATAACGCGACTGACTCGCCTCACTCTTCCTTTGGGCTTGAGACCACATGGGGTCGGCGCCCCGAATTTTAAAGGGCAATTAAGATAAAAATGTGATTTTCATCACGATTTAGGTGCAGCCATTTCGTCGAGATCAAGTTTAGGACAAAATTTTGCCAGTTGGTGTTAATGTTTTGTTAGAATCAGTCACGTAATGTGAGCACGATTAAAGTGAGATGTGAGCAAATGGCTAATAAACCTTCGGCAGAAGAACTGAAAAAAAATTTGTCCGAGATGCAGTTTTACGTGACGCAGAATCATGGGACAGAGCCGCCATTTACGGGTCGTTTACTGCATAACAAGCGTGACGGCGTATATCACTGTTTGATCTGCGATGCCCCGCTGTTTCATTCCCAAACCAAGTATGATTCCGGCTGTGGCTGGCCCAGTTTCTACGAACCGGTGAGTGAAGAATCCATTCGTTATATCAAAGACTTGTCACATGGAATGCAGCGCATAGAAATTCGTTGCGGTAACTGTGATGCCCATCTGGGGCATGTCTTCCCCGACGGGCCGCAGCCAACGGGCGAACGTTATTGTGTTAACTCTGCTTCTTTACGCTTCACTGATGGCGAAAACGGCGAAGAAATCAATGGTTGAAAAAACGATTCAGCAACTTATTCCACAGGAGCGGAAAAATTATGAATCTTGATGACATTATCAACAGCATGACGCCTGAGGTATACCAGCGTTTGTCGACCGCCGTTGAACTGGGGAAATGGCCTGATGGCGTTGCGTTGACCGAGGAACAAAAAGAGAACTGCCTGCAACTGGTGATGCTGTGGCAAGCCCGCAATAATACCGAAGCACAGCATATGACAATTGACACAAATGGTCAGATGGTCATGAAGAGCAAACAACAGTTAAAAGAAGATTTTGGTATCTCAGCAAAGCCTATTGCCATGTTTAAGTAAGTGGTTTGTCCCCTTTTTGCCGCGGTTATAAAGGGGATAGCCAACAATAACCCCACGACTCATCTCAATTATCTCGTCACGACCAGGCAAAGCCCCAGCCCGGTCTCTTGCCGTCGCGTTCACGCCTGAATGACTTCTCCTGAACTTAAGTCTCAGACCTATTTGGCCGGTAATCCCTCTCAAATTTGCTCCTTTTGCGTTCAGCCTTCCATCAACCTGTAACAGAACCAGCCATTTTCTGCGTAATTGTGATCTGAGTTGTAAAACGCAGATCATTATCTGTGTTTTACAGATTTAATGTTGACCTCAAAAATCATGTGGGTAAGTATGATGACCATCTAAGCAAAACAAAACACAGAGGATGACGCAATGAAAGCACTGGCTCGGTTTGGCAAAGCCTTTGGCGGCTACAAGATGATTGATGTCCCACAACCCATGTGTGGCCCGGAAGATGTAGTGATTGAAATTAAAGCCGCGGCAATCTGCGGCGCAGACATGAAGCACTACAATGTCGATAGCGGTTCTGATGAGTTTAACTCTATCCGCGGCCATGAGTTCGCAGGTTGTATTGCGCAGGTTGGTGAAAAAGTCAAAGACTGGAAAGTGGGGCAACGCGTCGTATCGGATAACAGCGGTCACGTTTGCGGCGTTTGTCCGGCCTGTGAACAAGGTGATTTTCTGTGTTGTACAGAAAAAGTAAACCTTGGTCTGGATAATAATACCTGGGGCGGTGGTTTTTCCAAATATTGTCTGGTTCCTGGTGAAATTCTCAAAATTCATCGTCATGCGTTGTGGGAAATCCCTGATGGTGTTGATTATGAGGACGCAGCCGTACTTGACCCTATCTGTAATGCCTACAAATCCATCGCGCAGCAATCGAAATTCCTTCCTGGTCAGGATGTGGTCGTCATCGGCACTGGCCCACTCGGGCTGTTCTCCGTACAAATGGCGCGAATTATGGGGGCGGTAAATATCGTCGTCGTTGGTCTGCAAGAAGATGTGGCGGTCCGCTTCCCGGTTGCAAAAGAACTGGGTGCGACGGCAGTAGTAAATGGTTCTACCGAAGATGTGGTGGCGCGCTGCCAGCAAATTTGTGGCAAAGACAATCTGGGACTGGTGATTGAATGCTCCGGTGCCAATATCGCACTGAAACAAGCCATCGAAATGCTCCGCCCGAACGGGGAAGTGGTACGCGTTGGAATGGGCTTCAAACCTCTTGATTTCTCGATTAATGACATTACCGCCTGGAACAAAAGCATCATTGGGCATATGGCCTATGACTCCACCTCATGGCGTAACGCTATCAGGCTATTAGCCAGCGGCGCTATCAAAGTCAAACCGATGATCACGCATCGTATCGGCCTGTCGCAATGGCGCGAAGGGTTTGATGCGATGGTCGATAAAACCGCAATCAAAGTGATCATGACTTACGACTTTGATGAATAACCACTCTCCTGAAGGAACGTTATCGCATGGAACAGATAACAAAACCGCATTGTGGTGCACGGCTGGATCGCTTACCGGATTGCCGCTGGCATTCATCAATGTTTGCCATCGTCGCGTTTGGCTTGCTTGTCTGCTGGAGTAATGCCGTTGGTGGCTTGATCCTCGCGCAGCTGAAAGCGTTGGGCTGGACAGATAATTCCACCACAGCCACATTCTCAGCAATCACGACCGCCGGAATGTTTCTCGGTGCGCTGGTGGGCGGCATCATTGGCGACAAAACCGGTCGCAGAAATGCGTTCATCCTCTATGAGGCCATTCATATTGCCTCGATGGTTGTCGGTGCTTTCTCACCGAATATGGATTTCCTTATTGCCTGCCGTTTTGTGATGGGAGTTGGGCTGGGAGCTTTACTGGTTACGCTGTTTGCTGGTTTCACCGAATATATGCCCGGTAGAAATCGTGGAACGTGGTCAAGTCGGGTTTCCTTTATTGGCAACTGGTCATATCCGCTCTGTTCATTGATAGCGATGGGACTCACGCCGCTGATTAGTGCAGAGTGGAACTGGCGGGTACAACTGCTTATCCCTGCAATATTGTCGCTTATCGCTACGGCGCTGGCCTGGCGCTACTTTCCTGAATCCCCGCGCTGGCTGGAATCGCGCGGACGGTATCAGGAAGCCGAGAAAGTCATGCGGAGTATAGAAGAAGGCGTCATACGCCAGACAGGTAAACCTTTGCCGCCCGTGGTTATTGCTGATGACGGTAAAGCACCACAAGCGGTGCCATATTCAGCCTTACTGACAGGAGTATTACTGAAACGCGTGATATTAGGCTCTTGTGTGCTGATTGCCATGAACGTTGTGCAGTACACACTAATTAACTGGTTGCCAACGATATTCATGACCCAGGGGATTAATTTAAAAGACTCGATTGTTTTAAATACCATGAGTATGTTTGGCGCGCCATTTGGCATTTTTATTGCCATGCTGGTGATGGATAAAATTCCGCGTAAAACAATGGGTGTGGGGCTATTAATCCTGATTGCGGTGCTCGGATATATCTATTCACTGCAAACCAGCATGTTGCTCATAACGTTGATTGGTTTCTTCCTGATTACTTTCGTCTATATGTACGTTTGCTATGCCTCGGCAGTGTATGTCCCTGAGATCTGGCCGACAGAGGCCAAACTCCGTGGCTCCGGTCTGGCGAATGCGGTAGGGCGAATCAGTGGTATTGCCGCACCTTATGCCGTTGCAGTGCTGCTCAGTAGTTATGGCGTTACGGGAGTCTTTATTCTTCTGGGGGCGGTTTCAATTATTGTCGCAATTGCTATCGCCACCATTGGAATCGAAACCAAAGGTGTCTCCGTTGAAAGTTTAAGTATTGATGCAGTAGCCAATAAATAATACGGGTGGATTCAAAATGAAAAATTCAAAAGCAATATTGCAGGTGCCGGGCACAATGAAAATTATTTCAGCAGAAATACCAGTGCCTAAAGAAGATGAAGTTTTGATTAAAGTAGAATATGTCGGTATTTGTGGTTCAGATGTACATGGTTTTGAATCAGGTCCGTTTATTCCGCCTAAAGACCCAAATCAAGAAATTGGCCTGGGTCATGAATGCGCCGGGACGGTTGTGGCTGTGGGAAGCCGCGTGCGCAAATTTAAACCGGGGGATCGGGTAAATATCGAACCTGGCGTTCCTTGCGGTCACTGTCGTTACTGTCTGGAAGGCAAATATAACATCTGCCCGGACGTTGATTTTATGGCGACACAACCCAACTACCGCGGCGCATTAACGCACTATCTGTGTCATCCGGAGAGCTTTACTTACAAACTGCCCGACAATATGGACACGATGGAAGGGGCGCTGGTGGAGCCTGCCGCAGTCGGGATGCATGCCGCGATGCTGGCAGATGTTAAACCGGGTAAGAAGATAATTATTCTGGGAGCGGGTTGTATTGGTTTGATGACGTTGCAAGCGTGCAAATGCCTGGGAGCAACGGAAATTGCCGTCGTTGATGTGCTGGAAAAACGTCTGACAATGGCGGAACAGCTTGGTGCGACAGTGGTTATTAACGGCGCAAAAGAAGACACTATTGCACGCTGTCAGCAATTTACCGAAGACATGGGCGCAGATATTGTTTTCGAAACAGCGGGTTCTGCGGTCACCGTTAAACAGGCACCTTATCTGGTAATGCGCGGCGGTAAAATTATGATTGTTGGTACTGTACCCGGCGATTCGGCAATCAATTTCCTCAAAATCAATCGCGAAGTCACTATCCAGACGGTATTCCGCTATGCCAATCGTTATCCGGTCACGATTGAAGCTATTTCTTCAGGGCGATTCGATGTGAAATCGATGGTGACACATATTTACGATTACCGTGATGTACAACAGGCATTTGAAGAGTCGGTTAACAACAAACGCGACATTATTAAAGGCGTTATTAAGATTAGCGATTAATTAATACGGGAGAACAGAACATGCTCGCAGATATCAGATATTGGGAAAACGATGCCACAAATAAACGTTATGCTATTGCCCATTTTAATGTATGGAATGCAGAAATGTTGATGGGCGTTATCGACGCAGCCGAAGAAGCGAAATCACCGGTTATTATTTCTTTTGGCACAGGTTTTGTCGGCAACACCTCATTTGAAGATTTCTCTCACATGATGGTATCAATGGCACAAAAAGCAACGGTGCCGGTAATAACTCATTGGGATCATGGTCGGAGTATGGAGATTATTCATAACGCCTGGGCTCATGGTATGAATTCATTAATGCGTGATGCTTCCGCATTTGATTTCGAAGAAAATATTCGCTTAACCAAAGAGGCTGTCGATTTCTTCCATCCGCTGGGTATTCCGGTAGAGGCGGAATTAGGGCATGTCGGTAATGAAACCGTTTATGAGGAAGCGCTGGCGGGCTATCACTATACCGATCCTGACCAGGCGGCTGAATTTGTTGAACGTACGGGCTGTGACTCATTGGCTGTCGCCATCGGCAACCAGCATGGGGTTTATACGTCAGAGCCACAATTGAACTTTGAGGTCGTCAAACGCGTACGCGATGCCGTGTCTGTTCCGCTGGTTTTGCATGGCGCATCGGGGATCAGTGATGCCGACATTAAAACTGCAATTTCGTTGGGTATCGCGAAAATCAACATCCATACGGAGCTCTGTCAGGCCGCAATGGTCGCAGT
Source organism: Escherichia sp. WS1152 (assembly GCF_046487665.1). Classification (NCBI taxonomy): domain Bacteria; kingdom Pseudomonadati; phylum Pseudomonadota; class Gammaproteobacteria; order Enterobacterales; family Enterobacteriaceae; genus Escherichia; species Escherichia sp. WS1152. The sequence goes on along the minus strand of NZ_JBJQJA010000004.1, from coordinate 259,850 downwards.
GAAAGAAAACCAGGATCAGCCTTTCCTGCATTTAGAACGTGAAGTACGTAAAGCTGTAAAAGAACGGGCATTGGAAAAAATTAAACTGTTCGGTTCTGATGGCAAAGCGGAATAATGATATGGATAATCTCGACGTTATTTGTATAGGTGCCGCTATTGTTGATATTCCATTGCAACCGGTCAGTAAAAATATCTTTGATGTGGATTCTTATCCTCTTGAAAGAATCGCAATGACCACCGGGGGTGATGCAATAAATGAAGCAACAATTATTTCTCGTCTGGGCCATCGTACAGCATTAATGAGGCGTGTTGGTAAAGATGCCGCAGGACAATTTATTCTCGACCATTGCCGCAAAGAGAATATTGATATTCAAAGCCTGAAACAGGACGTCAGCATAGATACCTCTATTAATGTTGGACTGGTGACGGAGGATGGCGAGCGGACGTTTGTCACAAACCGTAACGGCAGTCTGTGGAAATTGAATATTGACGATGTTGATTTTGCTCGGTTTTCCCAGGCAAAATTATTATCACTGGCCAGTATTTTCAACAGTCCACTATTGGATGGTAAAGCGCTAACAGAAATTTTTACGCAAGCTAAAGCCCGGCAGATGATTATCTGTGCCGATATGATCAAACCGCGGTTGAATGAAACGCTGGATGATATTTGCGAAGCATTGAGTTATGTCGATTATCTGTTTCCTAATTATGCCGAGGCAAAATTACTCACCGGGAAAGAGACACTGGATGAAATTGCTGACTGCTTTCTTGCGTGCGGCGTAAAAACGGTGGTGATTAAAACGGGTAAAGACGGCTGCTTTATCAAGCGTGGTGACATGACGATGAAGGTGCCGGCGGTCGCAGGAATAACCGCCATCGACACCATTGGCGCGGGCGATAACTTTGCTTCAGGTTTTATTGCGGCACTGTTAGAAGGCAAAAATCTGCGTGAATGCGCACGCTTTGCCAATGCAACGGCGGCTATCTCGGTTCTAAGCGTCGGTGCCACCACCGGCGTAAAAAACAGAAAGCTGGTCGAACAATTGCTGGAAGAATACGAAGGATAATGAAGGCAAATGAAAAAGATACCTTTAGGCACAACGGATATTACGCTTTCGCGAATGGGGTTGGGGACATGGGCCATTGGCGGCGGTCCTGCATGGAATGGCGATCTCGATCGGCAAATATGTATTGATACGATTCTTGAAGCCCATCGTTGCGGCATTAATCTGATTGATACTGCACCAGGATATAATTTTGGCAATAGTGAAGTTATCGTCGGTCAGGCGTTAAAAAAACTGCCCCGTGAACAGGTTGTAGTAGAAACCAAATGCGGCATTGTCTGGGAACGAAAAGGAAGTTTATTCAACAAAGTTGGCGATCGGCAGTTGTATAAAAACCTTTCCCCGGAATCTATCCGCGAAGAGGTAGAAGCCAGCTTGCAACGTCTGGGTATTGATTACATCGATATCTACATGACGCACTGGCAGTCGGTGCCGCCATTTTATACGCCGATCGCTGAAACTGTCGCAGTGCTTAATGAGTTAAAGGCTGAAGGGAAAATTCGCGCTATAGGCGCTGCTAACGTCGATGCCGACCATATCCGCGAGTATCTGCAATATGGTGAACTGGATATTATTCAGGCGAAATACAGTATCCTCGACCGGGCAATGGAAAACGAACTGCTGCCGCTATGTCGTGATAATGGCATTGTGGTTCAGGTTTATTCCCCGCTAGAGCAGGGATTGTTGACCGGCACCATCACTCGTGATTACGTTCCGGGCGGCGCTCGGGCAAATAAAGTCTGGTTCCAGCGTGAAAACATGCTGAAAGTGATTGATATGCTTGAACAGTGGCAGCCACTTTGTGCTCGATATCAGTGCACAATTCCCACTCTGGCACTGGCGTGGATATTAAAACAGAGTGATTTAATCTCCATTCTTAGTGGGGCTACTGCACCGGAACAGGTACGCGAAAATGTCGCAGCACTGAATATCAACTTATCGGATGCAGACGCAACATTGATGAGGGAAATGGCAGAGGCCCTGGAGCGTTAAATACTCAACACGATTCACCTCTGTTTCTGTGAAAACTGTGATGAAAATCTGTGATTCAAACAGGTTATTTTGAAAGTAAACATCGGTTATGCGATAATCGCGCTAATGTGATGTAAAAAGATACAGGGGTGTAATCGTGGCGGCAAAAGACAGGATTCAGGCAATTAAGCAAATGGTTGCCAACGATAAAAAGGTGACAGTCTCAAATTTGAGTGGGATTTTTCAGGTAACCGAAGAAACCATTCGCCGCGATCTTGAGAAGCTGGAAGATGAAGGCTTTTTGACCAGAACCTATGGTGGTGCTGTTTTAAATACAGCGATGTTGACGGAGAATATCCATTTTTATAAGCGCGCTTCATCGTTTTATGAAGAGAAGCAGCTTATTGCACGCAAGGCACTACCCTTTATCGACAATAAAACCACCATGGCAGCCGATTCCAGTAGTACCGTAATGGAATTGCTCAAATTGTTACAGGACCGTAGTGACCTGACGTTGCTAACCAACTCGGCGGAAGCGATTCATGTTCTGGCTCAGTCAGAAATTAAAGTCGTTTCAACGGGTGGGGAACTAAACAAAAATACACTTTCACTGCAAGGAAGAATTACTAAAGAGATCATCAGCCGCTACCATGTCGATATCATGGTAATGAGTTGTAAAGGTCTTGATATTAACAGCGGCGCGCTGGACTCTAATGAAGCGGAAGCTGAAATCAAAAAGACAATGATCCGTCAGGCGACAGAAGTTGCGTTATTGGTTGATCACTCTAAGTTTGATCGCAAAGCTTTTGTCCAGTTAGCTGACTTTAGTCATATTAATTACATAATAACTGATAAATCACCGGGTGCAGAGTGGATAGCATTTTGCAAAGACAATAATATCCAGCTGGTGTGGTAATTTAAGCACACGTTGTCAATATTATTTGTTCCTGCGCCTGGAAATAAAATGATGATAAAGATGCGGCAAGTGAATTTGCCGCAATTGCTACCTTTTTTAGCAAATCCGAGGCACCCAATGGAACAATATGATCAAATTGGCGCAAGACTGGACCGCTTGCCTTTGGCCCGGTTTCATTATCGTATATTTGGTATTATAAGCTTTAGTCTGTTATTAACAGGGTTTTTGAGTTACTCCGGTAATGTCGTCTTAGCAAAGCTGGTAAGCAATGGATGGTCAAATAATTTCCTCAATGCCGCCTTTACCTCGGCATTAATGTTTGGTTATTTCATCGGCTCTCTTACCGGTGGGTTCATCGGTGATTACTTTGGGCGGCGCAGGGCGTTTCGCATAAATCTTCTCATCGTCGGTATTGCTGCAACAGGGGCCGCTTTTGTCCCTGATATGTACTGGCTCATCTTCTTTCGCTTCCTGATGGGAACAGGAATGGGGGCGCTGATTATGGTTGGCTATGCCTCATTTACGGAGTTTATCCCCGCGACGGTGCGTGGAAAATGGTCCGCGCGGCTCTCATTTGTTGGTAACTGGTCGCCCATGCTGTCTGCGGCGATAGGTGTGGTGGTTATCGCTTTTTTTAGTTGGCGGATAATGTTTCTGCTGGGTGGTATTGGCATACTGTTAGCCTGGTTTCTTTCAGGTAAATACTTTATTGAGTCGCCACGATGGCTGGCAGGGAAAGGGCAAATCGCAGGTGCAGAAAGCCAACTTCGTGAAGTAGAGCAGCAAATTGAAAGAGAGAAGAGTATTCGTTTACCCCCGCTTACTTCGTATCAGAGCAACAGCAAGGTTAAAGTAATCAAGGGTACTTTCTGGCTCCTGTTTAAAGGTGAAATGTTACGACGTACATTAGTCGCGATTACTGTTTTAATTGCAATGAACATTTCGCTTTATACCATCACCGTATGGATACCGACCATATTTGTTAACTCCGGCATTGATGTCGATAAATCAATATTAATGACCGCTGTTATTATGATTGGCGCTCCGGTAGGAATATTTATTGCGGCATTAATTATTGATCATTTTCCTCGTCGGTTATTTGGCTCCACCTTACTTATTATTATTGCCGTGTTAGGCTATATCTATTCAATTCAGACTACAGAGTGGGCGATTTTAATCTATGGCCTGGTGATGATATTCTTTTTATACATGTATGTTTGCTTCGCGTCGGCGGTTTATATCCCGGAGCTTTGGCCAACGCATTTACGCCTGCGCGGTTCGGGTTTCGTTAATGCCGTCGGACGGATCGTCGCAGTCTTCACGCCCTATGGCGTTGCGGCATTATTAACACATTATGGGTCGATCACGGTGTTTATGGTACTTGGTGTCATGTTATTGCTCTGTGCGCTGGTTCTCTCCATTTTTGGCATCGAAACGCGAAAGGTGTCGTTGGAAGAGATTTCTGAGGTGAATTAAATCTTTCGTTGATGGCATCAATTGCCAGATGTGCCACTGACGTGTTTTATTTGGCCTACAATGCCAGTACAGAATTGTAGGCCAGCGTAAAATTACCCCTGCGTCTCTTCCCAGTCTGCCAGCGTATATAGCGTTGCCCCAGCTGCTGACATCTCCATAAACGCGTGCGCACTGTCCTGGGGCTGGATATTCACGCCACGACAACCATCGGTAATCACGTTTACCTTATAACCTAACTGTAACGCGTCCAGCACGGTAAACTTCACGCAATAGTCAGTAGCCAGGCCCATAACGATCAATTCATCGATTTCATGATCGCGTAACCAGTCATCGAGAGAGGTTTTCTGCCGACGGCCGTTATCAAAAAAGGCACTGTAACTGTCAACTAAAGGATTTTCGCCTTTATGGAACACCGCTGCGATCGCTTTTTGGTTCAGTAACGGATGTAATTGTGCGCCTTCACTGTTCTGCACACAGTGATCTGGCCAGAAGGTTTGTGGCAAACCGTCGAGTTGGCCTGGCGTATAAGGCTCTACACCGTGCTGGCTGGCAAAACTGCCGTGATTCGCCGGGTGCCAGTCCTGACTGGCGATAACCGCTTCACCGCGCGACTGGCACCAGTCAATCAGGCGGTTAGCGACATCCACCGTACTGTCACCTTCCGGCACGGCGAGCGCGCCACCAGCACAGAAATCATTTTGTAAATCGACCAGTAACAGGGCGCGAGGGGGCATTGCAGTCTCCTTAATCATCTGGCGTCAGTTCGCCGCGCAGGTTTTGGCTCATGGCCTTGCGAATGGTTTCAGTATCCAGTTCCTGGCTAAGCAGGTAATGCAGTTTGGTTAGCGTGGCTTCTACAGTCATATCTGCACCGCCAATAACGCCAGCATGGGCGAGGGCGTTACCGGTGGCATAACCACCCATATTCACTTTACCGGACATACATTGTGTCAGGTTGACCACCACAATACCGCGATCGCTGGCTTCTTGTAATTCCTGCAGGAAGGCTTTGTTTTGTGGCGCATTACCCACGCCATATGAGCGCAGAATCAATGCTTTCACCGGTTGGCGCAGAAAATTGCGCACGACGTCAGCAGAAATCCCTGGATAAATCGTCACTACGCCAATTGGTTGTGGGGTGATTGGATGAACGATTAATTCCCCTTCACCGTGCGGGGCGGGTGGCGTATTCAAACGACGAATATGGATACCTGCTTCCAGTAACGGAGGAAGGTTTGGAGAGGCAAACGCATCAAAACCATCGGCATGGGCTTTGGTAGTGCGGTTGCCGCGATACAATCGGTTATTGAAAAAGAGCGTTACTTCGTTGATCGGATAATTCGCCGCAACGTACAACGCATTCAGCAGATTAATTTGTCCGTCAGAGCGTAACTCAGCCAGCGGGATTTGTGACCCTGTCACAATGACCGGTTTACCGAGATTTTCGAGCATGAACGACAGCGCAGAGGCGGTATATGCCATCGTATCGGTGCCGTGCAGAATGACAAAACCATCATAGTCGTCATAGTGCGCTTTAATATCTTCAGCAATATGCTGCCAGTCTTCCGGCGTCATGTCTGAAGAATCCATCAGCGGCGTATATTCATGAATGGTGAAATCTGGCATCTCCGGACGATGGAATTCCGGCATCAGCGCCAGTTGGCGTTGTAGATGACCTGACACCGGTATATAACCCTGCTCGGAACGCTGCATCCCGATGGTCCCGCCCGTGTAGGCGACGTAAATTGATTTCTTTTGCATGATATTGATATGAATGATATCGAAAGAGCAAAAGTATATACGTGAGGCAGGGGGAGCGCACCTGATACTATGCGGATAAGGAAATATGGGGCGAGACAGCGGGAAGAGGATTAAAAATATGGCCGACGATCTGTCGGCCACTCAGTACAAGACTTAACGCACGTTGGCGCAGGTCAGGCAAAACGCATAACGGTTTTGTGGGTCGTTAAACGCCGCCAGCTTGTCGCTTTCACTTTTAACGGTAGAGGCTACCGAGGCCAGCGGTGCAGGTAACATGGCCTGGAACGCATCTGGCAACATTGCCCGGACAGAACCAGACATGTTGTCCATCACTTTGTCGAAGAAGGTCGGTTCATCAACGTAGTATTCCAGATGCCACTGTTTCACTTTTGCCAGCTCTGCTGCTTTGGCAACCGCATCATCGAAATCCCCGAGACTATCGACCAGCCCGTTAGCTTTTGCGTCCTGACCGGTCCAGACGTGGCCCTGGGCGATTTTATCAATCTGCTCCGGCGTCGAATGACGCGCATCAGCAACCAGCGTGATAAAGCGTTTATAGCCATTCTCAATGCTTAACTGCATCATCTGCTGCGCTTCCGGCGGCAGTGCCTTGGTGATAGAAACATCCGCCAGCGGTGAAGTTGAGACACCATCAGTATGAACACCAATCGAATCCAGACTATTTTCTACGGTGGTGATCACGCCGAAGATACCGATAGAACCGGTCAGGGTGCTGGGGTTAGCCACAATGTAATTAGCTGGCGTGGAAATCCAGTAACCACCAGATGCCGCCATGCCGCCCATCGATACAACCACAGGCTTACCCGCTGCCCGGGCTGCTGCCAGTTCAGCGCGAATCACTTCAGACGCGGTAACGCTGCCGCCTGGGCTATTAACACGCAGGACAATCGCTTTCACTTTCGGGTCAAGGCGAGCGTCGCGGATTTGTGCCGCAGTGGTATCACCGCCAACATTCCCCTGAGTTTCCTCGCCATCCATAATTGCGCCATTAGCGAAGACGACACCGATGCTGTCACCGGTATCTGCCGGCGTTTTCAATGCGTAATCGTAATAACTGATGGCGCGATAATTTTTATCAGCCTTGCTCCAGCCAAACTCTTTGGTCAGGGCTTTTTCAATTTCGGCATTCGTTGCCAGCGCGTCGACCAGTTTGTTTTCCAGCGCGTACTTCGCAGTATCGCCACCCGTTTTGGTTAAGCCAGCCAGTAGCCCTTGCGCCCCAGGGAATACCTGCTGAGCAGGGATCTGCCGGTTAGCGGCAACAGTATTCAGATAGTTTTGCCACAGCTCACCAATCCAGCGGCTGTCAGCTTCGCGGGCTGCCGGTGACATATCATCACGAATAAATGGTTCAACGGCAGATTTATACGTACCCACACGGAACACATGGGTGGAAACTTTCAGCTTATCCAGCAACGATTTGTAGTACAGACCGTTGGTAGCAAAACCGTGCAGATCAACCACGCCTTGCGGTGACAGCCAAATTTTATTGGCGAAACTGGCGAGATAATATTGCCCCTGGCTGTAGTTCTCGCCAACGGCATAAACCGGTTTCCCGCTGTCACGAAACTCTTTCAGGGCTTTGCCGATGTACTGCATAGACGGCTGGTCGCCGCCTGCGAAGTTTTTCAGATCCATCACGATACCGGTGATATTGCGGTCGTCCTTCGCCTGGCGAATGGTGTTGACGATATCAAACAGTGAGTTTTCCTGCAGACGATCGGAACTGGCACCAAGTAGTTGGCGGCTTAATTTACTAAACCGCTGAGAACTGTCGGGTTTATCGACGATCACACCAGAAATGTCCAGCAGCAGTGCACAACGACTGGCCGTTTCTTTCGAATCACCACCACTGACCTGCATCCAGATCCCCACACCAACCAGCACGAGAAAAATAAAGAACAGGTTAAGTACCATTTCACGGACGAAATTCAGCAGACGCCACGTCCATTTAAAAAATCCGGCAATAAATCGCCAAAGGGTTCGCATGTATTCTCCCAACTTAAGGTCACACCTGTCACAGGCGCAATAGATGTGGTTATCGTAATGACCCAACCGACACTTGTCAGCAGGAATTGCGGACTGTGCTGTAACAAAATCCACTCTCGTGTTAATTTTGTGAATAAATATCATGACAGGAGTTAATCAAATGGATGCACTCGAACTATTGATCAATCGCCGTAGCGCCTCCCGCCTGGCTGAACCCGCGCCAACGGGTGAACAACTGCAAAACATCCTGCGTGCGGGTATGCGTGCGCCGGACCATAAGTCCATGCAACCGTGGCATTTTTTTGTGATTGAAGGGGAAGGGCGCGAGCGTTTCAGCGCCGTACTGGAGCAGGGGGCGATTGCTGCCGGTAGTGATGACAAAGCCATCGACAAAGCGCGTAATGCGCCGTTCCGCGCACCGCTCATCATCACGGTGGTGGCGAAATGCGAAGAAAATCATAAAGTCCCGCGCTGGGAACAGGAAATGTCTGCCGGATGCGCGGTCATGGCGATGCAAATGGCAGCCGTTGCCCAGGGTTTTGGCGGCATCTGGCGCAGTGGCGCATTAACTGAAAGCCCGGTAGTGCGTGAAGCATTCGGTTGCCGTGAGCAGGATAAAATTGTCGGTTTTCTCTACCTCGGTACGCCGCAGTTGAAAGCATCTACGTCGATAAACGTCCCGGACCCGACGCCGTTTGTGACTTATTTCTGATAATTGTCGCGAAACTGTCTGGATTGTGAGCAAAGGCGCAGGAATTCAGACACTCTCACTTATCACTTCACGGAATGAGGGTTACCATACCCGGATTGCATTGACAGGAGATGTCCATGAGCGAGAACTCGATTCGTTTGACCCAATACAGCCACGGAGCTGGTTGCGGCTGTAAAATTTCCCCAAAAGTGTTGGAAACCATCCTGCACAGTGAGCAGGCGAAGTTTGTTGATCCGAATTTGCTTGTGGGTAATGAAACCCGCGACGATGCGGCGGTGTACGATCTGGGCAATGGCACCAGCGTTATCAGTACTACCGACTTCTTTATGCCGATCGTTGATAATCCTTTCGATTTTGGCCGCATTGCGGCGACTAACGCCATCAGCGATATCTTCGCGATGGGGGGCAAACCGATTATGGCGATTGCGATCCTCGGCTGGCCGATTAACAAACTTTCCCCAGAAATTGCCCGCGAAGTAACCGAAGGTGGACGCTATGCATGCCGTCAGGCGGGTATTGCGCTGGCTGGCGGTCACTCCATCGATGCGCCGGAGCCGATTTTTGGTCTGGCGGTAACGGGGATCGTACCGACCGAGCGGGTGAAGAAAAACAGTACCGCACAAGCCGGATGCAAACTGTTCCTGACGAAACCGCTGGGGATCGGCGTTCTTACCACGGCTGAGAAAAAATCACTGCTGAAACCAGAACATCAGGGACTGGCGACGGAAGTGATGTGCCGGATGAACATCGCAGGCGCGTCCTTTGCCAACATTGAAGGCGTAAAAGCGATGACCGACGTAACGGGCTTTGGCCTGCTGGGCCATTTGAGCGAAATGTGTCAGGGCGCAGGTGTGCAGGCGCGTGTTGACTATGACGCGATCCCGAAATTGCCGGGGGTTGAAGAGTACATTAAGTTGGGTGCAGTGCCTGGCGGCACCGAACGTAACTTTGCCAGCTACGGTCATCTGATGGGTGAAATGCCGCGTGAAGTGCGCGATTTGCTGTGCGATCCGCAAACTTCTGGCGGTTTGCTGCTGGCGGTCATGCCGGAAGCAGAAAATGAGGTTAAAGCTACAGCCGCCGAGTTTGGCATTGAACTGACGGCGATTGGCGAACTGGTGCCAGCGCGCGGCGGTCGTGCCATGGTTGAGATCCGTTAATTCAATGCGGTTGTTTATTGCCGAAAAACCGAGTCTGGCGCGCGCCATTGCTGATGTCCTGCCCAAACCGCACCGTAAAGGCGATGGCTTTATCGAGTGCGGTAATGGTCAGGTGGTGACCTGGTGTATCGGTCACCTGCTTGAGCAGGCGCAGCCAGACGCCTACGACAGCCGCTATGCGCGCTGGAATCTTGCGGATTTGCCGATTGTCCCGGAAAAGTGGCAATTACAGCCCCGACCCTCCGTGACCAAACAACTTAACGTCATCAAACGGTACCTGCATGAAGCCAGCGAAATCGTTCACGCCGGGGACCCGGATCGCGAAGGGCAACTGCTGGTGGATGAAGTGCTGGACTATCTACAACTGGCACCGGAAAAGCGCCAGCAGGTGCAGCGTTGCTTGATAAACGACCTGAACCCGCAGGCGGTTGAGCGGGCGATCGACCGTCTTCGTTCCAACAGTGAGTTTGTACCGCTGTGCGTTTCTGCGCTGGCGCGAGCGCGTGCCGACTGGCTGTACGGCATCAATATGACCCGTGCGTATACCATTCTCGGTCGCAATGCCGGTTATCAGGGCGTACTTTCTGTGGGACGCGTGCAGACGCCCGTGCTTGGGCTGGTGGTGCGCCGCGATGAAGAGATTGAAAACTTCGTGGCGAAAGACTTCTTTGAAGTCAAAGCACATATCGTGACACCTGCCGATGAGCGGTTTACCGCTATCTGGCAACCGAGCGAAGCGTGTGAACCGTACCAGGATGAAGAAGGGCGCTTGTTACATCGTCCACTGGCAGAACATGTGGTTAACCGCATTAGTGGTCAACCGGCTATTGTCACCAGCTATAACGATAAACGGGAATCAGAATCCGCGCCGCTGCCGTTTTCGCTTTCGGCGTTGCAGATTGAAGCGGCAAAACGTTTTGGTCTGAGTGCGCAGAACGTGCTTGATATCTGCCAGAAGCTGTACGAAACGCACAAGCTAATCACTTATCCGCGTTCCGATTGTCGCTATTTGCCAGAAGAACATTTTGCCGGACGCCACGCGGTGATGAATGCCATCAGCGTTCATGCACCAGATCTGTTGCCGCAGCCAGTGGTAGATCCAGATATACGCAACCGCTGTTGGGATGACAAAATGGTCGATGCGCACCACGCCATCATCCCGACCGCACGGAGTTCTGCGATCAACCTGACGGAGAACGAAGCGAAGGTCTATAACCTTATTGCCCGTCAGTACTTGATGCAGTTCTGCCCGGATGCGGTGTTCCGCAAGTGTGTTATCGAACTGGACATTGCCAAAGGCAAATTTGTCGCTAAAGCGCGTTTTCTTGCTGAAGCAGGTTGGCGCGCGCTGTTAGGCAGCAAAGAGCGCGATGAAGAAAACGACGGCACGCCACTGCCTGTGGTGGCGAAAGGCGATGAGTTGCTGTGTGAAAAAGGTGAAGTGGTAGAGCGGCAAACCCAGCCGCCTCGCCATTTTACCGATGCAACACTGCTTTCGGCGATGACCGGGATCGCGCGCTTTGTGCAGGACAAAGATCTGAAAAAGATCCTTCGTGCGACCGATGGCCTGGGGACAGAAGCAACGCGTGCCGGGATTATTGAACTGTTGTTCAAGCGTGGTTTCCTGACCAAAAAAGGGCGCTATATCCACTCTACCGACGCCGGAAAAGCGCTATTCCATTCGCTGCCGGAGATGGCTACGCGACCGGACATGACCGCGCACTGGGAATCAGTGCTGACGCAAATCAGCGAAAAGCAGTGTCGCTATCAGGACTTTATGCAGCCGCTGGTGGGGACGCTATATCAGCTTATTGATCAAGCCAAACGTACTCCGGTGCGGCAGTTTCGCGGCATTGTGGCTCCGGGCAGTGGTGGCAGTGCTGATAAGAAAAAGGCTGCACCGCGTAAACGTAGTGCGAAAAAAAGTCCGCCAGCAGATGAAGCCGGAAGCGGGGCGATAGCGTAAGCGAGCGAATCTTTCGTGCTATTCGAGTCATATTCTGAAATATCCAGCGGATCAAGAAAATTCGTTGGATATTTTTTTGCATGGATAAAATTATCGCCTCTAAAGTATGTAATAACAGGGAATGTGATGAAAAAAGTTTTATTACAAAACCATCCTGGGAGCGAGAAGTATTCTTTTAATGGCTGGGAAATATTTAATAGTAATTTTGAACGGATGATTAAAGAAAATAAGGCCATGCTGCTTTGTAAGTGGGGAGGTTATTTAACATGTGTTGTCGCTGTAATGTTTGTATTCGCAGCGATAACATCCAACGGTTTGAATGAAAGAGGCCTGATTACTGCGGGATGCTCTTTTCTTTATCTATTAATTATGATGGGGCTTATTGTTCGGGCCGGTTTTAAAGCAAAAAAAGAACAACTGCATTATTATCAGGCTAAAGGTATTGAGCCGCTCAGTATCGAGAAGTTACAGGCGCTACAATTGATCGCACCTTATCGATTCTATCATAAGCAATGGTCTGAAACGCTGGAGTTCTGGCCGCGAAAGCCTGAACCTGGCAAAGATACCTTCCAATATCATGTGCTTCCTTTTGACTCGATCAATATCATTAGTAAAAGACGCGAGTCTTTAGAGGATCAATGGGGTATCGAAGATAGCGAAAGTTATTGTGCCTTAATGGAGCATTTTCTTTCTGGCGACCATGGAGCCAATACCTTTAAAGCAAACATGGAGGAAGCCCCAGAGCAGGTTATCGCCTTGTTGAATAAATTTGCTGTTTTTCCCTCAGATTATATCTCTGATTGCGCTAATAATCGCTCCGGTAAATCCTCGGCGAAGCTAATATGGGCGGCGGAATTATCATGGATGATCTCGATATCAAGCACAGCTTTTCAAAACGGGACAATTGAAGAAGAACTGGCCTGGCATTATATAATGCTTGCTTCTCGAAAGGCGCACGAGTTGTTCGAAAGCGAAGAAGATGATCAAAAAAATAGTCTAATGGGATTTCTTTACTGGCATATCTGCTGCTATCGCAGAAAGTTAACGGATGCTGAACTTGAAGCGTGTTATCGTTACGACAAGCAGTTTTGGGAGCACTACAGTAAGAAATGCCGTTGGCCCATAAGAAATGTTCCCTGGGGAGCATCATCCGTTAAATACTCATAAACGCCTGAAATTTTGCCGGGGGCGCTGCGCTTGCCCGGCCTACATTAGAGCGTAACTGCAATGAATTGTGCCCATTTGTAGGCCTGATAAGCGTAGCGCCATCAGGCATTTACAACTTAAATCACACCCTGCGCCAGCATCGCATCGGCAACCTTCACAAAACCGGCAATGTTCGCGCCCTGCACGTAGTTGGTTTGCTCACCTTCACCACCATGCTCAACACAGGCATGGTGGATATCCAGCATGATGTGATGCAAACGTGCGTCAACTTTCTCGGCTTTCCAGCCCAGGCGCGCAGCGTTTTGTGCCATTTCCAGGCCTGACGTTGCTACACCGCCAGCATTAGCCGCTTTACCCGGTGCAAACAGTACGCCTGCCTGCTGGAACAGTTCAGTCGCTTCGATGGTGGTCGGCATATTTGCCCCTTCGGCGACGGCTTTAACGCCATTGGCGATAAGCTGATGCGCGGCGTCAACATCCAGTTCGTTCTGGGTAGCGCAAGGCAGGGCGATATCAACCGGTACAGACCACGGCTGTTGGCCTTCGAGATAGACCAGACCAAATTCTTTGGCGTAATCTGCCACTCGACCATCGCGGCTGGCTTTGATTTCGATAAGACGTGCCAGTTTCTCTTTCGTGAATCCGCTTTCATCAACTACAGTGCCGCTGGAGTCTGACGCAGTGATCACACGAGCACCAAATTCCATCGCTTTTTCGATAGCGTACTGGGCGACGTTGCCGGAGCCAGAAACGGAAACGCGCATCCCTTCAAAACCCATACCGTGGCGTTTTAGCATTGCTTCTGTGAAATAAACCAGACCGTAGCCGGTAGCTTCCGGGCGAATAAGACTGCCGCCAAATGAAAGGCCCTTACCGGTGAAGACGCAGGCGGTATTGTTGGAGAGCTTTTTCATCATCCCCGCCATAAAGCCGACTTCACGACCACCAACCCCGATATCACCTGCCGGAACGTCGGTATCCGCGCCCAGGTGGCGATACAGTTCAGTCATCAGCGCCTGGCAAAAACGCATCACTTCACCTTCGCTTTTTCCTTTCGGATCGAAATCGCTGCCGCCTTTACCACCGCCCATCGGCAGAGTAGTCAGGGCATTTTTGAAGGTTTGTTCAAAGCCGAGGAATTTGAGAATGGAAAGGTTAACTGACGGATGGAAGCGCATACCGCCTTTGTACGGGCCGATGGCAGAGCTGAACTGCACACGCCATGCACGGTTGACCTGTACCTGATTGCGATCATCAACCCATACCACGCGAAACTGGATCACGCGCTCCGGTTCAACCAGACGCTCCAGTAATGACATCTGGCGATATTTTGGATTTTGTTCAAGAAAAGGCCAGAGTGTGGTCATTACTTCACGAACGGCTTGCGCGAACTCGGTTTGATTCGGGTCGCGCTTTTGGACATGGTTGAGGAATGACTCCAGAGAATATGTCTGATCCATAGATATAAAACCCTTATATATTAATACGATTGTGCTTATGTTGTTTATGTGATGTGCTTTTGCAGTTTTCGACTATACCATCAAGAATGTGACGGTAAGCAAGAAAAAAATGACCCAGGAAAGCAAATTAATAACGAGAGTAATCTCATAACCAAATGCGATAACTCAGACGCTAAAGTTTTGCCACCCGGCTACCGTTATCAGTAGCAGAGACAATAACGTTAAGGAGTTCCCTGTGAGTCGAGCATTGTTCGCCGTAGTATTAGCATTTCCATTAATTGCACTGGCTAACCCGCATTATCGTCCGGACGTGGAGGTAAACGTACCGCCAGAAGTGTTCAGTTCAGGCGGGCAGTCAGCGCAGCCCTGTACTCAGTGCTGCGTTTATCAGGATAAAAATTATTCTGAAGGGGCGGTAATTAAAGCCGAAGGAATACTGCTGCAATGCCAGCGGGATGACAAAACCCTTAGCACTAATCCGCTGGTCTGGCGGCGCGTAAAGCCATAAACGCCTCTAATAATGGAATGTCAGCAGGAGCCAGCGGATATTGCAGCGCCTCTTCAGGTGAGCACCAGACCAGCGCCTGATGTTCATGTGCCTGTAACGTCCCGTGGAAGTCGGGTACGTGCCAGGCATGAAGATGGATAATCCGCCCCGAAACTTCTCGCTGATGGCTGGCAACATACTCACCCACAGTTGCTTCGATGCCCAATTCTTCGTTTAACTCACGCACCAGCGCCTGCTGCTGGCTTTCATCCAGCTCGACTTTACCACCGGCAAACTCCCATAATCCCGCCTGATCGCTCTGGGCGGGGCGTTGCGCGAGTAAAATTTTGCCATCACGTTCAATGATGGCGGCAACAACTTCAATCATTTTCATAAATTACACACGGGCAGATAAGCGAAAAATGCCATAATATCCGCACTGTTGCTCAATTAGAAAGGCTTTATATTTAAGGAGTGCCTGTGCTAGACCGCCATCTTCATCCCCGGATTAAACCGTTGTTGCATCAGTGCGTGCGGGTTCTTGATAAACCGGGCATTACGCCAGATGGTTTAACATTAGTGGGATTTGCCATCGGCGTGCTGGCTCTGCCGTTTCTGGCTCTGGGCTGGTATCTGGCGGCGCTTGTCGTCATTTTGTTGAATCGTCTGCTTGATGGTCTGGATGGCGCACTGGCGCGGCGCAGAGGGCTTACCGACGCGGGCGGCTTTCTTGATATTTCTCTCGATTTTCTCTTTTACGCGCTGGTGCCGTTTGGTTTTATTCTTGCTGCACCGGAGCAAAATGCGCTGGCAGGCGGCTGGTTGTTGTTTGCGTTTATCGGTACGGGCAGCAGTTTTCTCGCCTTTGCTGCGCTGGCGGCGAAACATCAGATTGATAATCCCGGTTATGCGCATAAATCGTTTTATTATCTGGGGGGATTAACCGAAGGCACAGAAACGATCTTACTGTTTGTGCTGGGATGTTTATTCCCTGCATGGTTTGCGTGGTTTGCGTGGATCTTCGGTGCGTTGTGCTGGATGACGACCTTTACGCGGGTGTGGAGTGGGTATCTGACGCTGAAGTCGCTCCAGCGTCAGTAATTGCAATGTTATTTGCTGCTGTCCGGGCCGCGTTCACCGGTTGCTACCGGATTTTTTGGATCGCTGCTCCATTCGTACCAGCCGCCGTCGTAAACGGAGACGTTATTCCAGCCCATTGCTCGTGCGTACATAAAGGTTTCGGACGCGCGCCAGCCGGTGCCGCAGTAGAATGAAACTTGCTGATCTGGTTTGATATTCCATGCTTTCCACATAGCGGTAATATCATCGGCGCTACGCATGGTGCCATCCGGGTTATGGAAATCTTCCATATGCGTCGAGTCGCTACCAGCGTGTCCCCAACGTGCTCCGGCTATTTCACCTTTTGGTTTAATATAGCTGTAACCGCTGGTCGTACCGATAAACTCCGGCCACGAACGAATGCTCACCAGCGATGCATCCTGGCGATGCAGCAGTCCACGGGCCTGTTCCATATCGAGCATCAACTGCGGTTGTGCCGGGATCTTCACGCCGAAATCCGGTTCCGCTTTCACTTTCGGTGGCGTTCCTCGCTCAACAGGCAGTCCCGCGTCGGACCAGGTTTGCCAGCCGCCATCCAGCAGGCGCACATCTTTCACGCCTGCATACAGCATAATCTGCGCCACACGCGCTGCAGCGTATACGTCACGCCCGTACAGAATGACCGTGGTGTCATGGCGAATGCCGTGTTTTGCCAGCATCGCTTTTAGTTGTTCATCAGAAACTTTGTTCCACAGCGGTTCGCTTTCCACTTCGTTGGTATCGATGTAGTCAGCACCGGGAATATGGCTGATAAGGTAAAGCTTAGGAGCGCCCCAGGCCGCTTCAATGACTTTCCAGTCTCCGGCAGGTTTCGCCGTAACCTCTTTACCTTGTTGCAGGTCGTGCAGCCATTGCGGATAAACCAGCTGCTCAAAGTGCGGCAGTTTTTGTAGACGGGAAGGTTCGCTTAGCGCGTCACTCAGAATGGAGATATGCGTAAAACCTGCTTTTTGCAGTCGCGTTTTGACGGCGTCGACATCTTTGCCATTACCGTACAGCGCCACCGGGGCATCGGCTTTCAGGTTATGTTGCTTGATCCACGCGTTGAGCTGTTCGGTGCTCATTTTGTCAAGCCAGCTAGCAGAGAGGTTTAAGGCGGCAGGTTCATGACCAGAAGGGCCATTTAAGGTTTGTGGCCAGCCGTTATAAAACGCGCTGGGGCGAGTATCTATCGCTTTGCCATTTTGTTGTTGAAGCTGGTCAAGTGTAAGAGGCTTCGCCAGTTCAGCGGCCCACGAAGAAGCGCAAGCCAGCCCTAAAGCCATTGCCAGCGCGGTCATTTGAGAAACACGTTTCATCGAAAATCCCGACATTGTAGTTTTGAGTGCGCCATTCTGAACTGACGCATTGAGAAAAACTTTGCGTTATCGCAGTTTGTTGTAATTTTCTGACCACTGAGCCATATCCAGAACAGAACTATCAGCAGGAACATCCTGGAGATCGTGCGTTACCTGAACGACGGGGATCGCCAGGGCGCGAACTTCGCTGAACACCCACTGGCGAAAATTATCGCGCAGAGCCACATCAAGACGGCTGAATGGCTCATCCAGTAGCAACGCTTTTGGCTGAGCGAGAAGGGCGCGAAGCAGAGCAACGCGCGCTCGCTGACCGCCAGACAAAGTGGCAGGATCCTGATGGAAAGCTCCGTCAAGGCCTGAACGCTCAAGTGCATCATTCACGGCATTACGTCGGGCATTCCCCTTAAGTGTCGCCGGTAGCGCCAGCAGTAAATTTTGCCCGACACTGAACTGGTCAAATAACAGTGCATCCTGAAAAAGAATGCCAATCTGACGCTGTGCGGTGGGTAGCATGTCAATCCGTTGCTCATTGAGCCATAGCTCACCTGTACAAGAAAACTGTCCGGCCAGTGCACCAATCATCCATGAAAACAGAGTGGATTTTCCACAGCCAGACGGCCCCATTAACGTGACAATGTCACCTTTATCCACCGTAAAGTTAACGTTTGTCAGCAAGCGGCTTTCTGGTAAACGTAGCGAAACATTTTTCACGCAGAGCATTAGCGGAGTCCTTGTCTGACATAACCTACCCATTTTGCGACTAACGCGGTCAGGGCAAAAATAATAAGCGGTAATAGCAGTTGCCATAAAGCCTGGGCGGCGAGAATACCGTTGCTGCCGCCGCTGCTTAATGCCACCGCCTCAGTGGTGAGCGTCGGAAAACGCCCCGCGCCCAGCCACAGCGTCGGCATATACTGCGCAATACTGACTGAAAATCCCACTGCGAAGGCAATCAGCGTAGGGCGTAGCATAAACGGACATTTCACGTAAAAGAAGATTTTGACACGCGACCAGCCCAGCGTTTGCGCAATCAAAATTAACCGTGAATCAATGCGCTGCCAGGCGGGTTGCAGGATAAACAGCATCCACGGTATTACCCACAGCAGATGCCCCCAGACCACCGCCGTCCAGCTCCCATCCAGGTTCAGCCAGAGCGCCAGCGTGTACTGGCCCGCCACCAGCGGCAGTGCCGGTAATAAAATGGGCAACCATAACCACAACTGGCGACGCTGTGGCCCCCATTCCAGCCACAGCAGTAACAGGAGCAAAGCGATGAATGTCGCCACCAGCCCCATTGTCAGGCTGTTGATGAGCGCTTCACTATTGATCGTTGATTGATCCGCGAGGATCGCCAGCAGAACCACACACAGCACACCGGTCAAGGGTAAAAAACTCGCCAGCGTAATGCCTGGCAATAAAGGCGTGGCAAGCTTGCGAACGCCATCTACGCGGGGAATAGTACGCCGCCAGCTACGCCATAGCAGATAGCCCAGCAAAACGTAGGCGGCGAGTAACAGCATCAGCAGCAGGCTGGCGAGTGCGCCTTTAATCTGTTGATCGGTATCGCCCTGGGTTAACCACTGCCAGCTAATTACCGCAAGCGTCGGTGGATTACCTGGCCCAAGAATAATCGCCACATCCACGACCGACAGCGACCAGGCAACAATCGCCAGCATCGCCATTGCAAGTGCAGGAGCAACGGAGGGCAACAGCAGCCAGTTCAAACATTGCCAACGGCTGTAACCCAGCGAATCCAGCACAATGACCTGCTGCAACAGCCGTTTTTCACTCAATACCGCTGCTAAGATCCACAGCAGAAATGCGCTTTCTTTCACCGCCAGCGTGAAGCCCAGCCCAATACCCAATTTGTCCATTGGCGGAGTGAAATACGGGAAATAGTCATAAAGCAGCCCTCCGTCAGCAAAGAGCAGAAGGGCGCTGGTGGCAAAAGCCACATGGGGAATGGCGAGCAGCCACGGCAGACGGGTGCACATACGCTGCCATTTCGGCCCAGGCCACAGCGCCACAATCACCAGCAGGGCAATCAACAACGCCCCGACCGCCGCGATGGTTGTCGACACCAGCGTTGCCAGTAATGCCTGCGGTAACTGTGGATCGGCAAATAACGCCTGCCAGTGTGTCAACGACAAAGCAGGCGATATCAGCGTGAGAGCTGCCGGGATCAGCGGTGCATAAATCACCGCCACCATCGCCCACAGCAAAAAGATTAATGCGTACCGTAACGGTGTAGCCATTCTTGTTCCAGCGCATTTACCCAACCTGCGTGCGGTTCAGCCAGTACTGGCGGCAGATCTTGAGGCATTCTTGATTGCAATGTTTCGCGCTGCCCATCAGGCAGTTTTTGCGGATCGAGAACAGAAGGATCGCCCCAGACAGCGGGATCTGCTTTACGCAATTGCGCATCGGGTGAGAGCAAGAAATTGGCAACTACCTTCGCCGCAGCACTGGCATTCGCGTTGGCAGGAATGGTGACGAAATGCACGTTGCCAATCATCCCCTCGCGAAAGCCAAAACTGTAACTGCTTGCAGGCAAATCGCCGCTGGCGATTTTTTGCTGCGCATGCGCGGGGTTAAAGGTCAGCGACAGGCGCAATGTGCCGGATTTCAGCAGAGCATCCATCCGCGCGGGCGAAGGCGGGAAATCCTTTCCTTCGCGCCACAAATACGGATGCAGCGCATCAAGATATTGCCACAAGGGAGCAGTGACACGGGCGAAAGTCGCATCGTCCGGCGCTTCTTTTAATGCGGCGGGATCGGGCGTCAGCATAATCAGCAACTGTTCAAGAAACGCCGTGCCGGTAAAGTCCGGTGGGCGCGGATAGGTAACCGTGCCGGGATTGGCTTTAGCAAACTCCAGTAAGGCTTGCGGCGTTTGTGGTGGCTGTGGCGTAACATCGCGGCGGGCGATAAATGTCAGTTGTGCGCCCCCCCAGGGCGATTCAGCCCCTTCTGTAGGCACTGAAAAATCTTCCCGCACCGGCAGCTGTGTGTCGACATAGCGCCAGTTGGGCAGAGTCTCTGCCCAGTCGGTTTGCAGTAAATTGGCCTCTTTTAAGGTGCGGAAGTTTTCGCCGTTCACCCAGAGCAGATCCACCGAGCCGCCCGTTTTACGTCCGGCAGCAGCTTCGGTCTGAATGCGCTTCACCGCGTCTGCGGCATCCGCCAGACGAACAATCTTCAGGTTTATAGCGTAATGGGTTTTCATCTCGCCGCTCACCCAGTCGAGATAGCGGTTAATTGCGGTATCGCCGCCCCAGGCGTTAAACCAGACAGTTTGCCCTTTGGCCTCATTATTAATTTCTTGCCAGTCACTGGCATGTGTTGCCAGAGAAAACAGCGAGAACAATCCCAGCAACCACCCACAATGGCGCATCATCTCTCCTTAAGAACGTTTTTCCGGAATACGGCACAGCCCCTGAGCGGGAATGTCCATGGCAGAATTAAAACGGGCTGACAGATTTTGCAGGCCGATCAATGCCGTCAGTTCGGTGAGCGCCTGAGCGTCAAAATGCGCAGCCAGTCGGGTGCGCAGGGCATCATCGACCGTTGGCGGTGTGACGCTTGCGGCTTCGGCGTACTCCAGCGCCAGCCGTTCTTCATCGCTGAAGAGCGGGCTTTGCCGCCAGTCAGCCACTGCCAGCAGTTTATCGCTGCTGCCGGTGCGCTCGGCGACTTTCATACTGGTGATATCCACGCAAAACTCACACAGGCACATTTGCGCAATGCGCGCGCTGACAAGCGATCGTACTACCGGATCGAGCGGTGAGCGTTTGCGCTCCAGCCAGCCAACAAACATCGACACCAGATAAAAGATAAACGGGATCCGCCCCCACCAGCGAATGGGGCTTAGCACCTCGCCGTAATGGCGACGATGCAGCCACGCCTGCGGACGTAAAATGAAAGGAATTTTGCTAAGCGGCGGTAAACCCATCAGGCATTCCTCTTCTGGCGCTCAAGCCATATTTTCTTCGCCATAAAAATCACCACGCTCAGGGCAAACAGAATAAACAGTCCGGTGACAAACCAGAAGGTACCGCCTGTTAACATGCTGCCCGCCCAGGAATAAACAATAGTCGCCGGTAACTGACCAAGCCCGGTGGCGATAAAAAACGAGCGAAAACGGATTGAAGTCAAACCGGCAGCATAGCTGATTGGATCGAAAGGGACAAAAGGCAATAACCGACAGACCAGGATAGTGTGTTTGCCGTAGCGAGTGAAAAAGCCGTCCATACTGTCAAGTACGGTTTTGCCGGTTAATTTTTCCACCACTTCGCGGCCCATCACTCTGGCGATAAAAAAGCACAGCGCCGCGCCGGCCATCGAACTGGTCCACGACAGCAAGCCGCCCCAGAGCGCGCCAAACAGCGACGCATTGGCAAAGGTGATCAAAAACGCAGGTAGCGGTGCAGCAATGGCCTGCAAAATCATCAACAAGAACGAGACAACTGCCGCCAGTGCGCCGTAAGACTGAATAAAGCGTTCTATACCCTGTTGGTCCACGGCGGCAAACGCCGCAACGCTGCGATTGATAAACTCATGGACGCTGGGAAGCAGCGCCCATGCCAGCAGCATAGCGAACAACAGGATGATGAGGGTTATACGGTAGTACCAGATTTTTCGCGATTGCATCTTCATCATCCTTTATCCTGGCTTTATTCGGTGATTTTAAAGGTAACCGTTGCCAGCGTGTTATCCGCCGGGAGAACCGAGGCATTGCCTTTGAATTTAACTTCACCTCGTTTTTCAACCGCACCATAAGTGTATGTTGCATTGCTGACGATGCCGACCGGGCAGCTATCCAGACACACCAGGCAACCCGTTTTCTTCTCTTCTGCTGCCGTTAAATTACCGCCAAAGCGCATGTCCAGTTTCTTGCCATTACTGTCAACAATCACTTCATCGAAGGAATACGTTTTTGCCGCCCCTTGCCAGTTGACCGAAATATCCAGTTTGCTGCCCGTGACATGAGTCGTTTCTTTATTATCCATCGTCATGTTTTCGCCCGGCGTACCACCTGCCTCTTTCAGGGCTTCATAAAATGCTTTCGGGGTCGCATAACCCATAAACAGCGATTTATGTCCGTTGGAGCCATCTTTAAACACAATACCGTGACGAGTGTCGTCGGTGAGGAAACGACCATTAATTTGCACCAGCATGGTTACCGTATGGTTATTGGCATCGACGCGCAGCGGTTGGCTGTTCGAAAGTCCGTCGTATTCCACTTTTGCCGCCGCATTCTCTTTTTGATCACAGCCGCTAAGCCCAGCAACAGCCAGTAAGCAGAGTGCAGTCAGTCCTTTTTTCCATGACACTGAATAATGTTGCAACATCGTTCTATCCTTCATTTTTTGGGTGAGTAAGTGGGTTGCGGCGCGAAGCAGACAGATCCACATGTTTGTGTCGGGCGTAGAGTTTGGCGAGCTGGACGAGAATAAACAGCGCCAGGCCCGCCAGACAGAGTTGTAAAATAAAGCGCAGCGTAATGCCTTCATTGGCGAGATCGCTTGCCATCACGGTATAAATAACAATACCGGGCAGGGTCGTGAGTGCCGAAATAAGGATATAAGGCCAGAAGGCGATTGTGGTTAATCCGTAAGCGTAATTTTGAATATTGTAAGGAAACAACGGGATTAAGCGGGTCAGAATAAGAAAATCAATACCGTTACGCGCAATGCCTTTTTCAATGGCCTGGAAGGTATGGCTATGGCCAACGTATTTCAGCAGTAAATCACGTCCCAGCCAGCGCGCCAGCAGGAATGAGCACGAGGAGGCCAGCGTAGCGGCAATTAATGAGAGTAGTGTCCCTAAGAGCGGGCCAAAAACTATTCCTCCCGCGATCACCAGTATGCTTCCTGGTAACAGAAAGAGGGTGGCAATAATGAATAACAGAATATAGAGGCTATAACCGAACAATCCGCTCTGGCGAATGAGTGTCTGTAAGTGGGGTAAATCGGTGAGCAGATCGAATAAACCGAAAGCGTGGATAGCGTAAATGACCAGCGCAAAAATAAGACAGGCAAAAAGAAATTTACGCTCAGCGTTCATCGTGGAGTTTCCTATATCAAACTTGATAATAGAGAAGTGGTCAGACAACTAAAAACGCAGAGACGGTATAACAAAGGACGGCAGGCAACAAATCATTACTGACAGTTTGTTGATTTTTCTCAAGGTTAATTCTCCTGGCCCAGTTTGAGCCAGGAGAGCTGCTAAATTAGCGGCGGAAGGTCGCCCAGACGGGGGCGTGATCGGACGGTTTTTCCATGCTGCGAATTTCATAGTCGATGCCGGTTTCTACGCAACATTCTGCCAGCGGTTGGCTGGCGAGCAGCAGGTCGATGCGCAGACCACGGTTATCGTCAAAACCTTTTGAGCGGTAATCAAACCATGAGAAACGATCTGCTGTTTGCGGATTCGCATGGCGGAAGGTATCGACCAACCCCCAGCTCATCAGTCTCTCCATCCATTCGCGTTCCTCCGGAAGGAAAGAACATTTTCCGGTACGCAGCCAGCGCTTACGGTTCTCTTCGCCAATGCCAATATCCAGGTCGCCAGGACTGATATTCATATCGCCCATAATCAGCACCGGATTTTCACGCTTGAGTTCGGTTTCCAGGTAGTTTTGCAGGTTCTGATAAAACTGCGCTTTTGCCGGGAATTTTATCGGATGGTCGCGGCTTTCACCCTGCGGGAAGTAACCGTTGATCACGGTGACATTACCCAGCGGTGAGGGGATTTCCGCCATAATAATCCGCCGCTGCGCCTCTTCGTCGTCACCGGGAAAGCCGCGACGCACGGCAATCGGCGTCTCTTTGGTCAGCAGCGCCACGCCATAATGGCCTTTCTGCCCGTGATAAAACACGTTGTAGCCGAGCTTCGCCACCTCTTCGAGCGGAAACATATCGTCATGAACTTTTGTCTCCTGCAGGCCAATCACATCCGGTTGGTGCTTTTCGACGATGGCTTCAAGCTGGTGGGGCCTGGCGCGCAGGCCGTTGATATTAAAAGAGACAAATTTCATAGTCGCTGCCATTTATTCAGATAAAGAGTGCGTGGATGGTAGCAGAATTTCGCTTTGCTTACCGCCTGTTGTTAAGTGATTTGATCGATGGTTGTTAATGATGTCAACGATGGCGCAAAAAATGCCCGCTTTTGGTGCGCGCTGCGTCAGAATGGCGCAGTAATTTCCAGTAAATTTCGTCAATGATCACAATTCCAGAATTATATTTTACTTCTGCATAACATTGCGTTTTTTATTCTTTTTATTCACCCACATCGCAAACGTATTCACTTAATATGCACTTTAAATGCATATGGTTTGGTTATAACTCCTTGATTTCCAGTTAGCCTCCGCGGTTTATGCACTTTTATCACTGGCTGGCACGAACCCTGCAATCTACATTTACAGCGCAAACATTACTTATTATTAACATATAAATAACGAATTATTTACTGTAGAGGTCGCTATGTCTCAGCCAATTACGCGTGAAAACTTTGATGAATGGATGATACCTGTTTACGCTCCGGCACCGTTTATACCGGTACGTGGCGAAGGTTCGCGCTTGTGGGATCAGCAGGGGAAAGAGTATATCGACTTCGCGGGTGGCATTGCGGTGAACGCGCTGGGCCATGCGCATCCGGAACTGCGTGAGGCGCTGAACGAACAGGCGAGTAAGTTCTGGCATACCGGCAACGGTTACACCAACGAGCCGGTACTGCGACTGGCGAAAAAATTGATCGACGCCACGTTTGCCGATCGCGTCTTCTTTTGTAACTCCGGTGCGGAAGCCAATGAAGCGGCGCTAAAACTGGCGCGTAAATTCGCTCACGACCGCTACGGCAGCCATAAGAGCGGTATCGTGGCGTTTAAAAATGCGTTTCATGGTCGCACGCTGTTTACTGTTAGTGCGGGTGGGCAGCCAGCCTATTCACAGGATTTTGCGCCACTGCCACCAGATATCCGTCATGCTGCATATAACGATATTAACTCTGCCAGCGCGCTGATTGACGACTCTACCTGTGCGGTGATTGTCGAACCCATCTAGGGGGAAGGCGGTGTGGTGCCAGCCAGCAACGCATTTTTACAAGGTCTGCGTGAATTGTGTGATCGCCACAATGCGCTGTTGATTTTTGATGAAGTACAAACCGGCGTCGGGCGCACCGGGGAACTGTATGCCTATATGCACTACGGCGTGACGCCTGATCTGTTAACTACCGCCAAAGCGCTGGGCGGCGGTTTCCCGGTCGGTGCGTTGTTAGCAACCGAAGAGTGCGCCAGCGTGATGACCGTTGGCACTCATGGCACCACCTATGGCGGCAATCCGCTGGCCTCGGCGGTGGCAGGCAAAGTGCTGGAGCTCAT
The DNA here is from genome assembly GCF_046487665.1 of Escherichia sp. WS1152. Lineage (NCBI taxonomy): Bacteria > Pseudomonadati > Pseudomonadota > Gammaproteobacteria > Enterobacterales > Enterobacteriaceae > Escherichia > Escherichia sp. WS1152. Next base: position 233,902 of record NZ_JBJQJA010000004.1, on the reverse strand, counting down.
CAATACGCCAGAGATGCTTAACGGGGTTAAGCAACGTCACGACTGGTTTGTTGAGCGTCTTAATACCATTAATCACCGCTACGGTTTGTTCAGTGAAGTTCGCGGCTTAGGTCTTTTGATTGGCTGTGTACTGAATGCCGATTACGCCGGGCAAGCGAAACAGATCTCTCAGGAAGCGGCGAAAGCAGGCGTGATGGTACTGATTGCGGGTGGCAACGTGGTGCGTTTTGCGCCTGCGCTCAATGTCAGCGAAGAAGAGGTGACGACCGGACTGGATCGCTTTGCTGCGGCCTGTGAACGCTTTGTGAGCGGAGGTTCATCATGATGGTCATCCGTCCCGTTGAACGCTCAGATGTCTCGGCGCTGATGCAGCTTGCCAGCAAAACGGGCGGCGGCCTGACGTCGCTTCCCGCCAATGAAGCCACGCTTTCGGCGCGTATCGAAAGGGCAATCAAAACCTGGCAAGGCGAACTGCCCAAAAGTGAGCAGGGCTATGTGTTCGTGCTGGAAGATAGCGAGACAGGCACCGTGGCGGGGATTTGTGCCATTGAGGTGGCAGTTGGGCTGAACGATCCCTGGTACAACTATCGCGTCGGCACGCTGGTTCACGCTTCGAAAGAGCTGAATGTCTATAACGCGCTGCCGACGCTGTTTCTCAGTAACGATCACACCGGCAGCAGCGAGCTGTGCACGCTGTTTCTCGACCCGGACTGGCGCAAAGAGGGCAACGGCTATTTGCTGTCGAAATCGCGCTTTATGTTTATGGCGGCTTTTCGCGACAAGTTTAATGACAAAGTGGTTGCTGAAATGCGCGGGGTGATTGACGAACACGGCTATTCACCGTTCTGGCAAAGCCTCGGTAAACGCTTCTTTTCGATGGATTTTAGCCGCGCCGATTTTCTCTGCGGCACCGGGCAAAAGGCATTTATTGCAGAACTGATGCCGAAACATCCGATCTATACGCACTTTTTATCCCAGGAAGCCCAGGACGTCATCGGTCAGGTACATCCGCAAACCGCGCCTGCCCGCGCGGTGCTGGAGAAAGAAGGTTTTCGTTACCGCAACTATATCGACATCTTCGACGGTGGGCCGACGCTTGAGTGTGACATCGACCGCGTGCGCGCCATCCGTAAAAGTCGGCTGGTGGAAGTGGCAGAAGGGCAGCCTGCGCAGGGCGATTTTCCGGCCTGCCTGGTCGCCAATGAAAATTATCACCATTTCCGCGTGGTGCTGGTGCGTACCGATCCGGCAACCGAGCGTTTGATTTTAACCGCCGCACAACTCGATGCCCTCAAATGCCACGCAGGGGATCGCGTTCGTCTGGTGCGCCTGTGCGCAGAGGAGAAAACAGTATGACTTTATGGATCAACGGTGACTGGGTAACGGGCCAGGGCGCACAGCGCGTGAAGCGTAATCCGGTATCTGGCGAGGTGTTATGGCAAGGCAATGATGCCGATGCCGCTCAGGTCGGGCAGGCTTGTCGCGCAGCCCGTGCGGCGTTTCCGCGCTGGGCGCGGCTCTCATTTGCTGAACGTCAGGCCGTTGTCGAACGCTTTGCCGGATTGCTGGAAAGGAATAAAGGCGAATTAACCGCAATCATTGCCCGAGAAACCGGCAAGCCGCGCTGGGAAGCGGCAACCGAAGTGACGGCGATGATCAATAAAATCGCGATATCAATTAAGGCGTATCACGTTCGTACCGGCGAGCAGCGTAGTGAAATGCCGGACGGCGCGGCGAGCCTGCGACATCGCCCGCACGGCGTGTTGGCGGTGTTTGGGCCGTATAATTTCCCTGGTCATTTGCCGAACGGACATATCGTTCCGGCATTGCTGGCAGGTAACACCATTATCTTTAAACCCAGCGAACTGACACCGTGGAGTGGCGAAGCGGTAATGCGTTTATGGCAGCAGGCTGGCTTGCCGCCGGGCGTGCTGAACCTGGTGCAGGGCGGGCGTGAAACGGGTCAGGCGCTGAGTGCGCTGGAGGATCTCGACGGTTTGCTGTTTACCGGCAGCGCCAATACCGGCTACCAGTTGCATCGCCAGCTCTCCGGTCAGCCGGAGAAAATTCTTGCCCTTGAGATGGGTGGTAATAATCCGCTAATTATCGATGAGGTGGCGGATATTGATGCCGCTGTCCATCTGACCATTCAGTCGGCGTTTGTCACAGCCGGGCAACGCTGCACCTGCGCCCGCCGTTTATTGCTGAAAAGTGGAGCGCAGGGCGATGCATTTCTTGCCCGCCTGGTTGCCGTCAGCCAAAGGTTAACGCCGGGCAACTGGGACGACGAACCGCAGCCGTTTATTGGCGGGCTAATTTCTGAACAGGCCGCACAGCAGGTGGTTACTGCCTGGCAGGTACTGGAAGCGATGGGCGGACGAACCCTGCTTGCGCCGCGCTTATTACAAGCAGGGACATCGTTGCTGACGCCGGGGATCATTGAAATGACAGGCGTTGCTGACGCCGGGGATCATTGAAATGACAGGCGTTGCTGGCGTACCAGATGAAGAGGTGTTCGGGCCGCTATTGCGCGTCTGGCGTTATGACACCTTCGATGAGGCGATCAGGATGGCTAATAACACTCGCTTTGGCCTCTCTTGTGGGCTGGTTTCCCCCGAGCGGGAAAAATTCGAACAACTGTTGCTGGAGGCGCGGGCGGGGATTGTTAACTGGAACAAACCGCTTACCGGCGCTGCCAGTACCGCGCCATTCGGCGGCATTGGTGCATCCGGTAACCATCGCCCCAGCGCCTGGTATGCCGCAGATTACTGCGCATGGCCTATGGCGAGCCTGGAGTCGGACTCGTTAACTTTGCCCGCAACGCTTAACCCCGGACTGGATTTTTCCGATGAGGTGGTGCGATGAACGCCTGGGAAGTTAATTTCGACGGGCTGGTAGGGCTGACGCATCATTACGCGGGCCTGTCGTTTGGTAATGAAGCCTCTACCCGTCACCGTTTTCAGGTGTCTAACCCGCGACTGGCGGCAAAACAGGGCTTACTGAAAATGAAAGCCCTTGCCGATGCGGGATTCCCCCAGGCCGTGATCCCGCCGCACGAGCGTCCGTTTATTCCGGTGTTGCGTCAGTTGGGATTCAGTGGTAGCGATGAGCAGGTACTGGAAAAAGTTGCACGCCAGGCACCGCACTGGCTTTCCAGCGTCAGCTCCGCTTCGCCAATGTGGGTAGCCAATGCGGCAACGATCGCGCCATCTGCCGATACGCTGGATGGCAAAGTGCATCTCACCGTTGCCAACCTGAACAATAAATTTCACCGTTCGCTGGAAGCGCCCGTCACTGAATCGCTGTTAAAAGCGATTTTTAACGACGAAGAGAAATTTAGTGTCCATTCGGCGTTGCCGCAGGTAGCCTTGCTCGATGATGAGGGGGCGGCAAACCACAATCGTCTCGGCGGTCATTACGGTGAACCGGGTATGCAACTTTTTGTCTACGGGCGAGAAGAAGGCAATGATACCCGGCCTTCCCGTTATCCGGCGCGACAGACTCGCGAAGCCAGCGAGGCGGTGGCAAGGCTGAATCAGGTGAATCCCCAACAGGTGATTTTCGCCCAGCAAAACCCGGACGTTATCGACCAGGGCGTTTTTCATAATGACGTGATTGCCGTGAGTAACCGCCAGGTGCTGTTTTGTCATCAACAGGCGTTCGCTCGACAGGCGCAGTTACTGGCAAACCTGCGTGCTCGGGTCAATAGCTTTATGGCAATAGAGGTGCCCACGGCGCAGGTTTCCGTGTCGGATGCGGTGTCTACATATCTGTTCAACAGCCAACTGTTGAGCCGCGATGATGGTTCCATGATGTTGGTGCTGCCACAGGAGTGTCGGGAACACGCCGGAGTATGGTGTTATCTCAATGAACTCCTTGCCGCTGACAACCCGATCAGCGAACTAAAAGTCTTTGATTTACGTGAAAGCATGGCGAATGGCGGTGGCCCGGCGTGCCTGCGGTTGCGGGTGGTATTGACACAAGAAGAACGCCGGGCGGTGAATCCGGCGGTGATGATGAACGATACCTTGTTTAATGCGCTCAATGACTGGGTGGATCGTTACTACCGCGATCGTCTTACTGCTGCCGATCTGGCCGACCCGCAATTGCTGCGCGAAGGGCGGGAAGCACTGGATGTATTGAGCCAATTACTGAATCTCGGTTCGGTTTATCCGTTCCAGCGCGAGGGAGGGGGCAATGGATAATTTTCTTGCTCTGACCTTAACGAGTAAAAAACCGGTTATCACCGAGCGAGAAATCAACGGTGTTCGCTGGCGCTGGCTGGGCGATGGTGTGCTGGAACTGACGCCATTAACGCCACCGCAAGGCGCACTGGTGATTTCAGCGGGGATCCACGGTAATGAAACGGCTCCGGTGGAAATGCTGGACGCGTTGCTTGGCGCGATATCTCACGGCGAGATCCCGTTACGTTGGCGGTTGCTGGTGATCCTCGGGAATCCTCCTGCGCTGAAGCAAGGGAAACGTTATTGCCATAGCGATATGAACCGAATGTTTGGCGGTCGTTGGCAGCTGTTTGCTGAAAGCGGAGAAACCTGTCGGGCGCGCGAACTGGAACAGTGCCTGGAAGATTTTTATGACCAGGGCAAAGAATCTGTGCGCTGGCACCTTGATCTACATACCGCAATTCGTGGCTCCTTGCATCCGCAGTTCGGTGTATTACCGCAACGCGACATTCCCTGGGACGAGAAATTTCTGACGTGGCTGGGTGCGGCGGGTCTGGAGGCACTGGTGTTCCATCAGGAGCCTGGTGGTACGTTTACCCATTTCAGCGCCAGACATTTTGGCGCGCTGGCCTGTACGCTGGAACTCGGCAAAGCGTTGCCCTTTGGGCAAAACGATCTTCGCCAGTTTGCAGTAACTGCCAGCGCAATTGCTGCGCTGCTATCTGGTGAGAGTGTTGGTATCGTGAGAACGCCGCCGCTCCGTTATCGGGTGGTTTCGCAAATTACTCGCCACTCGCCGTCCTTCGAAATGCATATGGCAAGTGACACGCTGAATTTTATGCCGTTTAAGAAAGGAACGTTGCTGGCGCAGGACGGTGAGGAACGTTTTACCGTAACCCATGATGTAGAGTATGTGTTATTCCCTAATCCGTTGGTAGCGTTGGGATTACGCGCGGGATTAATGCTCGAAAAAATAAGCTAATACTTACCCGCAGAAATCATTCTGCGGGTATTAAGTTACTTTCTTATAAATTAATACAGATTAATCCTGGTTATTTGCTTTATTTATCACCAGTCATCCGGTATAGTTCTTCATAATCTCTGCAAAATCATCGTGTTGTAATATTCTCTCATCACTCTCCATCAAATTTTCTTTTTTTCTCCATAATTGGCGCAAAAGTGTTTTTTACACTTTCATTGTTTTACCGTTGCTCTGATTAATTGACGCTAAAGTCAGTAAAGTTAATCTCGTCAACACGGCACGCTACTTAAGAAAGCCGTAATAAATAACTGAAAGGAAGGATATAGAATATGCGTAAATTAACTGCACTGTTTGTTGCCTCTACCCTGGCTCTTGGCGCGGCTAACCTGGCCCATGCCGCAGACACCACTACCGCAGCACCGGCTGACGCGAAGCCGATGATGCACCATAAAGGCAAGTTCGGTCCGCATCAGGACATGATGTTCAAAGACCTGAACCTGACCGACGCGCAAAAACAGCAGATCCGCGAAATCATGAAAGGCCAGCGTGACCAGATGAAACGTCCGCCGCTGGAAGAACGTCGCGCAATGCATGACATCATTGCCAGCGATACCTTCGATAAAGCAAAAGCTGAAGCGCAGATCGCAAAAATGGAAGAACAGCGCAAAGCTAACATGCTGGCGCACATGGAAACCCAGAACAAAATTTACAACATCCTGACGCCGGAACAGAAAAAGCAATTTAATGCTAATTTTGAGAAGCGTCTGACAGAACGTCCAGCGGCAAAAGGTAAAATGCCTGCAACTGCTGAATAATCTTTCAGCCAAAAAACTTAAGACCGCCGGTCTTGTCCACTACCTTGCAGTAATGCGGTGGACAGGATCGGCGGTTTTCTTTTCTCTTCTCAAACAGTTGTAAAAAAAGCCTGATCACCACTAACGTAAATCACCCGAGTTGCCGATAACCATCCACGGTTACCTGAACGATAACAATGAAAAGAACGGGCCGGGAGCGAGTATGGAATACTTTGATATGCATAAAATGTCGGTAAATCTGTGGCGAAACGCTGCCGGTGAAACGCGAGAAATTTGCACTTTCCCACCGGCAAAACGTGATTTTTACTGGCGTGCCAGCATTGCATCCATCGCGGCGAATGGGGAGTTTTCTTTGTTTCCCGGTATGGAAAGGATAGTGACGTTGCTGGAAGGCGGCGAGATGTTCCTTGAAAGCGCAGACCGCTTTAACCATACCTTAAAACCGTTACAGCCTTTTGCCTTTGCGGCGGACCAGGTGGTAAAAGCGAAACTGACGGCAGGGCAGATGTCGATGGATTTCAATATTATGACGCGCCTGGATGTCTGTAAGGCGAAAGTCAGAATTGCCGAACGTACGTTTACTACCTTTGGCTCACGCGGCGGGGTGGTGTTTGTGATTAACGGGGCGTGGCAACTGGGCGACAAACTGCTCACTACCGACCAGGGCGCGTGCTGGTTCGATGGCAGGCACACCCTGCGGCTTTTACAACCGCAAGGTAAACTGTTGTTCAGTGAAATCAACTGGCTCGCTGGTCATTCGCCGGATCAAGTTCAGTAATTTCATAGTTACCGGAAAGCAGCGGCTTACAAAGAATTTTATAACCGTCGTGATCAAACCCGGCGGGTGTCCGAATTAACGTTGTCGCTTCTTCCAGCGAATTAACCGCCCCCAGCCACAGCCAGTTTTGAATAATATGATATTGAGTCATTTCCGGGTGCTGTTCTTTCAGCGCCACCGCACCTTGCCAAGGCCAACACACCACCCGCAAACGCTCCAGAGACTGGCGCAAGCGTAGCGCATGTTCCTCATGGCTCTCTTTACCGCAGCATGCTCCGGCGCAACGTTTTAGCGCTGAACGAAAACATGCACGACCGCGACTTAACGGTTCCAGTCCCAGCAGGCCATAACAAAGTTTTTGTTCATCAGCGATGGTCTGCAATGCTTGCAAAGCTGCGCGCCTATTGGCAAACAGGCCAAACAGGTTGGGAGCTTGTGAAAAATCCACCTCTTTGGCATACACCACATCGACGCGCTTTTCATTTAATTGCAGGGCACAGAGCTGGCGATTGCGGCGCAACCGTTTATTAAACAGCGGCTGTTGTTCTTTGATTAATCGCGCTTCAAGGAGCAGAGCGCCGATTTCGCCTGCGGTGCAGATCCAGCTAATTCGCCGGGATTGCCGTAGCATGGCGGCTTCATCCGGGGTGCGTAAATGAGAAAGCACCCGACTGCGGATATTAACGCTTTTGCCGATATAGAGCGGCATGGTGTCACTTTCGCCATGAAACAGATACACCCCTGGTCGGGTGGGTAAGTCATTAAGGAATGAACGTAAATGTTCGGGATATTCATAAATTGCCGCAGCTTCAAATTCGAGCCGCGGAGAAGTTAAACGCCGTACCACTGTTGACTCCGAATGCTGGTTATCTATCCAGTGTAACAGGCGGGAAGCGATTAAAAAAGAGGCGGGTCGATGACAAAGGTTACACCGTCTGACGTGCTACGCCTGTCAGGCCTATTCGACTCCTGCAATGTATTGAATTTGCATAGTTTTGTAGGTCGAACAAGGCGTTCACGCCGCATCCGGCGTGAACAAATTACTCTTTTTCGCACAATCCAATAGGTGCAAATTATTACTTTTTCCAGAAATCATCGAAAACGGTAATTGGCGGACGGCGTTTATGTTCGGTTTTCAGATACCAGTTCTCTATTGTTCTGGCGACCTGTTCAGGTACGTTTTTCCCTTCCAGATAGTCGTCGATATTGTCATAGGTCACGCCGAGTGCCACTTCATCTGGCAGAGAAGGGCGATCATCTTCCAGATCGGCCGTTGGCGCTTTCTTATAAAGGTGTTCCGGGCAACCTAATGCCGCCAGTAACTGTTTACCCTGACGTTTGTTGAGACGATACAGCGGATTAATGTCCGTACCGCCGTCACCATATTTAGTGAAGAATCCGGTAATGGCTTCTGCTGCATGATCGGTGCCCACCACGACACCGCTGGTCATACCCGCAATGCTATATTGTGCTTTCATCCGCTCACGCGCTTTTTCATTGCCACGGACAAAATCGCTCAGTTCAATGCCTGCTTCCCGCAATGCCTGCTCGCTAGCCAATACCGCGCCCTTGATATTAACGGTTAATACGCGATCCGGTTGAATAAAGGCAATGGCATCCTGGCAATCTTGTTCGTCGGCCTGAACACCATAGGGCAGGCGTACGGCAATAAATTGCAGTGATTCGTTGCCAGTTTCCTGGCGCAGCTCATTAATCGCCATCTGGCACAGCTTTCCGGCAAGCGTGGAGTCCTGACCGCCGCTGATCCCGAGCACCAGTGATTTAATGAACGGATAAGTTTGCAGGTAGCTTTTCAGAAAATCGACACTACGACGAATTTCCTCTTCAGCATTAATCTGCGGTTTTGCGCCCAGCGCCTTTATTATTTGTTGTTGCAATGTCATTGAACCCCTCCAGACAGAAAAGACAAAACTTCCTTAAAGCTAACCCGTTGCTACTGAAACGACAAGCGACAGCGGGCTGAATGGTGGTTAAAACATCATACAGGAATCCTCTGAAAGCGGAGCCGTTTCGTTCACGGGCTTGAAAAAGCGCCCAATGTATTCCAGGCTTATCTAACACGCTGATAAACAAGAGGACGGAATATGAACAAGAATATGGCAGGAATTCTGAGTGCAGCGGCGGTATTAACCATGCTGGCGGGTTGTACGGCTTATGATCGTACTAAAGACCAGTTTGTACAGCCTGTGGTGAAAGACGTCAAAAAAGGCATGAGCCGGGCGCAGGTTGCACAAATTGCAGGTAAGCCTTCGTCTGAAGTGAGCATGATCCATGCTCGTGGTACTTGCCAGACCTACATCCTGGGTCAACGTGATGGTAAAGCAGAAACCTACTTTGTCGCGTTAGATGATACCGGACATGTCATCAACTCCGGTTATCAGACCTGTGCTGAATACGACACTGATCCACAGGCTGCGAAGTAATCACTTCGCCTGAAAGCTTGAGTTACAACGGAAACCGGCCATTGCGCCGGTTTTTTTTGGCCTGAGTTCTTAATTATCTTCGCGAATTATTTGCCCGAAATGTGAAGAGGGTCATAACCGCAGGTCAAGGAGAGACAATTTATAAGGTCAAAGAAATACTATTGCTCAGGTCTATACCGTATACTCCTTTCAGCCACAAAAAAAGTCATGTTGGTTTCGCAAGTTACCCAGAGCATGGAAGCAGGTTAAGGCTTGCGGAGTGTCTGGCTGACAGATAATCGTCGATGAGGGCAGTTTTATGGAAAAGAAACACATTTATCTGTTTTGTTCTGCGGGCATGTCTACCTCTTTACTGGTATCAAAAATGCGCGCACAGGCAGAAAAATATGAAGTTCCGGTCATTATTGAAGCATTTCCGGAAACACTGGCTGGTGAAAAAGGTCAGAATGCCGATGTCGTGTTATTAGGGCCGCAGATTGCTTATATGTTGCCCGAAATCCAGCGTTTGTTACCCAACAAACCGGTTGAAGTAATTGACTCGCTGCTTTATGGCAAAGTCGATGGTTTAGGCGTGCTTAAGGCTGCGGTTGCAGCGATTAAAAAAGCCGCAGCAAATTAATTTATTTTAAATTTTCCCGTCAAAGAGTTATTTCATAAATCAATACCGCAATATTTAAATTGCGGTTTTTAAGGGTATTTTTCTATGAGTAATGTTATTGCATCGCTTGAAAAGGTACTCCTCCCTTTTGCAGTTAAAATAGGAAAGCAGCCACACGTTAATGCAATCAAAAATGGCTTTATTCGCTTAATGCCGTTAACCCTTGCGGGGGCCATGTTTGTATTAATTAACAACGTTTTTCTAAGCTTTGGGGAGGGGTCGTTTTTTTATTCCTTAGGTATTCGCCTCGACGCCTCAACCATTGAAACACTTAATGGTCTGAAAGGTATTGGCGGCAACGTATATAACGGAACATTAGGGATAATGTCTTTAATGGCACCGTTCTTTATTGGCATGGCGCTGGCAGAAGAGCGTAAAGTCGATGCGCTGGCGGCTGGGTTGTTATCCGTTGCAGCATTTATGACCGTCACCCCATATAGTGTCGGTGAGGCCTATGCGGTTGGCGCAAACTGGTTAGGTGGGGCGAATATCATCTCCGGGATTATTATTGGCCTGGTGGTGGCAGAAATGTTTACCTTTATTGTCCGCCGCAATTGGGTCATTAAACTGCCCGACAGCGTACCTGCTTCAGTATCGCGTTCCTTCTCGGCATTAATTCCCGGCTTTATTATTCTTTCCGTGATGGGGATTATTGCCTGGGCGTTGAATACCTGGGGCACCAACTTCCATCAGATCATTATGGATACCATCTCAACCCCACTGGCATCGTTGGGTAGCGTGGTGGGCTGGGCCTATGTGATCTTTGTTCCACTGCTCTGGTTCTTCGGTATTCATGGCGCGCTGGCGCTGACCGCACTGGACAACGGCATTATGACGCCGTGGGCGCTGGAAAATATCGCGACCTATCAGCAATATGGTTCCGTCGAAGCGGCGCTGGCAGCCGGTAAGACCTTCCATATCTGGGCCAAGCCGATGCTGGACTCCTTTATTTTCCTTGGGGGCAGTGGTGCGACTTTAGGCCTGATCCTGGCTATCTTTATCGCCTCTCGCCGTGCTGATTATCGTCAGGTGGCAAAACTGGCGCTGCCGTCCGGCATCTTCCAGATTAACGAACCGATTCTGTTTGGTCTGCCAATTATTATGAACCCGGTGATGTTTATCCCGTTTGTACTGGTACAACCGATTCTGGCGGCAATCACCCTGGCAGCGTACTACATGGGCATTATTCCTCCGGTGACCAATATTGCACCGTGGACCATGCCAACCGGTCTGGGAGCCTTCTTTAACACCAACGGTAGCGTCGCCGCATTGCTGGTTGCACTCTTCAACCTTGGTATCGCAACGTTAATTTATCTGCCCTTTGTTGTGGTGGCTAACAAAGCACAAAACGCGATTGATAAAGAAGAGAGCGAAGAAGATATCGCTAACGCCCTGAAATTTTAATCGATGCCGGTACGGGTAATCGTGCCGGTAAGAATAGAGAGGAACGATATATGATGGATCTCGATAATATTCCCGATACGCAAACGGAAGCTGAAGAGCTGGAAGAAGTGGTGATGGGGCTTATCATCAACTCCGGACAAGCGCGCAGCCTGGCGTATGCGGCACTGAAACAGGCGAAGCAGGGCGATTTTGCCGCAGCAAAAGCCATGATGGATCAGTCACGGATGGCATTGAATGAAGCGCATCTGGTACAGACGAAACTGATTGAAGGCGATGCGGGCGAAGGTAAGATGAAAGTGAGTCTGGTGCTGGTCCACGCTCAGGATCATTTAATGACGTCCATGCTTGCGCGTGAACTGATTACAGAATTAATTGAGCTTCATGAAAAACTGAAGGCATAAGGAGTCGATGATGCAGCCAGTGATTAACGCGCCGGAAATTGCCACTGCCCGAGAACAGCAGTTGTTTAATGGCAAAAACTTCCATGTGTTTATCTATAACAAAACTGAGAGTATCAGCGGACTGCATCAGCACGACTATTATGAATTTACTCTGGTATTAACCGGGCGTTATTTCCAGGAGATTAACGGTAAGCGCGTGTTACTGGAACGGGGCGATTTTGTTTTTATTCCGTTAGGTTCGCACCATCAAAGTTTTTATGAGTTTGGTGCCACGCGTATATTGAACGTTGGGATCAGTAAACGCTTTTTTGAGCAGCATTACCTGCCGTTGTTGCCTTATTGCTTTGTAGCTTCGCAGGTATACCGGACCAATAACGCTTTTCTCACCTATGTGGAAACAGTGATTTCTTCATTGAATTTCCGCGAAACAGGGCTGGAAGAGTTTGTTGAGATGGTTACTTTTTATGTCATTAACCGTTTACGTCATTACCGCGAAGAACAGGTGATTGATGATGTACCGCAGTGGCTGAAAAGTACGGTAGAAAAGATGCATGATAAAGAGCAGTTTAGTGAATCGGCGCTGGAGAATATGGTGACGTTGTCAGCCAAATCACAGGAATATTTGACGCGGGCGACTCAACGATATTATGGCAAAACGCCAATGCAGATTATTAATGAAATCCGTATTAATTTTGCCAAAAAACAACTGGAAATGACCAACTATTCAGTGACGGATATTGCGTTTGAGGCCGGTTATAGTAGCCCGAGTTTGTTTATTAAAACGTTTAAGAAATTAACGTCCTTTACGCCTAAGAGCTATCGTAAGAAATTGACTGAATTTAATCAGTAAGTCGTTATACCTGACAATTCACATATCTGTCCTGTTGCTGGATTATTTATGTCCGGGGGGGCAGATATGCCAGATATCAGTATTCTGTACTGAAGGGAGAAATTATGAGCCAGAAATTAAAAGTCGTCACTATTGGTGGCGGGAGCAGCTATACCCCGGAGTTACTGGAAGGATTTATTAAGCGTTATCACGAATTGCCGGTCAGCGAATTATGGCTGGTGGATGTCGAAGGTGGCAAAGCTAAACTGGATATTATTTTCGATCTCTGCCAACGGATGATTGATAACGCTGGCGTCCCGATGAAGCTTTATAAAACGCTGGATCGCCGCGAAGCATTGAAAGATGCTGATTTCGTTACTACCCAACTGCGCGTAGGCCAATTACCGGCGCGCGAACTGGATGAACGTATTCCATTAAGTCATGGTTATCTTGGTCAGGAAACCAACGGCGCGGGCGGTCTGTTTAAAGGTCTGCGTACCATTCCGGTGATTTTTGACATCGTAAAAGATGTCGAAGAACTTTGTCCGAATGCATGGGTGATTAACTTCACTAACCCGGCGGGAATGGTCACTGAAGCCGTTTATCGTCATACCGGATTTAAACGCTTTATCGGCGTGTGTAATATTCCGATCGGCATGAAGATGTTTATTCGCGATGTTCTGATGCTGAAAGACAGCGATGATTTATCTATCGATCTGTTCGGCCTCAACCATATGGTGTTCATTAAGGATGTGCTGGTAAATGGCAAATCTCGCTTTGCCGAATTACTTGATGGTGTGGCATCCGGGCAGTTAAAAGCATCTGGCGTTAAAAATATTTTCGATCTGCCATTTAGCGAAGGCTTAATTCGTTCGCTGAATCTGTTGCCGTGTTCTTATTTGCTTTATTACTTCAAGCAAAAAGAGATGCTGGCTATTGAAATGGGCGAATACTACAAAGGCGGCGCACGAGCGCAGGTAGTACAGAAAGTCGAGAAACAACTTTTTGAGCTGTATAAAAACCCGGAGTTGAAAGTTAAGCCGAAAGAACTGGAACAGCGCGGTGGGGCTTATTACTCTGATGCAGCGTGCGAAGTGATCAACGCTATCTACAACGACAAGCAAGCAGAACATTACGTTAATATCCCGCATCATGGGCATATTGATAATATTCCGGCAGACTGGGCGGTAGAAATGACCTGTAAGCTGGGGCGCGATGGCGCGACGCCACATCCGCGCATTACGCATTTCGATGATAAAGTGATGGGGCTGATTCACACCATTAAAGGCTTCGAGATTGCTGCCAGCAACGCCGCACTTAGCGGAGAATTTAACGATGTGTTACTGGCGCTAAACCTTAGTCCGTTGGTGCATTCCGATCGCGATGCTGAGCTGCTGGCACGCGAGATGATTCTGGCGCACGAGAAATGGCTGCCAAATTTTGCCGACTGCATCGCAGAGCTTAAAAAAGCACATTAACCGAGGCTGATTATGGAACGCTTACTGATTGTTAATGCCGATGATTTTGGCTTAAGCAAAGGTCAGAACTACGGCATTATCGAGGCCTGTCGCAATGGGATTGTCACATCGACGACGGCGCTGGTGAATGGGCAGGCTATTGACCATGCGGTGCAGTTGAGTCGTGATGAACCGAGTCTGGCCATAGGGATGCACTTTGTCCTTACTATGGGCAAGCCACTGACAGCTATGCCGGGGTTAACTCGCGATGGTGTGCTGGGAAAATGGATCTGGCAGTTGGCAGAAGAAGATGCTTTACCGCTGGAAGAAATTACTCAGGAGCTTGCCAGTCAGTATTTGCGTTTCATTGAGCTATTTGGACGCAAACCTACGCATCTTGATAGCCATCATCATGTGCATATGTTCCCGCAGATTTTCCCTATTGTTGCCAGGTTTGCGGCTGAAGAGGGGATTGCGTTACGCATCGACCGTCAGCCGCTATCTAACGCTGGTGATTTACCGGCTAATCTGCGCAGTTCGCACGGATTCAGTAGCGCGTTTTATGGTGAAGAGATTAGCGAGGCACTGTTCCTGCAAGTGCTTGATGATTCCAGCCATCGCGGGGAACGCTCGCTGGAAGTCATGTGCCATCCGGCGTTTGTCGATAATACGATTCGCCAGAGTGCTTACTGTTTCCCACGGTTAACGGAGCTGGAAGTGCTGACATCAGCGTCGTTGAAATATGCAATTGCTGAGCGTGGTTATCGGTTGGGTAGTTATCTTGATGTGTAAGTAAGGTGGTAAGGTCACTCCCCAGGGGACGTGACCTTATCCATATTTACGCCGGAATTTTGTCAATCTTAGGAATGCGTGACCACACGCGGTGTGCTGCCATCAGCGTTAACAGTTCATCCATAAAACTACCGTCGGCGCTGTCAGCTTCCACAATCCCTTCTTCACCCTGGTCAGCGACCTTGATTGTTGCTTTGAACTTGCGCGCGTCTCCCGCCAGCGCAATCGGTTTAAGGTGTTTGTAGGCTTCCATCAGGTAGTAGTTGGCATCGCCGTTGTCAGCGATATCCGCGATATTGCCGCAAGGGACAATGACCGCATCGACCGTCAGCGAAGGCGCACCGGCAAAGGTAGCGGCTATAGGCAACACCGTACCGTCATCCGCAGTCACTTCACCCATTCGGGAGTAGAGCAGTTTGGCATGAACGCCTTTGGCCTTCAGGGCCTTGAGAATGGCCAGAAGGTCTGCCGATCTCACTTCATCATTAAGTAAAATCGCTACCACGCGACCTTTCACATCACCGTCAGGAATGGCGTACAAACTTAAGGATGGATCCTTTTTCAGACCGTTGACGTCCGGAGGTGGGGTGATATTCAGCTGGTCGTCAGTTAGTTCGATACCGAGATTTTTCGCCACCGCCTTGGCCAGAGTGAGATCAATATGCGCCAGCTGGTCAACAACGCGCTCACGAATATAGGGACGAACGACTTTGCTTAACTCAAAACTGAAACCATCGACAATATGACGCTGCTCGAATGGCGTCTGACTTAGCCAGAACAGACGCGGATGGGAATAATATTCGCCAAACGATGGGCTGCGCTCGCGAACTTTATTGCCTTCCACGCGCTCCTGGTATGATTCAAAACCGCCGCGTTTCGGCCCCGGTGGTGTTTCGCGCGGCCAGTTATCGTTGATCGAGTTCGGTTCATAATTCGCCGGGTTAGTGTCGATCCCCATACGATGCATGCCGTCACGCTGGAAATTATGGTAAGGGCAGGTCGGGCGGTTAATCGGAATCTCATGGAAATTCGGCCCACCAAGACGACTGATTTGTGTATCGGTATAGGAGAACAAACGTCCCTGCAACAGGGGATCGTTGGTGAAGTCCAGACCAGGAACAATATGACCTGGATGGAATGCTGCTTGTTCGTTTTCGGCAAAGAAGTTATCCGGATTGCGATTGAGCACCATTTTGCCGACACGCTGAACGGGCACCAGTTCTTCCGGGATCAGTTTGGTTGGATCGAGAAGATCGAAGTCGAACTTGAATTCATCTTCTTCAGGAATCAACTGGAAGCCCAGTTCGTATTCCGGAAAATCGCCTGCTTCAATGGCTTCCCACAACTCGCGGCGGTGGAAGTCCGGGTCACGTCCGGTTAGTTTTTGTGCTTCATCCCAAACGAGTGAGGCTTTACCTGCCAGTGGTTTCCAGTGGAAACGTACAAACGTTGCCTTCCCTTCGGCATTAATCAGGCGGAAGGTATGAATACCAAAGCCTTCCATGGTGCGGTAACTGCGGGGGATGCCGCGATCCGACATCGCCCACATCACGTTGTGCAGAGTTTCAGGTTGCAGAGAAACATAATCCCAGAAAGTATCGTGGGCGCTTTGCCCTTGTGGAATTGCCCAGTGTGGTTCTGGTTTTACCGCATGAACAAAATCGGGGAATTTATGCGCATCCTGGATAAAGAAGATTGGCGTGTTATTGCCAACGAGGTCAAAAATACCCTCTTCAGTATAGAACTTGGTGGCAAAGCCACGGATATCACGCACGGTATCGGCAGAGCCAGCACCACCCTGAACGGTAGAGAAACGTACAAATACTGGGGTGATTTTGTTCGGATCTGAGAGGAAATCCGCTTTGGTGATATCGCTTAAGCTTTTATATGGCTGGAAATAACCGTGAGCTGCTGATCCACGTGCATGAACAATACGTTCCGGGATGCGCTCATGGTCAAAGTGGGTGATTTTCTCGCGCAGAATAAAATCTTCCAGCAGCGTTGGACCACGGCTACCGGCACGCAGTGAGTTTTGATCGTCGGCGATGCGCACGCCCTGATTAGTGGTCAGCGCATAATTTTCACTGCCTTTGCGTACGTCTTCCAGAGAATTAAGTTTTTCGTTACGCGTATCAGGGGCTTTCAGGCTCCCTGGGGCGGTAGGTTGTGCACCTGGCGGTGTTGGTTCAGCCGCTGGACGATGAGAGCCGTCCTCAGGTGCCAGTGAGTCCATCCCCGGTTTCGCTTCGCTGGAATCGTGTAGTGGTGACTGGTGCTGATGTGGGTTCTTTTCGTTTTGTTGCGACATTGAACTCGTCTCCTTAATTTATTACTGAAAGGGCCGCTGTTTTGGTCAAAAAACTCTCTAACTATAGACCACCAGCCAGACCCCGCTTCGGAGACTATTCTGGAAACGGTGTTATGAAATACACGCAAAGCGGGACGTACAGGGGCTAAATCGGCTAAACTACAGTTTTTCTGATTTTTAATATGCGTTTAGTGAAGCCAGTAATGAAGAAACCGCTCCGCCAGCAAAACCGCCAGATTATTAGCTATGTCCCACGCACGGAACCCGCGCCGCCAGAACATGCGATAAAGATGGATTCGTTTCGTGATGTCTGGATGCTGCGTGGCAAATATGTTGCGTTTGTACTGATGGGAGAGTCATTTCTGCGCTCACCGGCGTTTACTGTGCCTGAATCCGCCCAGCGTTGGGCAAATCAGATCCGCCAGGAAGGGGAAGTGACTGAGTAAGGATTACGTACCTCCCGGTTTTGCCGGGAGTTACATGGCCTGAAATTTTGTATTTCATTGCTACATTCATTCAAACCACCTGTAACAAAAAGCTGCCTTTGACGATCTATTGCTATAAATAAGTGATCTTTTTTCTTTAATTGTTTATTTATTTTAAAATGGTTAAGTTTTGCTAATCATGATGAGCTATTTTTGATAGTTCATCCTGTGGCGTCGCTCTTAAACTTATATTGTAAATGACTTAGATTTAAATGAGATAATAATTTTGTTAACAATATGAGGCGGGAGATGTTTTCTACAAACTTAATACAGAGTAATTATGGTGATTTAAATATTAAAAGCCTGGCTTTCGACTCTTTTAAAGAAAGGCTGCAGTCTACCATGGCGGCACTCACTTTCTTTATATCAACGGGTCAATGTGACTGCGATGAAATAGAAGAATCAAATTTTAATTATATGATTGCCTATATGTCTAACATTAACTATGATGCCTCAAAGCCAGGAGCGCCAGCACTTAGTTTTGATACATATCTGCAGGACAATGTTAAATATAGAGTAATAATTAATAATCTTTATGGTAGTGAAATTCGGATAAGAGGTATAAATAAAGATTTTATTGGAATGGATGTTACTTCTGTATTTCGCCCAGAAAAAATGACCAATTTGATCAGTATAAAAAACAGGTTGGTTATTCACTATTTAAGGACTATATACTATGAACAAAATTATATACATCCTGTCGGGAGCATTTTTGCTGCGATTCAAAAAAATGAGAGTCTCCTAAAGTTTCCTTCGATAATATCAATGCTTAATATCAATCTTCTTTTTAATCCACTAAATCTTCCGGGAATGGGAAGTGGTATACTTGAAGATATTATGAGTATTCCAGATAGTTCACTTAGAAAACGTCTCGGGTATGAGGTTTTAAGCTTCTCGCTACAGGCACATTCATTGAGCCAGGAATGTATTGATAAGTTGGACATTTTTTTCGCTGACGATCTGTTTAAATATGAGTCAGTATGCATCGCCGCGATGGAACATTTAAAAAGTAAGGCAACGGCCCCTATACAAAACGGACCGTTGCCAGCATAAGAATTAATGGTGTGCCAGTTCGGCGTCGTCTTCGCTATCCAGAATGGCTTTATCGGTTTGCTTCAGCCACTGGCTGGTCAGCGTGCCAGCTGTCATCGAGCCACTAACGTTTAGCGCCGTACGGCCCATGTCGATAAGCGGTTCAACGGAGATTAACAGCGCCACCAGGGTTACTGGCAGGCCCATCGCAGGCAGCACAATCAGTGCGGCGAAAGTTGCACCACCACCGACACCGGCAACGCCTGCGGAGCTAACGGTAACAATACCGACCAGCGTCGCAATCCACATCGGGTCCAGCGGGTTAATGCCAACCGTAGGCGCAACCATCACCGCCAGCATTGCCGGATACAAACCGGCGCAGCCGTTCTGACCAATGGTCGCACCGAAAGAGGCGGCGAAACTGGCGATGGATTCAGGAACGCCCAGACGACGCGTTTGTGCTTCCACATTCAGTGGGATAGACGCAGCACTGGAACGGCTGGTAAAGGCAAACGTCAGCACAGGCCATACCTTACGGAAGTACTTCAGCGGACTCACGCCATTAATGCCCAGCAGAATGCCATGCACTGCAAACATAATCAGCAGACCGAGGTAGGACGCGACAACGAAACTTCCCAGTTTGATGATGTCTTGCAGGTTAGAACCTGCAACCACTTTGGTCATTAGTGCCAGAACGCCGTAAGGGGTCAACTGCATGACCAGGCGAACTAGTTTCATCACCCAGCTTTGCAGGGTATCGATAGCGGTTAAGACGCGTTCACCTTTCGGCGCATCATCCTTCAGCAGTTTCAGCGCAGCTACACCGAGGAATGCGGCAAAAATTACCACGCTGATAATTGACGTCGGATTGGCTCCGGTCAGATCGGCAAACGGGTTTTTCGGGATAAAGGACAAGACCAGCTGCGGAACGCTCAGGTCAGAGACTTTACCAACATAGTTACTTTCGATGGCGTTCAGACGTGCAGTTTCTGCACCACCCTGAACCAGACCTTCAGCCGTCAAACCAAACAGGTTGGTGACCAGCACACCGACCAGCGCCGCAATCAGCGTGGTAAACAAAAGCGTACCGATGGTCAGAAAACTGATTTTACCTAACTGAGATGCGTTATGCAGACGGGCAACCGCGCTCAGAATAGAGGCGAAGACTAACGGCATAACGATCATTTGCAGCAGTTGAACATAGCCGTTACCAACGATGTTAAACCACTGTACAGAATCTTTAAGTACCTGGCTGTCAGAACCATAAATGGTATGCAGGGCAAGGCCAAAAACCACACCCATCACCAGACCCACCAGCACTTTTTTCGCCAGACTCCACTGTTTATGGCGGGTCTGAGCCAGCGCAAACAGCAGTACAACGAACACCACGATGTTCGCAATTAATGGAAAGTTCATCCCCGTTCTCCTGATCTTATTATTTCTATCACTGCGTAGCAGTCATAGTGTTGGCGCAAGATTAACAGAACTGTGAGTTGGCTCTTATATTCAAATGGAATTGCTTATTCCAGAAAGGTGATTTTTGCCTTTTTAGTATTCAACCTGATGCTTAATAAGCCGATGAAACTGGATCTGCAAGGTATTGATCATTTGCGATGACCAACGAACAGCGCTGTTCTCGGGTAATGAATGGGGCATCCATACCGACCAGACAAATAGTGCCATGCAGATAAAACGTTCCAGTTGGTTACCCTTTTGGGGAACCAGGATAGGCAAGCGGAAACGCCAGCGGCATGGCCAGAGCAGGGGAACACCGGCGGGTGTCAGCATATCGGCAAGTATGTGGCTTAAATAACCCAGCACCATTCCTTGTAGCGCATCAGCCGGAATGAACCAGCTTTCAGGAACCTTAAGGTAAAAGGTTGCCAGCAGCGCAAATACCGCCAGCAGACTGTGGGTAAAACCACGATGCCCAAAAGCGCGGGCGATCGGTTTTGATATCCACTTTAATCGCTGCCCAAGAAACGACTTTGGGTGATCGATGTCCGGTAACAAACACGTCAGGATTGCGGAAGGGACAATATGCCACCAGTCACCCTGTGCCAGCACGGGCGTCAGCTCGGCATTTTTGGCAAATACCGCACAAGCAATAGAAAAGAGAAGGTGACCTTCCGCCGTCATGATAAAACTCACTAAACTGTCGATACGTACAGTATAGGATTTTTATACAGTGCACGGAAGTGGTGACGGTGTAACTCTTTCTCTTAAATTGACGATTAATCCGTCAGTTGAATGCAAATTCAGATAAAGAACCAGGGGCAGCGTGATCACTGCCCCTGGTCATTAACCGAGAAGGTCTTTTGCGGTGAGTTCTGTCAGTGATGAGAGTTTGACGTTTGCTAATACAAAACGTGGATCATTTTGCGCTTCTGGCGCAGGAACGACGATGGAACGCATGCGGGCTGCTTTAGAGGCGATCATGCCATTTACCGAATCCTCCAGCGCTACGCAGGTCAGTGGGTCAACGCCCAGTTTTGCTGCGCAGTCGAGATATACTTGCGGATGCGGCTTGCTGTAAGGCAGTTTTTCGGCCGAGGCGAGGGCATCGAAACTGTCGCGTAAGTCAAACATGGTCAACACTTTTTCCAGCATATGTAGTGGTGACGCGGAGGCCAGTCCCACCAATAAACCTTGTTCTTTGCATAACGCAACGGCTTCGCGCACGCCTGGTAATAATGGACGTGTCTCTTCAACCAGTGAAATGGCACGGGCAATAACCCGTTCTATTACTTCCTGACGGCTTGGCCCATTCCACGGTTGCCGGGCGTACCAAAGATCGACCACCATATCGATGCGTAAACCTAAGGTGTCCGGCAGCTCGTTACGACGGGAGATATCCACCCCCAGGCTTGCCATCACATCCAGTTCGGCTCGATCCCATAAAGGTTCTGAGTCGATAAGTAATCCATCCATATCAAAAATTGCAGCAAGAATCTGACGCGGGGTTGACATTACAACCTCTCCTTTAGAGCATTATGTGTAAGGTATTAAGCCGTGCTTATGATTAAGCGCCTATCATATCGCCTTTAAAGAATGGGCGAAAACAGATATCTACAGGTAAACTAAGTGAAACGACGCGTCTTAATCAAGGAGAACTCATGACGTATCAACAAGCTGGACGCATTGCTGTTTTGAAAAGGATTTTGGGTTGGGTGATTTTTATACCTGCATTGATCTCTACATTGATTTCTTTGCTGAAATTTATGAATACCCGGCAGGAAAACCAGGAAGGCATTAATGCGGTCATGCTCGACTTTACTCATGTCATGATCGATATGATGCAGGCGAATACGCCTTTTTTGAATCTATTCTGGTATAACTCCCCGACGCCCAATTTTAATGGTGGCGTGAACGTTATGTTCTGGGTGATTTTCATCCTGATTTTTGTCGGACTGGCGTTGCAGGATTCCGGTGCCCGGATGAGTCGCCAGGCGCGCTTCTTGCGGGAAGGTGTTGAAGATCAACTCATTCTGGAAAAAGCCAAAGGGGAAGAGGGGCTAACGCGTGAACAAATTGAGTCACGTATTGTTGTTCCGCACCATACTATTTTCCTGCAGTTTTTCTCACTGTATATCCTGCCGGTTATTTGTATTGCTGCAGGTTATGTGTTCTTTTCTCTGCTTGGGTTTATTTAATCAAAAGGCCGCACGGAGCGGCCATTATCTTCAACCCTTATCATGCTGCTAATAATCTATCCAGTGACTGCTGAGCAATAACCAAATGCTGACCGCCAAATAATCTTGCACGATTTAAGAGCGTGTAGAGTTGGTAAACCGGTTGACGTTCAAGGAAATCGGCAGGTAGCGGGGATACTGACTGATAGCCGTCATAGATTTGTGGCGGCTGTTCAGTATGCAGCGGTAACATCGCCAGGTCGCACTCTCGGTCACCCCAGTAGCAGGCCGGGTCGAAAATGTACGGGCCATTCGGACCCAGCGCACAGTTGCCGGACCATAAATCGCCGTGCAACAGAGAGGGCTGCGGTTGATGTGAGGCGAGACGCTGCTGAATATGCTCTACGATGGCGTCGATATTGCCGAAAGCGATCCCTTTTTCTGCTGCCAGTTCCAATTGCCAGCCAATCCGTTGTTCAGCAAAAAACGTTGACCAGCGACGTTGCCAGGTGTTGGGCTGTGGAGTTGTGGAGAGCGCGTTATCGAAATCGAGGCCAAATTGTGGTTGGTCACTCCATTGATGTAAACGCGCAATTTGCTGACCAAGAATAAATGCGCTATGCGCATCCAGCGGACGAGGTGGGAGATAATCCATCACCAGAAAACTGTAGTCACGGTCAGCGCCAACTGCCCAAACCTTAGGCACGGTGACGGTTTTACTACGCGACAGTAACTCCAGTTGGTCGGCTTCGGCGGTAAAACCGGGAAGCAGTTCCCTTTCATCACATTTGACGAAAAAGTCATGTCCTGCATAGCGCAAATGCCATGCGGCATGGACTTCTCCGCCAGGCAGTTCATTACGCAGTTCGATTTCGCCTTCACCTAACTGCTCGCTCAAAAGACGACTGATTGCCTGCCACATGATGTCTCTCCCATGTTGTCTGCCAGATCATAAGGTTAGCGCAAGAATGCGGTGTAAAAACACGAGCTAACGCACACCACAGACTGATTATTGCCCAAAAACCATTTATTTTCTGTTGCTATTCCATTCCTCCCAGGTCGTGATGGTGATTTCAGGATCTTTGCCGGTTGCACTTTGGGTAAGCCCCGAAACCAGTTCTCTAATTTCTTCTTCACTTTGGGTACTGATAAGTCCAAAAGTGTTAGTCCCCAGCTCATGGATATTTCCCTCATCATCCGTCATGGTGAGCAAAAAACCGTCGCGAGTCAGGTAATTATTCAACTCGTTAATTTCAGTCAATGTATCCTCATGCAACATGACGGTTATGACATAACGGACAAGATCGCCACTGGCCATAGTTCACCCCTTTGTTATCACATGACTTTTGAGCATAGTCGGAGAAACGCGTTGCCGACAGGTTGGTGATGATTCCCCCAATGCTGGGGGAATGTTTTTGTTAGCGGGAAAGGTAAGCGTAAATTTTTTGCGTATCGTCATGGGAGCACAGACGTGTTCCCTGATTGAGTGTGGCTGCACTCCCCGCAGCTACGCCAAAACGAACCATCTCTTCAAGAGAGGCATTTTCTGCCAGTTTCAGTGTCATCGCGCCGACCATGCTGTCACCAGCGCCAACGGTACTCTGGCTTTTCACCGGTGGTGGCACCACCTGAATGCAGTTTTCACTATCAACACCCAGCGCTCCTTGTGGACCCAGGGAAACGACAACCCGTTTGGCCTTGCCGCTATTAACGATTTCCTGCGCGGCTTTGCGGACATCGTCTGGCTGGGTGAGTTCGCGATTCACCAGCGCACTGAGTTCTTTTTGGTTAGGCTTAACCAACTCGATGTTACCAATCGCCAGTGCTGCACTTAACGCTTCGCCAGAACTGTCGATGATGCAGCGGATCCCTTGGTTTTGCGCAGCGGAAATCAGTTGGGTTAATTTTTCCAGCTTCACACCTGGCGGCAGGCTTCCGCTTATGACCAGGATGGCCCCGGATTCAATTTCCAGAACTTGCTCTTCAAGCTGGCGAAACTCATCTTCATTTAATGCCGCGCCTGGCATAACAAAACGATACTGCTCACCGCTTGCTTCCACATGTACGTGTAAATTCTGCCGGGTCCAGTCTTTGGCTTCTACAGTAGCGACGGGGACATTTTCATCCGCCAACAGTGAAACCAGGTGTTCGCCGGTCGCGCCACCCGCCGGGAAGATCGCTGTGGCACTGCCTCCAAGATGGGCAATGGCGCGGGCGACGTTGATGCCGCCGCCCCCGGGTTCGAACACCGGTGCGGTACAGCGCAGTTTTCCTTCGGGATAAATTTGCGGGGTAATTGTTGCGCTATCGAGAGAGGGCGCAAGTGTCAACGTATAGATACGTACCATCATTTCCTCCTATAGGCTGATTTCAGTCTGGCACCGAATCAGCGGAAAGTGAAGAAATTAACAATATGATTTATTGGAGCTTTATTTAAAATTTTGCAGATAAATATATATAAATAAAAATCTGTTTTCGCCATATGCTTATTCAAAAAATGAAATAAGAATACATTGCTAAGTTATGCGCGCCTTTTTATAATTCGTTACCTTTCCAGGGACGCTAATCTTTGATCCTTAAGAAAGTTTCCGGGACCGCGATGGTCTCTTTTTTTGTTGTACGGACTCTTGATAAATGAAGCTTTTGAAGACAGTTCCTGCCATCGTTATGTTGGCGGGGGGCATGTTTGCGTCACTGAATGCAGCTGCCGATGATTCCGTTTTTACTGTCATGGACGATCCTGCCAGCGCTAAAAAACCTTTCGAAGGTAATCTGAACGCAGGATATCTTGCACAATCAGGCAATACGAAAAGCTCCTCACTTACGGCTGACACCACCATGACCTGGTATGGACAAACCACTGCCTGGTCGTTGTGGGGGAACGCCAGTAATACTTCTTCTAATGATGAGCGTTCTTCAGAAAAATATGCGGCGGGCGGGCGTAGCCGTTTTAATTTAACTGATTATGACTATTTATTTGGTCAGGCAAGCTGGCTGACAGACCGTTATAACGGCTATCGAGAGCGCGATGTGTTGACCGCGGGTTATGGTCGTCAGTTTTTGAATGGCCCGGTACACAGTTTCCGCTTTGAATTCGGTCCAGGTGTGCGTTACGACAAATATACCGACAATGCCAGTGAAACTCAGCCGCTGGGCTATGCCTCCGGTGCTTATGCATGGCAGCTGACTGACAACGCTAAATTTACGCAGGGTGTTTCCGTCTTTGGCGCGGAAGACACAACGCTGAACTCCGAAAGCGCATTAAATGTTGCTATTAATGAACATTTTGGACTGAAGGTGGCTTACAACGTCACATGGAACTCTGAACCTCCAGAGTCTGCACCGGAACATACCGACCGTCGGACAACCTTATCGCTGGGCTACAGCATGTAAAATTATCTGCCGGACCGTGTTATGCGGTCTGGCTGTCTTCGTTTGTCACTGCTCAGCCCCAAATCATTGCTGCCCAACGTAGCAACAACATAGCGCCACAGATTGCCAGTAGCACCACCACCATCTTCCAGTGTTTTTTATCAAAGCGTTTAGTCGGCATACCAGTGTCCTGCATATCTCTTGTGCGTGATAACGGAGTGTAACAAAAGGGACAGGCATCAAGGGATTTTTTGTTATTACAGCCGTCGGGTGGCGTTGTACACCTGATCACTGTTTCTGCGTTTTATGAAAAAATAAAATTATGCATCAACATATATATCGTAAATAGTTGGTTATAAATACGTCTTTAATTCATCAGCACTAAAACTCAGGCTTTGGTTGATTACATTTATAGCAGCATAATATGTTTCTACAGTTTTATAATGATTATGATGAATGGCTATATGAACAGCTGACATGTTGTCATGATTTTTAGCAGCCAACAGTGTAAATAACTGATGTTGACTAAAAGAATGTTTTTTTGCAAAAGCACCTAGCGTCGATATATAAGATAACACGACGTCTTCATTACCCTTGCTCATGGCGATGTATAATGCAGGGGTTCCCTGTGCTGTAGCTCCTTTTAATAAATCCATGATGTTAGCTTTGCTCAACTTGTATTTAAAGGCGATGCCATTAATTTTAGAGAGGAACCGTGTGACACACAAAGGGTGATTATTTTCCATTGCGGCATATAATCCTGGCTCACCATCATGTATTTTCATGGCTAAAATACTCATCACCAGTTTTTTGTTTAAAAGCTCTTGTGCTATTGGAGTGGTTAATGCATTCAGAAAGATATCGATTATTTCATCAAATCCATACAACATGGAGATATAGAGTCCAGGTGTTTCGTTAGCACTTTTAGTTTGCAACAATTTAACCAGATTATCTTCATGAATGATGTGATTATCTACCAGTGACTGAATTTCTTGCATAAATATTTTCACGTTGTCAGTATGTCCGTTCATCATAGCCAAAAATAAAGCAGGTGTACCAACGCTATTCTGCGCAGTTATTATTTCAATGATTTCTTTTTCAGGGAGTATGGGCAACTGTCTGAATAATGTAATAAGCTGTTGAATCTGGCCTGTGGCCATTATTAACAACATTGCCGATGGATGTATAGGGGCAAATGGCATTCGTGTCGCGATACCCGTGAAAATAGCCCCTGGAACTCCCTCAGGTAATAGGGGCAGAATAGCAATTGCACAGTTGCGAACATACCTATCAGCCCAGGTCTGAGCATCGGGACCTGAACTGATGAACTTATCAAGCGAGAGAAAGCCCCGTGCTGTCCTGTGGGTGCCTCTGACGGCAACGTTGGTATCGTTCGGGTCGTAAACGGACACAACATAATTTAATTGCCCATACGCCGACTGCTTTATTCGTAGCCTTACTGACAAAGTATGATTGTCTATATATAAAACCGCAGACATATGACTGACATTGTTTGCCATCATTCGACAGAAGAAAATATCTAAAGCGAAGCCAAAATCCTTACTCGCGATAACGCGACTCCCTGCAGGAGGATGGCGAAGTAATGCTCTGAACTCCGCGTCCCGGACTAAGGGGACATGCTGCTGTATGGATTCAACGGAGGAGTAATGTTTAATCAGATTGACTTTGCCTTTTCCATTTCTCAGTGAATCAAGGGCGTATTGCAATGACAGATGGCGACAAAAAATAGCGTCAGAAGGAGATTGCAAAAAAAATGCACTACCATTGAGATTTACTGTTGGTTGTATGGTTTTTTCTCTATGGATTTTTTTAGACAGCCTCATACAATGGTTACGTTTTTCGGCAGTTAACTGTTCCTGTTCAATATAATCCAGTATGCTTCGCAAATGGTTAGCTTTAATAGGCGTGGTTTCCAGTAATAAGGAAATGATTTCTTTTTTATAGTGTAATGTAATGAGTATATTTTCTGCATGGATGGGTGAAGTGGCAAAGTTAATGGTAAAAAGGTCAGTGGAATAACAATTTTGTGATATTTTTCGACAGTTTGCGGTAAATTCCTGAGTAACACAGTATGACAGCATCGAACTTAAGTCAGAGGTATCAAGTAGGGTGATGAGTTGGCGCGCAAATTGACTAATAGGCTCTGATGAAGGCGTTGGTATGTCGCTATCGATGTGCAATCTATGAGGAGACTTATAATGAGTTCTGATAATGATATCGTTTTGACTCATAATCTATTCGCCTTATATATATCTGGAGGTTTTGAGGATGATGATTAATTATTATCGCCAGAACGAAATGTGCACGAAAAATTGCTATAAGAATTGTGTCACTTTTATCATTGCGATATGACCACTTCGTCATTAATCTCATGATCGTTTAAATACTACCGCCAAATCACGCAACGAACTTTGCTGGATTCAGTTTATGCTGCTGTAAATCAGCTCGCAGTAAACCTTTCAGACGCACCGTGATGTTATCAGTTGTTCTTTAAGCGTTTTGCTGGTGTACTCACTACAAACGAATTGCGAATCGAATCAATGTGAAACGGAAAGGTACAATCTCCCTTTTTTTAGTGTTAACATCGCTCAACCGGGTGGAAGGTGA
Organism: Escherichia sp. WS1152; assembly: GCF_046487665.1. Taxonomy (NCBI): domain Bacteria; kingdom Pseudomonadati; phylum Pseudomonadota; class Gammaproteobacteria; order Enterobacterales; family Enterobacteriaceae; genus Escherichia; species Escherichia sp. WS1152. The sequence continues at coordinate 205,701 of NZ_JBJQJA010000004.1, read as the reverse complement.
GAGGTTAATGTCTTTCATTTGTGTACCTGATTGCGAACCAATTTAGCATTTGTTGGCTAGATGGTTTCGCAATGAACTGTTAATAAACAAATTTTTCTTTGTATGTGATCTTTCGTGTGGGTCACCACTGCAAATAAGGATATAAAATGCCTGTTATAACTCTTCCTGATGGCAGCCAACGCCATTACGATCACGCTGTAAGCCCCATGGATGTTGCGCTGGACATTGGTCCAGGTCTGGCGAAAGCCTGTATCGCAGGGCGCGTTAATGGCGAACTGGTTGATGCTTGCGATCTGATTGAAAACGACGCACAACTGTCGATCATTACCGCGAAAGACGAAGAAGGTCTGGAGATCATTCGTCACTCCTGTGCGCACCTGTTAGGGCACGCGATTAAACAACTTTGGCCGCATACCAAAATGGCAATCGGCCCGGTTATTGACAACGGTTTTTATTACGACGTTGATCTTGACCGCACGTTAACCCAGGAAGATGTCGAAGCACTCGAGAAGCGGATGCATGAGCTTGCTGAGAAAAACTACGACGTCATTAAGAAGAAAGTCAGCTGGCACGAAGCGCGTGAAACTTTCGCCAACCGTGGGGAGAGCTACAAAGTCTCCATTCTTGACGAAAACATCGCCCATGATGACAAGCCAGGTCTGTACTTCCATGAAGAATATGTCGATATGTGCCGCGGTCCGCACGTACCGAACATGCGTTTCTGCCATCATTTCAAACTAATGAAAACGGCAGGGGCTTACTGGCGTGGCGACAGCAACAACAAAATGTTGCAACGTATTTACGGTACGGCGTGGGCAGACAAAAAAGCACTTAACGCTTACCTGCAGCGCCTGGAAGAAGCCGCGAAACGCGACCACCGTAAAATCGGTAAACAGCTCGACCTGTACCATATGCAGGAAGAAGCGCCGGGTATGGTATTCTGGCACAACGACGGCTGGACCATCTTCCGTGAACTGGAAGTGTTTGTTCGTTCTAAACTGAAAGAGTACCAGTATCAGGAAGTTAAAGGTCCGTTCATGATGGACCGTGTCCTGTGGGAAAAAACCGGTCACTGGGACAACTACAAAGATGCAATGTTCACCACGTCTTCTGAGAACCGTGAATACTGCATTAAGCCGATGAACTGCCCGGGTCACGTACAAATTTTCAACCAGGGGCTGAAGTCTTATCGCGATCTGCCGCTGCGTATGGCCGAGTTTGGTAGCTGCCACCGTAACGAGCCGTCAGGTTCGCTGCATGGCCTGATGCGCGTGCGTGGATTTACCCAGGATGACGCGCATATCTTCTGTACTGAAGAACAAATTCGCGATGAAGTTAACGGATGTATCCGTTTAGTCTATGATATGTACAGCACTTTTGGCTTCGAGAAGATCGTCGTCAAACTCTCCACTCGTCCTGAAAAACGTATTGGCAGCGACGAAATGTGGGATCGTGCTGAGGCGGACCTGGCGGTTGCGCTGGAAGAAAACAACATCCCGTTTGAATATCAACTGGGTGAAGGCGCTTTCTACGGTCCGAAAATTGAATTTACCCTGTATGACTGCCTCGATCGTGCATGGCAGTGCGGTACAGTACAGCTGGACTTCTCCTTGCCGTCTCGTCTGAGCGCCTCCTATGTGGGCGAAGACAACGAGCGTAAGGTACCGGTAATGATTCACCGCGCAATTCTTGGGTCGATGGAACGTTTCATCGGTATCCTGACCGAAGAATTCGCTGGTTTCTTCCCGACCTGGCTTGCGCCGGTTCAGGTTGTTATCATGAATATTACCGATTCACAGTCTGATTACGTTAACGAATTGACGCAAAAACTATCAAATGCGGGCATTCGTGTTAAAGCAGACTTGAGAAATGAGAAGATTGGCTTTAAAATCCGCGAGCACACTTTGCGTCGCGTCCCATATATGCTGGTCTGTGGTGATAAAGAGGTGGAATCAGGCAAAGTTGCCGTTCGCACCCGCCGTGGTAAAGACCTGGGAAGCATGGACGTAAATGAAGTGATCGAGAAGCTGCAACAAGAGATTCGCAGCCGCAGTCTTAAACAATTGGAGGAATAAGGTATTAAAGGCGGAAAACGAGTTCAAACGGCGCGCCCTAACCGTATCAATGGCGAAATTCGCGCCCAGGAAGTTCGCTTAACAGGTCTGGAAGGCGAGCAGCTTGGTATTGTGAGTCTGAGAGAAGCTCTGGAGAAAGCAGAAGAAGCCGGAGTAGACTTAGTCGAGATCAGCCCTAACGCCGAGCCGCCGGTTTGTCGTATAATGGATTACGGCAAATTCCTCTATGAAAAGAGCAAGTCTTCTAAGGAACAGAAGAAAAAGCAAAAAGTTATCCAGGTTAAGGAAATTAAATTCCGTCCTGGTACAGATGAAGGCGACTATCAGGTAAAACTCCGCAGCCTGATTCGCTTTCTCGAAGAGGGTGATAAAGCCAAAATCACGCTGCGTTTCCGCGGTCGTGAGATGGCGCACCAGCAAATCGGTATGGAAGTGCTTAATCGCGTGAAAGACGATTTGCAAGAACTGGCAGTGGTCGAATCCTTCCCAACGAAGATCGAAGGCCGCCAGATGATCATGGTGCTCGCTCCTAAGAAGAAACAGTAAGGCCTTCAAGTAGCACTGTCTGTGGAGCCTTCGGGCTTCACAGGCTTTGTTCGCCTTTGTTTCGTTTATCAACAATGCGAAGTGGAAGTTATTAAAATGCCAAAAATTAAGACCGTACGCGGTGCTGCTAAGCGCTTCAAAAAAACCGGTAAAGGTGGTTTTAAGCACAAGCACGCTAACCTGCGTCACATTCTGACCAAAAAAGCGACCAAACGTAAACGTCACCTGCGTCCGAAAGCCATGGTTTCCAAAGGCGATCTGGGCCTGGTAATCGCGTGCCTGCCGTACGCATAAGCCGTTAACGTTTTTAACTTTTTAATTAGAATATAGATACAGGAGAGCACATATGGCTCGCGTAAAACGTGGTGTTATTGCACGCGCACGTCACAAGAAAATTTTGAAACAAGCTAAAGGCTACTACGGTGCGCGTTCTCGCGTATACCGCGTTGCCTTCCAGGCTGTTATCAAAGCTGGTCAGTATGCTTACCGTGACCGTCGTCAACGTAAGCGTCAGTTCCGTCAACTGTGGATTGCGCGTATCAACGCAGCAGCACGTCAGAACGGTATTTCTTACAGCAAATTCATCAATGGCCTGAAAAAAGCCTCTGTTGAAATCGACCGTAAGATCCTGGCTGATATCGCAGTATTCGACAAAGTAGCGTTCACCGCTCTGGTTGAAAAAGCGAAAGCAGCTCTGGCATAAGCCAGTTGAAAGAGGGAGCTAGTCTCCCTCTTTTCGTTTCAACGCCATCAAAACATTGACTTTTATCGCCGTAGCCTTTTCAATAAAGGTCTTTTGAAGAGTACCAAAAGGTAACGCAAGCAATGAATGCTGCTATTTTCCGCTTCTTTTTTTACTTTAGCACCTGAATCCAGGAGGCTAGCGCGTGAGAAGAGAAACGGAAAACAGCGCCTGAAAGCCTCCCAGTGGAGGCTTTTTTTGTATGCGCGTTTTGAAAAATAAAAAGCCAGTCTATCAGGCGTAATTGTCGCAGCCAGTCTGGACACGGCCAGTGCGGAGAAACCGGAGCGTACTTAAGTACGTGAGGATTTCGAGCACTGCCCGGGACCAAAATGGCAAGTAAAATAGCCTGATGGGATAGGCTCTAAGTCCAACGAACCAGTGTCACCACTGACACAATGAGGAAAACCATGTCACATCTCGCAGAACTGGTTGCCAGTGCGAAGGCGGCCATTAGCCAGGCGTCAGATGTTGCCGCGTTAGATAATGTGCGCGTCGAATATTTGGGTAAAAAAGGGCACTTAACCCTTCAGATGACGACCCTGCGTGAGCTGCCGCCAGAAGAGCGTCCGGCAGCTGGTGCGGTTATCAACGAAGCGAAAGAGCAGGTTCAGCAGGCGCTGAATGCGCGTAAAGCGGAACTGGAAAGCGCTGCACTGAATGCGCGTCTGGCGGCGGAAACGATTGATGTCTCTCTGCCAGGTCGTCGCATTGAAAACGGCGGTCTGCATCCGGTTACCCGTACCATCGACCGTATCGAAAGTTTCTTCGGTGAGCTTGGCTTTACCGTGGCAACCGGGCCGGAAATCGAAGACGATTATCATAACTTCGATGCTCTGAACATTCCTGGTCACCACCCGGCGCGCGCTGACCACGACACTTTCTGGTTTGACGCTACCCGCCTGCTGCGTACCCAGACCTCTGGCGTACAGATCCGCACCATGAAAGCCCAGCAGCCACCGATTCGTATCATCGCGCCTGGCCGTGTTTATCGTAACGACTACGACCAGACTCACACGCCGATGTTCCATCAGATGGAAGGTCTGATTGTTGATACCAACATCAGCTTTACCAACCTGAAAGGCACGCTGCACGACTTCCTGCGTAACTTCTTTGAGGAAGATTTGCAGATTCGCTTCCGTCCTTCCTACTTCCCGTTTACCGAACCTTCTGCAGAAGTGGATGTCATGGGTAAAAACGGTAAATGGCTGGAAGTACTGGGCTGCGGGATGGTGCATCCGAACGTGCTGCGTAACGTTGGCATCGACCCGGAAGTTTACTCTGGTTTCGCCTTCGGGATGGGGATGGAGCGTCTGACTATGTTGCGTTACGGCGTCACCGACCTGCGTTCATTCTTCGAAAACGATCTGCGTTTCCTCAAACAGTTTAAATAAGGCAGGAATAGATTATGAAATTCAGTGAACTGTGGTTACGCGAATGGGTGAACCCGGCGATTGATAGCGATGCGCTGGCAAATCAAATCACTATGGCGGGCCTGGAAGTTGACGGTGTAGAGCCGGTTGCCGGTAGCTTCCACGGCGTGGTAGTTGGTGAAGTGGTTGAGTGTGCGCAGCATCCGAACGCTGACAAACTGCGTGTGACAAAAGTGAATGTCGGCGGCGATCGCCTGCTGGACATCGTCTGCGGTGCGCCAAACTGCCGTCAGGGCCTGCGTGTGGCGGTAGCGACCATTGGTGCTGTTCTGCCGGGTGATTTCAAAATTAAAGCGGCGAAACTGCGTGGCGAACCGTCTGAAGGGATGCTGTGCTCCTTCTCTGAACTGGGAATTTCTGACGATCACAGCGGCATTATCGAACTGCCTGCAGATGCGCCGATTGGCACTGACATCCGCGAATACCTGAAACTCGATGACAACACCATCGAAATCAGCGTAACGCCAAACCGTGCCGACTGTTTAGGTATCATTGGTGTTGCGCGTGACGTTGCCGTGCTGAATCAGCTGCCGCTGGTTGAACCGGAAATCGTTCCGGTTGGTGCGACCATCGACGACACGCTGCCGATTACAGTCGAAGCGCCGGAAGCCTGCCCGCGTTATCTTGGCCGTGTGGTAAAAGGCATTAACGTTAAAGCGCCAACTCCGCTGTGGATGAAAGAAAAACTGCGTCGTTGCGGGATCCGTTCTATCGATGCAGTTGTTGACGTCACCAACTATGTGCTGCTCGAACTGGGCCAGCCGATGCACGCTTTCGATAAAGATCGCATTGAAGGCGGCATTGTGGTGCGGATGGCGAAAGAGGGCGAAACGCTGGTGCTGCTCGACGGCACTGAAGCGAAGCTGAATGCCGACACCCTGGTTATCGCCGACCACAACAAGGCGCTGGCGATGGGCGGTATCTTTGGTGGCGAACACTCTGGCGTGAATGACGAAACGCAAAACGTGCTGCTGGAATGCGCTTTCTTTAGCCCGCTGTCTATCACCGGTCGTGCTCGTCGTCATGGCCTGCATACTGATGCGTCTCACCGTTATGAGCGTGGCGTTGATCCGGCACTGCAGTACAAAGCGATGGAACGTGCGACCCGTTTGCTGATCGACATCTGCGGTGGTGAGGCTGGTCCGGTAATTGATATCACCAGCGAAGCAACGCTGCCGAAGCGTGCAACCATCACTTTACGTCGTAGCAAACTGGATCGCCTGATCGGCCATCATATTGCGGATGAGCAGGTAACTGACATTCTGCGTCGTCTCGGCTGCGAAGTGACCGAAGGCAAAGACGAGTGGCAGGCAGTTGCGCCGAGCTGGCGTTTCGATATGGAGATTGAAGAAGATCTGGTCGAAGAAGTCGCGCGTGTTTACGGCTACAACAACATCCCGGATGAGCCGGTACAGGCAAGCCTGATTATGGGTACTCACCGTGAAGCTGACCTGTCGCTCAAGCGCGTGAAAACGCTGTTCAACGACAAAGGCTATCAGGAAGTGATCACCTATAGCTTCGTTGATCCGAAAGTGCAGCAGATGATCCATCCAGGGGTTGAAGCGTTACTGCTGCCAAGCCCGATTTCCGTTGAAATGTCAGCAATGCGTCTTTCTCTGTGGACCGGCCTACTGGCAACCGTGGTGTACAACCAGAACCGTCAGCAGAATCGTGTACGCATTTTCGAAAGCGGTCTGCGTTTCGTGCCAGATACTCAGGCACCGTTGGGCATTCGTCAGGATCTGATGTTAGCCGGTGTGATTTGCGGTAACCGTTACGAAGAGCACTGGAACCTGGCAAAAGAGACCGTTGATTTCTATGATTTGAAAGGCGATCTTGAATCCGTTCTCGACCTGACTGGTAAACTGAATGAGGTTGAGTTCCGTGCAGAAGCGAATCCGGCACTGCATCCGGGGCAATCCGCAGCGATTTATCTGAAAGGTGAACGTATTGGTTTTGTTGGGGTTGTTCATCCTGAACTGGAACGTAAACTGGATCTTAACGGTCGCACTCTGGTGTTCGAACTGGAGTGGAACAAGCTCGCAGACCGCGTGGTGCCTCAGGCGCGCGAGATTTCTCGCTTCCCGGCGAACCGTCGTGACATCGCGGTGGTGGTCGCAGAAAACGTTCCCGCAGCGGATATTTTATCCGAATGTAAGAAAGTTGGCGTAAATCAGGTAGTTGGCGTAAACTTATTTGACGTGTACCGCGGTAAGGGTGTTGCGGAGGGGTATAAGAGCCTCGCCATAAGCCTGATCCTGCAAGATACCAGCCGTACACTCGAAGAAGAGGAGATTGCCGCTACCGTCGCCAAATGTGTAGAGGCATTAAAAGAGCGATTCCAGGCATCATTGAGGGATTGAACCTATGGCGCTTACAAAAGCTGAAATGTCAGAATATCTGTTTGATAAGCTTGGGCTTAGCAAGCGGGATGCCAAAGAACTGGTTGAACTGTTTTTCGAAGAGATCCGTCGCGCTCTGGAAAACGGCGAACAGGTGAAACTCTCTGGTTTTGGTAACTTCGATCTGCGTGATAAGAATCAACGCCCGGGACGTAACCCGAAAACGGGCGAGGATATTCCCATTACAGCACGGCGCGTGGTGACCTTCAGACCCGGGCAGAAGTTAAAAAGCCGGGTCGAAAACGCTTCGCCCAAAGACGAGTAATCTGATCTAACTAAAAAGGCCGCTCTGCGGCCTTTTTTCTTTTCACTGTCGAAGAGTCACCGTAAAATCAACGCCATGACACTTCAGCAGAACGGATACCATGCTGACACTTGCCCGCCAACAACAGCGACAAAATATTCGCTGGTTATTATGCCTGTCAGTTTTGATGCTGCTGGCGCTTCTCTTAAGCCTTTGCGCCGGTGAACAATGGATTTCGCCAGGTGACTGGTTTTCTCCTCGTGGCGAACTGTTCGTCTGGCAAATTCGCCTGCCACGTACGCTGGCTGTATTGCTGGTTGGTGCGGCGCTGGCTATATCCGGCGCTGTAATGCAGGCGTTGTTTGAAAATCCTCTGGCAGAACCTGGACTACTTGGCGTCTCTAACGGCGCAGGCGTGGGGCTTATCGCCGCGGTATTGCTTGGGCAAGGGCAACTCCCCAACTGGGCGCTAGGGCTGTGTGCGATTGCTGGCGCGCTTATCATCACTTTAATACTCTTACGTTTCGCCCGTCGTCATCTTTCGACCAGTCGGTTATTGCTGGCTGGCGTTGCATTAGGGATTATCTGTAGCGCACTAATGACGTGGGCTATCTACTTTTCCACCTCTGTTGATTTACGTCAGCTGATGTACTGGATGATGGGCGGTTTTGGCGGCGTAGACTGGCGGCAAAGCTGGCTGATGCTGGCATTGATCCCCGTGTTGTTGTGGATCTGTTGTCAGTCCAGGCCGATGAATATGTTAGCACTTGGCGAGATCTCGGCGCGGCAACTGGGTTTACCCCTGTGGTTCTGGCGCAATGTGCTGGTGGCAGCGACCGGCTGGATGGTTGGCGTCAGTGTGGCGCTGGCGGGTGCTATCGGCTTTATTGGTCTGGTGATCCCACATATTCTCCGGTTGTGTGGTTTAACCGATCATCGCGCATTACTTCCCGGCTGCGCGCTGGCAGGGGCGAGCGCATTGCTGCTGGCCGATATTGTAGCGCGCCTGGCATTAGCTGCCGCAGAGCTGCCTATTGGCGTGGTCACCGCAACGTTGGGTGCGCCGGTGTTTATCTGGTTATTGTTAAAAGCAGGACGTTAGCCGCAAAAAGACGGTCTATGATTAAAAGCTAAGATTTTTACTGACCACACCCAGGAGAAACGATGCAAGATTCCATTCTGACGACCGTAGTGAAAGATATCGACGGTGAAGTGACCACGCTGGAGAAGTTCGCCGGTAATGTGCTGTTGATTGTCAATGTCGCCTCAAAGTGTGGCTTAACGCCGCAATATGAGCAGTTGGAGAATATTCAGAAAGCCTGGGCCGATCGAGGTTTTGTGGTGCTGGGATTCCCGTGCAACCAGTTTCTGGAACAAGAACCGGGCAGCGATGAAGAGATTAAAACTTACTGTACCACCACATGGGGGGTGACGTTCCCGATGTTCAGTAAGATTGAAGTTAACGGCGAAGGACGCCATCCGCTGTATCAAAAATTGATTGCCGCAGCGCCGACCGCAGTCGCGCCGGAAGAGAGCGGATTCTATGCCCGTATGGTCAGCAAAGGTCGTGCACCGCTGTACCCTGATGATATTTTATGGAATTTTGAGAAATTTTTAGTTGGCAGGGACGGATTGGTCATCCAGCGTTTTTCCCCGGATATGACGCCGGAAGATCCCATTGTGATGGAAAGCATTAAACTGGCGTTGGCAAAATAATGTCTATTGTGATGCAGTTACAGGATGTTGCGGAATCTACCCGCCTGGGGCCGCTTTCTGGCGAGGTTCGGGCTGGGGAGATCCTGCACCTGGTGGGGCCGAATGGCGCGGGTAAGAGTACCTTACTGGCACGAATGGCCGGAATGACCAGCGGTAAGGGAAGCATTCAGTTCGCGGGGCAACCACTGGAAGCATGGTCCGCAACAAAACTCGCGCTGCATCGCGCCTATCTTTCACAACAGCAGACGCCGCCGTTTGCAATGCCGGTCTGGCACTACCTGACACTGCATCAGCACGATAAAACGCGTACCGAACTACTGAATGATGTCGCAGGGGCGCTGGCTCTTGATGACAAACTCGGACGTAGCACCAATCAACTTTCCGGCGGTGAATGGCAACGCGTACGTCTTGCTGCGGTGGTGCTGCAAATCACACCACAAGCCAATCCCGCAGGCCAATTGCTGCTTCTTGATGAGCCGATGAACAGTCTTGATGTTGCGCAACAAAGTGCGTTAGACAAAATTCTGAGCGCGCTGTGTCAGCAAGGACTGGCGATTGTGATGAGCAGTCACGATCTAAACCACACGTTGCGTCATGCGCATCGGGCGTGGTTGCTAAAAGGTGGAAAAATGCTGGCCAGTGGACGCAGAGAAGAGGTGCTCACGCCGCCAAATCTGGCGCAGGCCTATGGGATGAATTTTCGCCGTCTGGATATCGAAGGTCACAGAATGCTGATTTCGACCATCTGATTTCATTAGTATCTTGAAAATCGGGTAATTACGACGCTAAATTAATGCAAGAATAAAAAACAGAGGAACCATACGGAATGCGTTTCTGCCTTATTTTGATCACAGCACTGTTTCTGGCCGGGTGTAGCCACCATAAAGCACCGCCGCCAAATGCCAGACTTTCTGATTCGATTACCGTTATTGCCGGTTTGAACGACCAGCTACAAAGCTGGCATGGCACGCCGTATCGTTATGGTGGCATGACGCGGCGCGGTGTGGACTGTTCGGGATTTGTGGTTGTGACGATGCGCGATCGTTTCGATTTACAGCTGCCCCGAGAAACCAAAGAACAAGCCTCTATCGGCACGCAAATTGATAAAGACGAGTTGCTGCCTGGTGACCTGGTCTTTTTCAAAACGGGTTCCGGACAAAATGGTTTGCATGTAGGTATTTACGATACCAACAACCAATTTATCCACGCCTCTACCAGCAAGGGAGTGATGCGTTCCTCACTTGATAATGTCTATTGGCAGAAAAATTTCTGGCAGGCGAGACGAATCTAGTATGTCGAAAATTGGACGGCGATGATACATCGCCGTCCATTTACTCCAGAATACAGTAGTATTTTGCAGACAAAAATTCCGTAAATGGATTATTCGTTTATAATCAGGATAATCTAAAAAAAGGACCCCTGAAAAAGTGGTTAACATGGAACAAATGAAAGTTACTCCTTATGTAATTGTTATGTCTTATGGCCTCATCCCTTTTAGCCGGATACTGAAAAACATCCTTCGAGAGGGACGGTTACCATGAAGATTTTTTTGGAGAATCTTTATCATTCTGATTGCTATTTCCTGCCGATAAGAGATAACCAGCAAGACCTTGTCGGCGTTGAGTTAATTACCCATTTCTCCAGTGAAGATGGCACGGTGCGTATCCCGACGAGTCGGGTTATAGCGCAACTTACCGCGGAGCAACATTGGCAATTATTTTCAGAGCAGTTGGAATTACTAAAATCATGCCAACATTTTTTTATTCAACATAAACTCTTTGCCTGGCTTAATTTAACGCCACAAGTGGCTACATTATTATTAGACAGGGATAATTACGCGGGCGAACTATTAAAATATCCGTTTATTGAACTGTTGATTAATGAGAATTACCCGCATCTCAATGAAGGAAAAGATAATCGCGATCTTTTGTCCTTATCGCAAATGTATCCCCTTGTGTTAGGTAATTTGGGAGCAGGCAATAGCACAATGAAAGCGGTTTTTGATGGTCTTTTCACCCGCGTCATGCTGGATAAAAGTTTTATTCAGCAACAAATCACGCATCGCTCCTTCGAACCGTTTATTCGTGCGATCCAGGCGCAAATTTCCCCTTGTTGCAATTGCATCATCGCGGGGGGCATTGATACGACAGAAATATTGGCACAGATTACCCCCTTCGATTTCCATGCTCTCCAGGGATGCCTGTGGCCTGCCGTTCCTATAAATCAGATAACGACGTTGGTTCAGCGATAACCCTCCTGTTTGCTGGTGTTTAAGACGAGAGTAACCGTCTACACTATCAAACAGGAGGATCTATGACCCTGTCTTTTATTACCCGCTGGCGCGATGAATTGCCAGCAACCTATACAGCACTTTCCCCTACGCCTTTAAATAATGCTCGGCTGATTTGGCATAATACCGAACTCGCTAACACGCTGAGTATTCCATCGTCGCTGTTTAAAAATGGCGCAGGTGTCTGGGGCGGCGAAACCCTACTGCCTGGTATGTCACCACTGGCGCAGGTTTACAGTGGTCATCAGTTCGGCGTCTGGGCGGGCCAACTGGGTGATGGGCGCGGCATTTTACTCGGCGAACAACTGCTTGCTGATGGCACTACAATGGACTGGCATCTGAAAGGTGCTGGCCTGACGCCTTATTCGCGAATGGGTGATGGACGGGCGGTTTTACGTTCGACGATACGAGAAAGTCTCGCCAGTGAGGCGATGCATTATCTGGGCATTCCGACGACCCGCGCGTTAAGTATCGTCACCAGCGATTCGCCAGTGTATCGTGAAACGGCGGAGCCAGGCGCGATGCTGATGCGTGTGGCACCAAGTCATCTGCGCTTTGGTCATTTCGAACATTTTTACTACCGCCGCGAGTCGGAAAAGGTTCGTCAGTTAGCTGACTTTGCTATTCGTCATTACTGGTCACATCTTGAAGATGATGAGGACAAATACCGTCTCTGGTTTAGCGATGTTGTCGCACGTACCGCATCGTTAATTGCCCAATGGCAGACGGTCGGCTTTGCTCATGGGGTGATGAATACCGACAACATGTCGCTGCTGGGGCTGACGCTTGATTACGGGCCGTTTGGTTTTCTTGATGATTACGAACCCGGTTTTATTTGTAATCACTCGGATCATCAAGGGCGTTATAGCTTTGATAATCAACCTGCTGTCGCGTTGTGGAATTTACAGTGTCTGGCGCAGACATTGTCACCATTTGTTGCCGTAGATGCCCTGAATGAGGCCCTGGACAGCTATCAGCAGGTTTTGTTGACGCATTATGGACAACGGATGCGGCAGAAACTGGGCTTCATGACGGAGCAAAAAGAGGATAACGCGCTACTGAATGAATTATTCAGTCTGATGGCGCGAGAGCGCAGCGATTATACCCGCACATTTCGCATGCTGAGTCTGACCGAGCAGCACAGCGCGGCGTCACCGCTACGTGATGAGTTTATTGATCGTGCGGCATTTGATGACTGGTTTGCCCGTTATCGGGGGCGTTTGCAACAAGACGAGGTTAGCGATAGTGAGCGTCAGCAGTTGATGCAAAGCGTTAACCCCGCTCTGGTATTGCGCAACTGGTTGGCGCAACGGGCGATTGAAGCGGCAGAAAAGGGTGATATGACGGAATTGCACCGCCTGCATGAGGCGTTGCGAAATCCTTTCAGCGACAGAGATGATGACTATGTCAGTCGTCCACCTGACTGGGGTAAACGGCTGGAAGTCAGCTGCTCGAGTTAAAGGCTACTTGGTCAACAGCAGCTTGCCAGCCTGAGTTTTACGGAGCAGATATTCTTGCCCGTCATGATCGATAATCAGTTTGCCATCCGGACCTAACAGTGTCTGGCTGGAAATTCGCCGAATAGGCTGCGGGGAAGCGGTCTTGTGATTGGCATCCGTTTCAGGCGTGAGTTTTCTGCTATCCGTATAACGCATAAAAATTAATAATAATTGATATAACAATGATTCTTATTATCAATATTATGGCTGACCAGAGCAAGCAGTAATGTGTTGAGAAGACAACAAGTTGCGCAGAAATGCCCATCCCATCAGGAATGGGCACGCATTCAGAAGCGGGTATCTACCGCAGAGGCGAGTTTTTCGACCAGGCGTTCGGTATCTTCCCAGCCCAGACACGGGTCGGTAATGGATTGACCGTAAGTGAGCGGCTGACCGCCGACGATTTTTTGCGTTCCTTCGCGCAGGAAACTTTCCGCCATAATTCCAGCAATCGCCGTAGAGCCATTGCGGATTTGCTGACAAATATCCTCACAAACTTCTAACTGGCGACGGTGCTGCTTCTGGCAGTTACCGTGGCTGAAATCCACCACCAGATGTTCAGGTAAATCAAACTCGTGCAGCGTATCGCAGGCTGCGGCGATATCATCGGCATGATAATTCGGTTTTTTGCCGCCACGCATAATAATGTGGCCATACGGGTTGCCGCTGGTCTGATAGATGGTCATCTGACCATTTTTGTCTGGCGAGAGGAACATATGGCTGGCGCGGGCTGCGCGGATAGCATCCACAGCAATCCGCGTATTGCCATCGGTACCATTTTTAAAACCTACCGGACAGGAGAGTGCCGAAGCCATTTCACGGTGGATCTGACTTTCGGTAGTACGTGCGCCAATCGCGCCCCAACTGATTAAATCAGCAATAAACTGACCGGTCACCATATCGAGGAACTCAGTCGCGGTTGGGACGCCCAGCTCATTTACCTGTAAAAGTAATTTGCGCGCCAGCTCCAGACCGTGATTTACCCGATAGCTGCCGTTTAAATCTGGATCGGAGATTAGTCCTTTCCAGCCGACAACAGTTCGTGGTTTTTCAAAATAGGTGCGCATTACGATTTCCAGCCGTGACTGGTACTGGTTGCGCAGCGACTGCAGACGGGTGGCGTACTCCATTGCAGCGGTGAGATCGTGGATCGAGCAGGGGCCAATAATGACCAACAGTCGCTTATCTTCACCATTGAGTATTTTTTCAATTCTGCGGCGGGAGTCGGTGACATGGGTGGCGACGCCAGGCGTTACGGGATACCGTAGCGCGAGTTCGGCGGGCGTTACCAGGCTCTCAATACGCGCAGTACGGAGTTCGTCAGTTCTGTTCATTACAAGTCTCAGAAATTTGTTGCTTCTACGGCAGGACTGCCGGGAAGTGATGCGCATCACGATAAACCAATCGCTGCTGATTTCAAGTGCGAGGTGTGTCACACCTCGCCGGGTGGTTAGCATGATAACAAAAAAATAAGCTAATGCACTAGTTCTTTAGTACATTCGGCGACTAAGGCCCATGATATCGAGGATCTTGGTGGCAATCTCTTCTACCGAATAATTGGTACTGTTAATCCACGGGATCTGATTTTTACGGTACAAGGCTTCCACTTCCGCGACTTCCATCCTGCACTGACGAAGCGAGGCATAGCGACTGTTCTCCCGACGTTCCTCGCGAATCGCCGCCAGACGTTCCGGGTCGATAGTCAGGCCGAACAATTTATGCTGAAGCGGTTTGAGCGACGCGGGTAGCACCAGATTATCCATATCGTCGGCAATAAAGGGGTAGTTTGCCGCGCGGATACCAAATTGCATTGCCAGATACAGACTGGTGGGGGTTTTACCACAGCGAGAAACACCGAGCAGGATCACCTGAGCCTGATCCAGATTGCGCAACGAAATGCCGTCATCGTGGGCGAGGGTGTAATCAATCGCCGCAATGCGCGCATCATATTTATTGAGATTATTAGGGTTAAGGCCATGGGTACGATGAGCAATCGGCGTTGGATCCAGTTTCATCTCTTGTTGTAGCGGGGCAACCAGCGCCTGAACGATATCCTGGCAAAAACCTTCACTTTGCAAGATGATGGCGCGAATCTCCGGCAACACGATGGAGTAGAAGACCAGCGGGCGCACGCCTGTCTGGTGATAAATTGCGTCAATCTGATCCTTCACTGCCCGTGCACGGCTCTCATTTTCGACAAACGGCAGCGTGATGCTGCTGATAGTGACGGGAAATTGTGACATTACTGCGTGTCCTAATACCTCCGCAGTTATTGCCGTACCATCAGAAATATAAAAAACGTGGCGATCAACAGCATTATCCATTTTGTTCTTCCCGTGATGCAGACATAATTCTATGAAAGCATAAATTAAAAACGCACAGAAGCGTAGAACGTTATGTCTGGTTTATAAAATGAACCTTCAATTTTATTTTTTATGAAAACAGCATTTCATTTTTATGGTTTCGTTTATACCGATGGTTTATGTGGAAATTGTCGAAGAGAGCAGATTTGCGCAACGCTGGGATCAGTCTTAAAAAGTAAAAAAATATATTTGCTTGAACGATTCACCGTTTTTTTCATCCGGTTAAATATGCAAAGATAAATGCGCAGAAATGTGTTTCTCAAACCGTTCATTTATCACAAAAGGATTGTTCGATGTCCAACAATGGCTCGTCACCGCTGGTGCTTTGGTATAACCAACTCGGCATGAATGATGTAGACAGGGTTGGGGGCAAAAATGCCTCCCTGGGTGAAATGATTACTAACCTTTCCGGAATGGGTGTTTCCGTTCCGAATGGTTTCGCCACAACCGCCGACGCGTTTAACCAGTTTCTGGACCAAAGCGGCGTAAACCAGCGCATTTATGAACTGCTGGATAAAACGGATATTGACGATGTTACTCAGCTTGCGAAAGCGGGCGCGCAAATCCGCCAGTGGATTATCGACACTCCCTTCCAGCCTGAGCTGGAAAACGCCATCCGCGAAGCCTATGCACAGCTTTCCGCCGATGACGAAAATGCCTCTTTTGCGGTGCGCTCCTCCGCCACCGCAGAAGATATGCCGGACGCTTCTTTTGCCGGTCAGCAGGAAACCTTCCTCAACGTTCAGGGTTTTGACGCCGTTCTCGTGGCAGTGAAACATGTATTTGCTTCTCTGTTTAACGATCGCGCCATCTCTTATCGTGTGCACCAGGGTTACGATCACCGTGGTGTGGCGCTCTCCGCCGGTGTTCAACGGATGGTGCGCTCTGACCTCGCATCATCTGGCGTGATGTTCTCCATTGATACCGAATCCGGCTTTGACCAGGTGGTGTTTATCACTTCCGCATGGGGCCTTGGTGAGATGGTCGTGCAGGGTGCGGTTAACCCGGATGAGTTTTACGTGCATAAACCGACACTGGCGGCGAATCGCCCGGCTATCGTGCGCCGCACCATGGGGTCGAAAAAAATCCGCATGGTTTACGCGCCGACCCAGGAGCACGGCAAGCAGGTTAAAATCGAAGACGTACCGCAGGAACAGCGTGACATCTTCTCGCTGACCAACGAAGAAGTGCAGGAACTGGCAAAACAGGCCGTACAAATTGAGAAACACTACGGTCGCCCGATGGATATTGAGTGGGCGAAAGATGGCCACACCGGTAAACTGTTCATTGTGCAGGCGCGTCCGGAAACCGTGCGCTCACGCGGTCAGGTCATGGAGCGTTATACGCTGCATTCACAGGGTAAGATTATCGCCGAAGGCCGTGCTATCGGTCATCGCATCGGTGCGGGTCCGGTGAAAGTCATCCATGACATCAGCGAAATGAACCGCATCGAACCTGGTGACGTGCTGGTCACTGACATGACCGACCCGGACTGGGAACCGATCATGAAGAAAGCATCTGCCATCGTCACCAACCGTGGCGGTCGTACCTGTCACGCGGCGATCATCGCTCGTGAACTGGGCATTCCGGCGGTAGTGGGCTGTGGTGATGCAACAGAACGGATGAAAGACGGTGAGAACGTCACTGTTTCTTGTGCCGAAGGTGATACCGGTTACGTCTATGCGGAGTTGCTGGAATTTAGCGTGAAAAGCTCCAGCGTAGAAACGATGCCGGATCTGCCGTTGAAAGTGATGATGAACGTCGGTAACCCGGACCGAGCTTTCGACTTCGCCTGTCTGCCGAACGAAGGCGTGGGACTTGCGCGTCTGGAATTTATCATCAACCGTATGATTGGCGTCCACCCACGCGCACTGCTTGAGTTTGACGATCAGGAACCGCAGTTGCAAAACGAAATCCGCGAGATGATGAAAGGTTTTGATTCTCCGCGTGAATTTTACGTTGGTCGTCTGACTGAAGGGATCGCGACGCTGGGTGCCGCGTTTTATCCGAAGCGCGTCATTGTCCGTCTCTCTGATTTTAAATCGAACGAATATGCCAACCTGGTCGGTGGTGAGCGTTACGAGCCAGATGAAGAGAACCCGATGCTCGGCTTCCG
This sequence comes from Escherichia sp. WS1152, assembly GCF_046487665.1. Lineage (NCBI taxonomy): Bacteria > Pseudomonadati > Pseudomonadota > Gammaproteobacteria > Enterobacterales > Enterobacteriaceae > Escherichia > Escherichia sp. WS1152. Next base: position 188,275 of record NZ_JBJQJA010000004.1, on the reverse strand, counting down.
TGGCGCGGGACGCTATATTTCCGACAGCTTCCGCGACTGTTTCGCGCTGGAGTGCGAAGCAGTGAAACGTGTGCGCAACGACATGGGGCTGACCAACGTTGAGATCATGATCCCGTTCGTGCGTACCGTAGATCAGGCGAAAGCGGTGGTTGAAGAACTGGCGCGTCAGGGGCTGAAACGTGGTGAGAACGGGCTGAAAATCATCATGATGTGTGAAATCCCGTCCAACGCCTTGCTGGCCGAGCAGTTCCTCGAATATTTCGACGGCTTCTCAATTGGCTCAAACGACATGACGCAGCTGGCGCTCGGTCTGGATCGTGACTCTGGCGTGGTGTCTGAACTGTTCGATGAGCGCAACGATGCGGTGAAAGCACTGCTGTCGATGGCGATTCGTGCCGCGAAGAAACAGGGCAAATATGTCGGGATTTGCGGTCAGGGTCCGTCCGACCACGAAGACTTTGCCGCATGGTTGATGGAAGAGGGGATCGATAGCCTGTCTCTGAACCCGGACACCGTGGTGCAAACCTGGTTAAGCCTGGCTGAACTGAAGAAATAAAATAAATACCCGGCGGCGTTTTGTCGCCGGGTCCATTTCTATATCCCCACCTTTTAACAACCTACTTCAGGCAAACGCGCTCGTGCAATATAAAAAGCTTCCGAGCATCATCTGAATAATTGGCTGGTGTTCTTTCTGATTTTAATTCGTTTGAGATCTTCTCCACAGAATAATTCTCGATACCATTTTTTCTCAAAGTCGAATGTGACCACTCGTCAATTTCCTTAAGCATATGCGTAATTTTTTCGTCCAGAGTTCGTTGGATTGCACGAAGTCACTGGCGAGTCCCGTTTTTATACTGTCTTCAACCACAGCATAAAAAGAGATATGGCTATGAAAAATTACCGCACCGTTATTCAGACATAAGCGCAGATTATGTAATTCAGAGAATTTATTCGAACTAAAGCCGATTTTCTGATTTGTCTGGCTGTACAGAAAACAGGATAAATTCCCTCCACGAGCGGAGGGAAACAGCTACAGGGATTGCATATGAGTTGCTATTTGAAAGTCCTGATTTGTGCGATTGTCGCACTCGCTATATGGTTTTCCCCCGTCCCCGACGGGTTAACACCCTTAACCTGGCACATTCTGGCAATATTCATCACCACTGTGGTGGCGTTTATTCTGCAACCGTTGCCGGTAGGCGCTATCGCGTTAATAGCCATCAGTTTTATTATGCTTACCGGCATGATGAAAACCAGCGAAGCCTTAAAAGGTTTCAGCAGCACCACGGTATGGCTTATTGTCGCCGCATTCCTGTACGCGAAAGGATTCATCAAAACGGGGTTAGGACGACGTATCGCCTATTTACTGATTCGCGGATTTGGCGGCAGCTCGTTGCGTCTGGGTTATACCTTAGCGCTAAGTGATATGATTATCGCGCCCGCAACGCCATCAAACACAGCGCGAGCAGGGGGGATTTTGTTCCCGATTGTTCGCAGTGTCTCTAACAGCTTTGGATCTGAACCGGATCAAGGGCCGCGTAAAATCGGCGCTTATCTGATGCAGACGGTGTTCCATTCCAACTGTCTCTCATCCTCGATGTTTATGACGGCCAGCGCGCCAAATGCGCTAATTGTATCTCTGGCGGCCAGCACCTTATTTGTTGATATCTCATGGGGGATGTGGACGCTAAGTGCACTGGTACCGGGCATTATCGCTTTTATCACTATGCCGTTGGTCATTTACAAACTTTACCCGCCAGAGATCAAAAAGACGCCAGAAGCCAAAGCGTTGGCACAGGAAGAACTTATCAAAATGGGGCCGGTAACCCGTGATGAGCGCGTGACGATTGGCATTTTCCTGCTTTCATTATTGGCCTGGAGTACATCGAAATGGACTGGCCTGGATGCGACGGCTGTCGCGCTTTCCGGCGTCTGTTTAATGTTGATGACCCGGATTATCACCTGGCAGGATGTGCAGTCAGAGAAGGGGGCCTGGGACATTCTGGTCTGGCTGGGAGTCATGATCTGTATGGCAGATAAGCTCAATCAGCTTGGCCTGTTCAAATGGTTTGCCGTCACAACCTCGGCGCTGTTCACCGGCATTCCCTGGGAAATAACACTGACGGTTTTGCTGATAGTTTACTGCTATTCCCACTATTTCTTTGCCGGAAGTACGCCGCATGTAGTGGCGATGTATGCCGCTTTTGGCAGCGTCTCGGTTGCTGCAGGCGCACCGCCGATGATGGCAGCTCTGTCACTGGCGTTCGTCACTAACCTGATGAGCGGCATTTCGCATTATGGCAACGGACCCGCAGTGATCTATTACGGCGCAGGCTATGTCTCGCAACGAGAATGGTGGCGGCTGGGCTTTATCGTCATGTTGTTGAACATTGTCATCTGGTTCGGACTGGGGGCGGTGTGGTGGAAAATTCTTGGCCTGTGGTAAGTGGTCTGCGGCAAACATCAATCAAGGAATAGTGTATGAACTTAAAAGATATTCAGGTGGCGATCGTCGGCAAATTAAGCGACCGCTTAATGGCTAAAGTTGAATCTACCTTCACCGCATATCGCCTGTGGGAACTGACCGACGCAGACGCTTTTTACACGCAGATCGCGCCGGATATTCAGGCGCTGGTGACCAGTGGTAATCCGGTAATGGGAGCTTCTCGGGCGCTCATTGAAAAATTTCCGAATCTGAAGATTATTGCCAGCAACGGTGTGGGCTATGACCCTATTGATATCGTGGCAGCAAGGGAGCATGGCGTTATCGTCACCAACACCCCTGGCGTGCTTAATGATTGTGTTGCAGACATTGGCATGGCGTTGTTACTCAATGTTGCCCGACGTATTAACATTGCCGATCGTTATGTTCGTGACGGCCGTTGGCCAAACGAAGGGCGTTTCCCGATGGCGACGAAAGTGAGTGGTAAGCGTTGCGGAATTGTTGGTCTGGGGAACATTGGTAACGCTGTAGCCCGCCGTGCAGCAGCATTTGAAATGGAAATTCACTATTTCGACCCAAAACCGCATAACAAACCTGGATGGACGGCGCATGATTCGCTGGTTTCTCTGGCGCAAGCGGTGGATTTCCTCGTTCTGACGCTGCCAGGCGGGGCAAGTACACGCGGCGTTATTGACAAAACTGTGCTGCAGGCTCTGGGGGGGACCGGGCATTTGATCAGTATTTCCCGGGGTTCAGTGGTGAACGAAACTGATCTGATTGATGCTCTGCAAAATAACATAATTGCTGGTGCGGCACTGGACGTTTATGCCAACGAACCACATGTGCCAGAACAATTAATGTCGCTGGATAACGTTGTCCTTACGCCACATATCGCCAGTGGTACGAGCGAAACGTTTAATGCGATGGCGGATTTGGTTTTTGATAACTTACAGGCTTTCTTTAGCGGACAGCCAGTTATTACCCCTGTTACTCAATAAGGCGGAAAATATGATTTATGGTGATATCACTTATCTTAGTGAACAACAAAAACGAACATTTCATCCTGTCATCGCTCGTGTCATTGAGTATCTTTCACAACATGATCTGAATAGTGTTCCTGTAGGGGAGAAGGTTTTTATTCAGGATGACTCAATTTTTTATACCGTGGTTGAACCGATGACTAAACCACTACATGAATGCCGACCAGAAGTTCATCGTAAATATCTTGATGTCCATTTCTTAATTGCCGGAGAAGAGCGGGTTTGTGTGGATTTTGATGATGGAGAAAACTCGGTTGTAGAAAGCCACCTGGGCGACCGTGACGTTATTTTTTATGCTGATGAACGTATTAATGATCGGATAATCACGTTGACACCAGGACAGTTTGTGGTGGTCTTCCCGGAAGAGGTACATCGGGCATGTTATAAAGTCGATAACGTGGAGAAAATCAAAAAAACAGTCGTGAAAATCGACATGAGTCTATTATAGGTGGAGCTGGTTATGACAAAAATTGCCCTGGTGACAGGGGGAAGTAAAGGTATCGGCTACGCGGCAGCAAGGGCGCTCTATGACATTGGATATACTGTTATTGTTGCCGCGCGTAACGAAGAAACCTTACAGCAATGTGCACAAGAATTAGCCAAGGAACGCTTTATTCCTCTGGTTGCTGATGTAACGGATGAGTCCGCTGTCGTTGCACTATTTGCCGAGATTAAGGCTCGTTTTGGTCGACTGGATCTCTTGTTCAATAATGCGGGCAATAATAGTCCGGCAAAAAGTATTGAAGAGGTTGAGTTTACTGAGTGGATACGCGTATTTAACGCCAATATTCACTCGACATTTTTGTGTTCGAAAGAGGCGATTAAAATTATGAAAGCGCAGCAGCCAATGGGAGGACGTATTATTAACAATGCGTCGATTTCCGCACTGACGCCGCGCCTCTATACTGCGCCATACACGGCGTCGAAACATGCTGTTACCGGGTTGACCAAGGCCATTTCCCTGGATTGTCGCAAATTTAATATCGCTTGCGGGCAAATTAATATCGGCAATGCGGAAACGACATTATCGAATCGGATGCGTAAGGGCGTTTATCAGGCAGATGGCGCTATTAAAGCGGAAGATATGATGAATGTTGCTGATGTTGCAGCAGCCATTCAGATGATGGCCCAATTGCCAGTAACCACGAATGTGCTGGAAATAACGATTATGGCAAATAATATGCCATATGTCGGACGTGGTTAATCGGGATTGAATAAAGCACCTTGCGTATAAGGTGCTTTATTATTTATGACTTATGCCTCAACGCATGATTGTTCCAGCCGTTGAACAATATCTTTCCGTAACAAAAACTTTTGTATTTTACCTGAGGCAGTACGCGGTAGTTTTTCGATTACCACGATATGTTCAGGATATTTATATTTTGCGACCCGTTTACGGCTAAAAAAAGCCACCACCTCTTCCAGCGATAATGAATGATGCGGTGCTTTCAGCACGACATAAGCGCATGAACGTTCACCTAAGCGTTCATCGGGCATTGCAACCACACAAGCATCGTGAATTTTAGGATGCTGTAATAAAATATCTTCCACTTCACGGCTGCTAATATTTTCGCCGCCGCGGACAATAATATCTTTCTTGCGCCCGGTTATTTTTATATAGCCAGCCTCATCCATGCGGCAGAGATCGCCGCTGTAATACCAGCCTTCTTCATCCATGGCACGGGCGGTTAATTCAGGTTCATCAAAATACCCCATAAACACATTGGGGCCACGCGAGGCTTCTTCACCTTCGCAACCTGGCGGTAAGGTCTTGCGTGCGTCATCGACCACTTTAATCTCTACACCTGCGGCAGCGTAACCATCGGTGTGCATAAAGCGCGACAAAGGATCATCGAGATTCACCACCGCATGCGGCGAACTTTCTGTGGAACCATAAACACTTAATAATTTAATGCCGCGCTGCTGGCATTCACGCGCCACTTTTTTGGGGATTGTGGTACCGCCGCAAAGAAAGAAGCGCAGCGCTGAAAGGTCTGCGGGTTGTTTCTCTAGTAAATTCAAAAGATCATAGACAAACGGCGTTGCGCCGAGCATACAGGTGCAACGCTGCTGCTCAAGCAGCGCGAGACACGCATCAGGAGTGAAAATATCTAACAACACGCTGCGAGCGCCAATTAAGAATGGTGCCGTTACGCCATGCAGAAAGCCCGTTGCGTGGCCGAGTGGCGCAGGCATCATAAAGACATCCTGCCAGGTCAGATTCAGCCGCGCGCAATAAGCCCGCTCACTGGCGAGAATATTGTTATGCGTTAGCATCACGCCCTTTGGCAGACCCTCGGTTCCGGAGGTAAACAGCACCGCAGCTAATTCATCGCCGTGGGTCGTTATCGCCGTGGTCAGTGGGGTATTGTCGGCGATAATCTGACTTAATGAGAGGGAAGAGGTGGCGGGAGCCAGTTTGTCCACGCCGACAATTTGTTGTAGTTGTGGAAGCTGATTTTGCAGCGGCAGGATTAAATCTACCGGACGCGTTTGTTTAAACAACGTCGGTGCAAAGAACATTTTTGCCTGACACTTATTGAGCACCCACACCAGTTCTGCTTCCCGCCAGGAAGGCAACAGCGGCACGGAAACCGCACCGATTTTCAGGCAGGCAAGATAGATAACGGTAAATTCACACCAGCCTGGCAGTTGAAATGCGATGCGATCGCCTGATTCAATACCCTTCGCTAACATCCAGTTTGCCAGACAGCTCGCGGCGTGATCGAGCGCGCTATAGGTGTACGATGCTCCATGATTATCGACCACGGCAATTTTGTCTGGCATCGCACGAGCGGTCTGCTGCCAGTAATCGGCCAGCGAAGCATCGCCCCATAGCCCTTGCTGACGATACGCCGCACGACGTTGTTCGTTAAACGTTAATGTCACTTTCATTTTGGACTCTCGAAACAGAACATCAGGCCCGAGATGCGGGCCTGTGGGATGCATGATTAGCCGTAGCGAAAATCAATACCGAAGGTGCCTGCGGGATATTGCCACTGTTCGAGAATAGTGTTACCGCACAGCACCCGACAGGTGCCGCACTCCAGACAACCGGCAGAATCAAAATGAATGTTGCCGGCGTCATCCTGCTTATAAAGTCCGGCAGGGCAGGCTTTCATTAATTTTTGAAATTCTTTGATGTCGGGATTTGCCGCCAGAATAATATGTGGATGGCCCTCATCAACATGGAATTTATTGACGCCTAATTTGACATCAACGTTAACCGTAGCGTTCTGGCTCATAGCGCGGTTGCTCCCTTAATGCCATCTTTCAGCAGATTGATCAGCCCGATTTTCTTCGCGTGTCCCATGATCATTTTGCGTACCGGCTGGTTTGGTTTGCCGTCAATGGTGAACATCTCGTTCATGATGTCGGCTACCATTCGTGGGTATTGGCTAAACAGGCGCGGGTTTTCCATCAGCGCCGGGATCTTGCGAAAATGCTGCATATCACGCATGACGCAGCTTTGTTCCAGCTCACGTTTGTATTGCGCAAGACTGCTGGCGGAGAAATCCGCGCGTTCTTTGGCGGCGATCACCGTTGTGGCGGCAGCCTGAGCCGATGCAATGGCTAAATCCATGCCGCGGACCGTAAAACCCAAATTCAGGCAGAAGCCTGCGGCGTCACCAACGATCATCACGCCCTCGTTAACCAGTTGCGGCACCATTGCCAGACCGCCTTCCGGCACCATATGCGCGGAATATTCAAGCAGTTTGCCGCCGCTAATCAGCGGGCGAATGGCGGGGTGTTGTTTAAAATCTTCCAGCATTTGCGGCACGCTTTTTTGCGCATGGGCGATATCACCCAATCCACAAACCAGCCCCAACGATATGGAATCCTTATTGGTATAGAGGAATCCGCCACCCATCAGACCGTCAGAAGGGGAACCGGCAAACAGCCAGGCGGCACCTTCCTCGCCCGTAATATTAAAACGATCGTTGATCTGTTCTGGTGTGAGGCCAATAACCTCTTTAACACCAACAGCGTAATGATGCGGTTCGGAAGCGGGAACCATTCCCAGCGAGCGGCCAAGCATCGAGTTAACGCCATCAGCCAGAATCACCACATTCGCTTCGAGAATATCATCCCCAGCCTGGACGCCAGTGACCTTGTTTCCTTCACGAACCAGCGCATCGACGCGAACTCCCGGGATAAACTGTGCGCCCGCCTGCTCGGCTTGTTCCATCAACCACGGGTCCAGACGATTACGCAATACGGTATAAGATGCGTGTTGCGGAACATCTGGTTGCTCGCGGTGAAAATCGAGGGTAACGGCGCTCTCTTCGGTTAAGAAGGAGATTTTCTCGCGTGTGACCTTGCGTTCTACCGGCGCTGATGCTGCAAAGCCTGGAATGATTGCTTCAAGTGTGTGGGCATAAAGACGCCCGCCGGTCATGTTTTTACATCCGGCACTGTCGCCGCGTTCTATCACCAGGACATCCAGCCCGGCTCGTGCCATGACCAGTGCGGCAACGCTACCAGCAACGCCCGCACCGACCACAATGGCATCAAATTTGTCATCCGACATGCGTTATGCTCCCTTCCCGCTGCGTTTACAGCGGGAGATGTGGTTGAAAGGGGAATTAGCGGCTCAACTGGCTAATCAGGGTAGGGACGACTTTGTAGATATCGCCCACCAGACCGTAGTCGGCATAGTTGAAGATTGGCGCATTTTTATCTTTATTGATGGCGACAATCACTTTTGCGCCGTTGCCGCCAACCATATGTTGGATCTGCCCGGAGATCCCCAGCGTCAGGTAGAGATCGGATTTCAGCAACACGCCGGAGACACCGATATAACGTTCACGCTCCATCCAGTTCTCGCCTTCGGCAATTGGACGTGAACAGCCGACTTCAGCATTCAGCACCGCCGCCAGTTCGTGGACCATTTTCAGGTCATCCTGCGCTGCCAGACCACGACCGACGCCAACCACACGTTTTGCTTTGCTCAGGTCCACGCTGCTTGCCGCTTTCGCACGGCGCTCGCGACAGAGAATTTCATGACGCGGAGCAACATAAGGTACCGTTTCTGTCGGGCACTGATGAGAGGTATCACTGGTGCACGGTTCCTGAACACCGGGTGCAAGGGTAATGATCGCCAGCGAGCTGTTGATCTTTTCCTGAGCGAACGCTAACCCGCCATACATCCGGTGTTCGGCGCAAATGTGACCATCGACAATATCCACCGCCGTGGCATCGTTCACCAGCGCCGCATTCAGTTGCACACTTAACCGTGCTGCCAGCGCTTTACCACGTTTCGTCGCGGCCAGTAGCAACATAGCGGGGTGTTTATCTTTCAGCAGAGCAGCAATGCTTTCGGCGTAATTTTCAGTGCGTTGCAGCGCGTCGTTTTGCGCAAGAACATAAATACATTTTGGACCATAAGGCATAACTGCCTGCACCTGGTCGGTATTTTGTACAATGGCATACACCTGTTGGCCCCATTGCTGAGCGCCGCCAAACAGTTCAGCATAACGTTCAGGATTATCGCTAAAGACCCAGACGCTGTTTAATTGACTCATCGTTTCTTCTCCGTAGGCTTCAGTTCAGGGCTTTCTTCAGATGTTCCGCCAGCTCGGCAATGGCCTCCGGCGAATCGTTATCGAGAATGATGTGCTTACGTTCTGTTTGCGGCGGTACGCGAATGCCGGTCAGTTCAGCAAGTGGTGCGCTCTGGCTCCAGCCAATATCACTTGCCTGCCACTGATTTACCGGTTTTTTACCCGCGCCGAGAATGGCTTTCATCGAAGGAATGCGTGGCACGTTAATATCGGAGGTGACGCAGAGCACGGCTGGAACAGAGAGTTCAATAACTTCAACGTCATCTTCAAGCGTGCGTTCAATCACCAGTGTATTGCCCTGACGCTGAATAGCACTCACTGCATTAATCACCGGAAGTTGCAGAATTTCTCCGACCAGCAAGCCAACCTGCTGGGCATAAAGGTCGCCGGAACCTTCACCAAAGATCAGTAAATCGAAGCCGATCTTTTCAACTGCTGCCGCCAGCGCTTTTGCGGTATCGAGAGGCAGTGCATGCTCAAGTTGTGCATCCTGCACCATATACAGGCTGTGCGGCCCGCGGGATAGCACGTCTTTGCGCACTTTCGAGTTCTGCAACAATGAGCCGCCAACGGTCAGCGCGGCTATCTCATCGTCATCTGTTGCAAGCTGGCTTGCAGCTTCAATGGCATTGAGATCGAACTGGCTGATTTTGGCGTCGGCATTGTCGAAATTCAGGGTGTATTCTGGAGTGACAACAATGTCCTGTTCTTCAGGCACCAGCTTAAAGCAGGTTATTATTTTCATGATTTCTCCTGTGAGTCGCATACGGAACCATCTCCGATGGAAGGTAAAAATGGCCTGAAAATAGTGTGCGATAGCGGTGCGGGGTTTTCGACGGAGCAAGCTGTTTTCCTTGCCAACAATCTTGCAAAAAAAATGCGATCGCTAAAACAAAAGTGCAATTTGCGGCAATATAGTTATTCCATGACCGTACAATCTTGCATTCAGTGTAAATAATCTTGTTTAGCTCTCGCTAAACGCGGTTGTATAACCGCAATACACGCCGTATTTTATCCGGCATATATTGTTTTTGCTTGCTCATGGAATAGGGAGGTTGTCATGTATCAACGCTGTTTTGATAATGCCAGTGAAACGCTGTTTGTCGCTGGTAAAACGCCACGGCTTTCACGTTTTGCATTTAGCGATGATCCAAAATGGGAGTCTGGACATCACGTTCATGACAATGAAACCGAGCTGATTTACGTCAAGAAAGGGGTGGCAAGGTTTACCATCGATTCTTCGTTATATGTCGCGCATGCAGATGATATAGTGGTGATAGAACGCGGCAGGCTGCATGCGGTGGCCTCTGACGTTAACGATCCGGCAACGACGTGTACCTGTGCGCTGTACGGCTTTCAGTTTCAGGGGGCTGAGGAAAATCATCTACTGCAACCGCATTCTTGTCCGGTAATTGCCGCGGGGCAGGGAAAAGAAGTCATTAAAACCTTATTTAATGAGCTAAGTGTGATTTTGCCGCAAAGTAAAAATAGCCAAACATCTTCGTTATGGGATGCATTTGCCTATACATTAGCAATTCTTTACTACGAAAACTTTAAAAATGCTTATCGTTCGGAGCAGGGGTATATTAAAAAAGATGTTCTGATAAAAGATATTCTTTTCTATCTGAATAATAATTATCGCGAAAAAATCACTTTAGAACAGTTATCGAAAAAATTTCGTGCCAGCGTCAGTTATATTTGCCATGAATTTACCAAAGAGTATCGTATTTCCCCTATTAACTATGTTATTCAACGGCGTATGACGGAAGCGAAATGGTTACTCACTAATACTGAATTATCACAGGCAGAGATCTCCTGGCGTGTGGGTTATGAAAATGTCGATCACTTTGCCAAACTGTTTTTGCGCCATGTCGGTTGTTCGCCCAGCGATTACCGCAGGCAATTTAAAAACTGTTTTGCGGAACAAGAAATCTTATCTGAATTTCCTCAACCGGTAAGTCTTGCCGGGTAAATCTGGCGGCGCAGTTTGTTAAGAAGCTGCGCCGCCTGCAGATTATTTGTTCTGATAGTCTTTCAGGATTTGCCGACCTGCTACGTAAATCATAATTTCGTCTGTACCGCCGCCAATACGTTCACAACGGACATCACGCCAGAAGCGGGAGACGCGCGCTTCATCGGTATAGCCCAGACCGCCCATGATTTGAATCGCATCATCAATGACTTCCATTGCGGTACGTGCGCAATACAGTTTTGCCAGCGCCGCGCTGGTGCGCAGTGACTGATGCTGATCGGCTTGCCATGCTACTTTCAGCACCATGTTGCGCATGTTGTCGATCTTAATCGCCATCAGCGCCAGTTTTTCCTGGATCATCTGGTTATGACCAATGGGTTTACCAAAAGCGATACGTTGGTTGGCATAGCGGGCGGCATCTTCAAAGGCACACTCGGCAAAGCCGGTGCTGCGCGCGGCGTTGATCAGGCGCTCCATCTCAAAGTTGTACATCACATTGAGGAAACCCATTCCTTCTTCGCCCACCATGTCGCTCTCTTCAACTTCCACGTTGTCGAGATAGACTTCGCAGGTGCTGAGCATATGCCAGCCGATTTTATGCAGCGGGTTAATCTTAATGCCGGGCTTACTGGAGTCGACCCACCACAGGGTGAAGGCTTTTTTGGGATCTTTCGGTTGCGGATCGCGCGCCAACACCAGCATATATGGGTACTCTTTCGCACCGGTAATAAAGGTTTTCTGTCCGTTGATATAAACCTTGCCGTTTTTACGCGTGTAAGTGGTAGTGGCACTGTTGTTGTCTGAGCCTGCGCCTGGCTCCGTCAACGCCAGGGCATAGGCGGGATCACCCGTTTCCAGGGTGCTTTCTGCCGTTTTACGTAGCTGCTCTGCAGAACCGAAACGGCGCATACTGTGAATACATTGACCGTTGGTGATCAAAAATGCCGGAGCACCGCATTTTGACACTTCCATCAGCGCCAGCATCTGGGTGACGTAATCCGCAGGGATACCACCAAATTCTTCCGGCACGCCAAGCATGGAAATACCGTTATCCGCCAGTGCCCGCATAAATTCACGCGGGTATGTCCCGTTTTGATCGCAGGTGCGGAAATACTCTTCCGGAAAGTTAGTCGTAATCAGTTCGCGAATACTGGCCAGCAGCAGTTCTTGTTCTTCAGTTAAAGAAAAATCCATCATTATACTCCTGTTAATGAGCCGCTTCAGGCAGGACAAAACCCATCGCCGCATCGATAAATAATCTTTCGTCCATCAGTTTGAGTTCTGGCGAAATCACTGGGGTGAAATCCATTTTGTCGAGAATATCTTTTTGTAAATCGACGCCAGGGGCGATTTCGATTAAATGCAGGCCGTCTTCTTTCAGCGTGAATACTGCGCGCTCAGTGATATAACGAACATCCAGCCCTCGCTCGAGAGCGATTTTTCCGCTGAAAGTAATTTCCGGTAGTTCCCGAATAAATTTCTTCACCCGTCCTTCCTGGACGATATTTAATTTGCCGTCGGTAATTTCTGTTTTTAAACTGCCCGCAGTTAACGTGCCGCAGAAAATAATTTTCTTCGAGGTGGCACTGATATCAATAAATCCACCGGTACCCATGATTTTGCCATTGAATTTATGCACGCCGACGTTACCGTGCTGGTCGACTTCAGCAAAACTCAAATAACAAACATCCAGACCGCCACCGTGATAAAAATCAAACTGGGACGTCATATCCAGAATGGCACGGGTATTCACGTTCGCGCCAAAGGCGATCCCCTGTGAAGTAATTCCGCCAATCGGACCTGTTTCTACCGTCAGAATAAAGTCATCAGCACAACCTTCTTCTCGGGCGACCAGGCCAATGCCGTCAGCAATACCGACGCCGACATTCCCCACCGCGCCTTTACGCATTTCGAATAATGCGCGCCGCGCAACTAATTTACGTTGGTTTAGGGGCAGGCTAAGTTTGGTACTGTCATCAAGGGTGAAGTCACCAGAAATAAAGCGGTTAACCGGTGCACCGCCATACAGTTGGGTTTGATCCGGATCGACCACCACAATATCCACCAGATAACCCGGAATACGGACAGATTTAGGATGCAGCGTGGCTTTCTTAACCATTTTCTGCACCTGCATCATCACAATACCGCCGTTATTGTGCACCGCCTGGGCAATAACCAATGCGTCGAGATACATCACCTCATCTTCAAAAGTGGCGTAGCCTTCGCTGTCGCAGGTGGTAGCGCGAATGAAGGCGATATCTGGCGCAATCCCTTTGTAATAGAGATATTCTTTGTTATCAAACTCGACCAGTTTAATCAGGTCTTCTTTAGTGACTTCATTCAGTTTGCCGCCTTGCTGGCGTGGATCGACAAATGTCCCGATGCCAATATCACTAATAATACCAGGCTGGTGGGCTGCGGCGGCGCGTAAGGTTTGTGTAAGTACACCTTGTGGGTAGTTATAAGCAATAATTTTATTTTGTTCTGCGAGTTCAGAAATACGCGGCGATTGTCCCCAGTGACCACATAATGCCCATTTCACCAGACCTTCTTGCGCCAGAGGACTAATACCACGATCGGCGCGATCGCCAAGCCCTGTTGGACTAATAATCGATAAATTACGTGGCGTTTGAGTCTGTTTATATTTATCAGCAAGAGCAGTAATTAACGTGGTGGCTTCCAGAATACCGCCGCCAGCGCCTAACACACAAAGTGTTGCTTCGTCGGGAATATAATTCACCGCTTCCTGTGCCGACAGGACCGGCACTCGTCCATTAATACGAGGTGGTTTTACAGGTTTCATTGTTAATTCCTGATTCAGGTGTGATTTTCCCTACGCCAGATGGATAATTAGCGTACAGAGACTCACGAAATATTTTTATTAAATACGGTTGAATATATTTTTTTTAGTTCGGCGGGGGAGGATATTCCCGCCGAAATATTATTGCTTATGCCTGATGTAAAATAGTTAATACTGTGCGCAAATCATTTACCGAGATTTGCCCTGGCGCAGAGGCTTTTTTTACCGCACCAAAAGTTGCCGCCGACCCAAATACTTCACCAGCCAGACGAGAAATTACGCCAGTTTTTGCCATTGACATCGTGATGATTGGACGATCGGCATACTGCTCCTGCATCTCCAGGGTCGCGGCAAGCAACGTCAGCACATCGCTGGTACTTTGCGGCATCAGCGCAATCTTAGGAATATCGGCGTCGAAGGACTGCATTTTGCGCAGACGGGCAATGATTTCTTCGGCTTCCGGCGTTTTATGGAAGTCATGGTTGGACATGACAACTTTCACATCATGCGCGTGGGCGTAGGCGACGGTTTCTTTAACCTGATCATCGCCGGTAAATAACTCCAGATCGATCATATCAACCAGGCCGCTGTCGATGGCTGCACGATTGAGAGCAATATAAGCCTCGGTGGAAATCGCCTGCTCGCCGCCTTCTTTGGCACTGCGGAAGGTAAACAGCAGCGGTTTTTCTGGCATGGTTTCACGGAGAATTTTTGCCGCCGCCATGACAGACTCCACATTGGAGAGGTCGGCAAAGTGGTCCACACGCCATTCCAGAATATCAAAGTCCGCTTCACGATAGGCGAGAGCTTCGGATTTCACGCGGGCGATATCTTTCGCCATCAGCGAGACGATGATTTTAGGTGCGCCCGTACCAATGACGAGATCTTTTACAGTTACGGTTTTCATTTTTTACCCTTTCTGCACGCGGTCAGCCTGTCAGGCACCGAACCCCATGACCTGTTTAACATATTCCAGAGGGAAATCTTTGCCAGTCCATAACGTGAACTGTTCAGCCCCTTGCCACAACAACATGCCGTATCCATCAATCGTTTTGCAACCAGCTTGTTGCGCCTGCTGCAATAACTTCGTCATATGCGGGTTATACACGCATTCAGTGACCAGCAGTCCCGGATGTAACAGACTGATATCATTAACTAATGATTCATTCTCAAGGGGTTTCATACCCACTTTTGTGCCATTGGTTAAAATGTCGGCGGAAGCCAGGGCTTCAGCAAAGGCTTGCTGATCGGCGAGATCGGTAACCGTGACGACACAATCGGTGTTTTCGTTAACCCGCTGCGCGAAGGCGAGGGCTTTATCGAAGAACTCATCCCGACGGTTAAAGAGTTTAATTTCTTTTAAACCTTCAATTGCCCCCTGCGCGCCAATCGCCGTTGAGGCACCTCCGGCCCCTAACAGCACCATTGTTTTGCCTTTGATATCAAAACCGCTCTCTTTAATGGCGCGAATATGGCCCGTGCCGTCGGTGTTATAGCCGCGCAGGTAGCCATCATCATTAACGATGGTGTTGATGGCACCCACCAGTTTGGCTGCTGGCGTTAATTCATCAACATATTCACACGCCAGTTGTTTGTTCGGCATTGATACACCAGTTCCGCGCATTTTTAGAGCTTTTAATCCTTCAATTGCTCTGGGAAAGCTATCGTTATCCACTTCGAAGGCCATATAGGTAAATGGCAATCCCGCTTTTTCTAAGGCTTTATTCTGCATTTCAGGCGATAAACTGTGGCGGATAGGATAAGCCATCAACCCAATCAATTCGTATTTTGCGGTAACATCCATAATTAACTCCTTTAACCTCTATGCTTAATTGTGTTTAACCGGGTGCTAAATTTGCGCTCGCCAAACCGCACATCATTCTCAGGAATAATAAAAACGCGGTAATAGCGGATAAAAACAATAATTGCGGTAATCAGGGCCAGCAGCGCGAAAGTAAAATCGAGAACAATGATATATTGCAGGCCGATGTTCGACAGATAACCGGTAATCAGCGGAATAACAAAGTTAGCCAGTCCACCCATCATCATATAAATACTGGTGACTTTGGCTTTGCTTTTTGGGAAAAACTCTGACATGACCGAAACACCGAGCTGTAAAATGCCGCCAGCTGCTGAGAAACCGATAACAAAGGCGCCGGCATTACACACCAGTGGAGAAGGGTACAGGTAGATAATGGCTGCTGTTATTGTTGCCAGTGCAGAGTTAAATACATTAGCCCAGATGGGCCGGACCATTTTTTTCAGTAGTGCGGCAAAAATAAAGACACAGACCAACGAGCCCATACTGTAATAAGAGATGGTTTTTAATGCCTCAGCTTCTGACATACCAGCAAAAGCCATCGCATATTTGGGCATCCACACCACAATCACATAAAAGGTCGAGAATGCGGCTACACCGAACAGTACCGATGAAACACCTTCCAGCCAGACTAACGGTTTGCTGTTCATTTGCGGTAATTCATTAGCTACGCTGGCGTCCACCAACTGGCTGGGGAATTTGCTTTTCAACAGCATCAGCGTGATCAGTACAAACAGAATACCCGGAATAATCAGCCCATAGCCGTACCAGATATTATTGAGCAACATATAGCTCACCAGCATTGGGTAGAACATTTGCCCAAATGACACCATCGCTTTAACCAGTATGACCGCCGAACCAGAGGCTTTCGGAAAGCATTCCATGAGCGCGGGGTAGCCACCCGTATCCAGCGCTGAGTTAGCGATACCTACGCACACTGCCAGACCGTAGGCGAGAGTTAAATTCGGGCAAGCGGGAATACCAAAGAAGAATAGCAGATACATTATTACTGCCATTAATATCACCGCCCGACGACCAAACTTATCGGAGATCACTCCGAAGAATAAAATACTGATCAATCGCCCCAAACCGATACCGGAAATTAAGTAGGCAATGCCCGCGTTGTCAGTGGAAAACTTTTCCGCCAGAGATGACATATTTTGGGCAAGTGTAATAACACTAATGCCGTGCAGGAAGTAGCTGAAGTAAATACAAAGAACAGCCAGGATAAATGGCGTGCTGAAAGCCTTATTTTGAGACATTTTCACAGCTCCTTGCTGAAAGATAATTTCGTTACCGTACGTATTGTTCTCCGACGGTTTACATAATTACTATACTGAAGATGATTTTCCCTGGGTACATGGCATAAAGTTTATGTTTCCAGGAATATTGCATGTCATAGTTTGTTTTTGATCGCGATTTTCCTTAGTTAGCGCAGAAAGAGTTATTTATCCGAAAGATCTTGCATGACCTGAAAAGAATATTGCATTACCCACCCGGAGCGACATTTTCCTTTAGCGAGTGATGCCGCGTTTTTTTGCGGCTGCGTAAGCCGATAAACAGTGCCAGTAAAAAACCGATGGCAGCGATGGCGGTATCGAACCACATAATATCGGCAATACTTCTTTGGGACAGATGAGCCGTAATCAACGGAATAGTAAAGGTCGCAATACTGCCCGCACTGTAATAGATCCCTGTAGCTTTACCTTTAGCGTAAGGGAAACGTTCAGCCATTAACGTCAAGCCAATTTGCACAACACCTCCAGCAGAGGTAAAACCAATGACAAAAGCAAATATTATCACCACATAAAATGTGGGATGCAGGCAGACGGTAAACAGAGCAATAAATGAGATAAAGGTGTACAGCATCAGTAATGTTGTTGGGCGAACGGTATTACGAATGAGTGGAGCGGTAATAAATACACAAAGCAGCGAACCCACGGTGTAGATACTGAGTAGTTTGATCGACATAGTGTATGACATGCCTGCAACAAATTGTCCGTACTGTGCCAGCCACTGGCTAACCAGATAAAACGTTGCCATTGAGATATAGCCATATAAGGTATAACTGGCTAAATCGATAATTGAACAGCGATGTTCCGTAGAGCTGGTGGTTTTCTTTATGACAGGTAAGCGACGACCCGGATGGGGTGGGAACGTACAACGGTATAAAAACAGAGCGTTAATAAACATAATGCCTGCAGCAATCATAAAGGACCAACCGAACCACAGTTCAGCCCACACTAACAGGCTAATGATTAGCGGTAATAAAAATTGTCCGCTGGAAACAAATGCTTTAATTAAAATATTGGCTGTCCCAGGTGAGCGTGGAAAAGCTTCCATCAAACTGGGATAAGTGCCTGCATCGAGAAAACTGTTTGCCATTCCCGCCAGAAAGCCAAAAACATAAGCGATAATGATGTTATTGGTCTGCAGGATGCCAAAAAAGAAGGCCATATAGCAGCACATCCCGAGCATGATAAAAGGGCGGCGACCAAAGCGATCGGATAATAATCCTGCAAAAAGCAAGACACTTAATCGACCAATGCCCAGCGATGAGATAACTATCGAGACACCCGCGGCATTAGTCTGCCAAAGTGTCTCCAGCGAGGCCATATTCAGGCTCATCAAAATGACGCCCATACCATGCACCAGGTAATTAAAATACAACCCAAGTGCGGTAGGGTAATAGGGATTTTTCATAGGTTCTACTTAGCAAAGGTGCTTTAAAAAGTGTAGCGATGTTGTGTCAGTATCCATTCATTATTGTTGTAACAACGACAATTCCTTTCTGTGGAAAAATTAACAAAGCCGCTCCAGATCGTGTGCATATAATTCAGCGGCTACCGATTGATAGATCTTCCAGTCAATAAAATTGCCATCAGGGTAGACTCGTTGAAATGCGGTTAAGTCGGGGAAAAAACGCATGGTGTTGTTGCCGATGCGGTTATTTATTTTCTCTATGATGGCATGAAGATGTTTTTTTCGTTGCTGACGCATAGCCAACAGTTGCTCGACTACACGATCAGGAATGGCGCATTTGCCATTTTCCCACTGACGCCAGCTTTCACTGTCACCGGTCTGGGCAATCCAGGTCGCGCATTCATCAATAGTCATGGCAAAAATATGGCGGAGTGCCTGGAGTTCATAAGCGTTCATCGTGTAATGGCTGCATGAAATAAACAATAAAATATAAATAACATTATCAGCCTGCTGACGGCTTGAAGAGAGTCACAGTATCTTGTGCAACATTATTGGAAAGAGTGAGGGGCGAGGTAGCGAAGCGGAAAAATGTTAAAAAAAAGCCCATCGTGGGAGATGGGCAAAGACTACACACAGCAATTCGTTGTTTCACTCAGGGGATTTCCATGCTTATAAATCAATATGTTGATTTATAACCGTGAGCTAATAGTAGGCATACGGACTTTTTGCGTCGATCAGATTCGTCTCATTAGTTTAAAAACTGTAAAGAATTTGCGACAGGTACTACCAGCTGAATGGCGGTAAGCAGGAAAATATGGGGAAGAGCAAGCAAATATCAATTAGCGGTGGTTAACAATCAGGCGGCAGAGCCGCCTGATGAGAAATTACTTATTCGGTTTCTCGATTTCGCCAAGTTCTTCGAGAATTTCTTCCGGTTGGTCCGTCGGCGGCGGGACTTCTTCCACCCACGCGGCAAACAGACGCCAGGAAACGGCTAACAGAACCGGACCAATAAACAGACCGATCATCCCGAAAGCAATCAAACCACCAATAACGCCAGAGAGGATCAGGATCAGCGGTAAATCGGCACCCATGCGAATTAACATTGGGCGGATGACGTTATCCAGCGTGCCAACCACACCGCTCCACACTAACAATACCGTTCCCCAGGTGGTATCGCCGGTCCAGTAGAGCCAGATAATCGCCGGAATCAGTACCGGCAACGGGCCAAGCTGGACAAGGCAGGAGAGGATCATTAACACCGTTAGCAACGTTGCATAAGGTACGCCGGATACGGCGAGGCCGATACCGCCAAGCACTGCCTGTACTAACGCCGTCACCACCACACCCAGCGCCACCGCGCGGATAGCCTGTGCCGCCAGCAGTACGGCGGCATCTCCGCGAACGCCTGCCAGACGGGTCGCAAAATGGCGAATGCCTTGTGCCACCTGTTCACCGCGCCAGTACAGCAGGGCACTGAAGAGAAGCATCAGCGCACAATGCACCATAAAGCGCCCGATATGCGCCGCTTGCCCAACGAACCAGGTGGTGGTGGTGCCAATATAAGGGCGGACTTTCGCCATGATCGCCGTCCCCCCCATATCCAGCAAGTTGTGCCAGCCTGCATACAGCTTCGCGCCAATCACCGGAATGGTATTAAGCCACGCCAGATCGGGTAACGTCATGTCACCGCTGGAAATGGCTTTAATTAGCGGGCCGCTGCCGTCGACGATACTGTTAACCAGCAAAGCAATAGGGATGATAAACACCATCACTAATAACAGCGTCATCACCAGAACGGCGAGAGAGCGGCGGCCAAACATGATCTTTTGCAAACGTAACAATACCGGCCAGGTGGCGATAACCACCGTACCGGCCCATGCAAAGCCGAGAATAAAGGGTTGAACAATCCACAGACATGCCACAATCATGATGGCTAAAAACAGCACCGAAAGCAGAATTTGTGCGACATCCCTGGGCTGACGAACATTTACCATAACTACTTTTCACCTTTTTTGTGCGTCAAATCGTCGACGCGACGTGAACACGCGAAACTCACCTGCATAATGATGAGCAATTTCAGCGGTTTTTAACAGGCCGATTCTGCCCTTAATTCTGATGGGCGTGTTAGAAAAAAATGTGGTACAACAACTCAGGCAACACGCAAACGATTTACTCGTCGTATTTCAAGTTGCATATGCTGCGGCTACGTTCGTTCACCCCAGTTACTTACTGTTGTAAGCTCCTGGAGTTCACTCGCTTGCCGCCTTCCTGCAACTCGAAATCCATAGAGTAAATAAACATCACCTTTCTGTGCGCTATTGCAGCCGCCTGAAAGAACAGTGTATCGACCTACATCACAGACCGCAGGAAAGGGTCAATATAATGATTCCACAGATTTCCCAGGCACCCGGCGTCGTTCAACTGGTGCTTAATTTTTTGCAAGAGCTGGAGCAACAAGGTTTTACCGGCGATACGGCGACAAGTTATGCCGATCGTCTGACAATGTCGACCGACAACAGTATTTACCAACTTCTCCCCGATGCGGTGGTATTTCCGCGTTCAACCGCAGATGTGGCGCTGATCGCCCGTCTTGCCGCGCAGGAACGCTATTCATCGCTGATCTTTACCCCCCGCGGCGGCGGCACCGGCACTAACGGTCAGGCGCTCAACCAGGGCATTATTGTTGATATGTCCCGCCATATGAACCGCATCATCGAAATTAACCCTGAAGAGGGCTGGGTGCGCGTTGAGGCCGGGGTGATAAAAGACCAACTCAATCAGTACCTGAAACCGTTCGGCTACTTTTTTGCGCCGGAACTTTCGACCAGCAACCGGGCAACGCTCGGTGGGATGATCAATACCGATGCATCCGGTCAGGGATCGCTGGTCTATGGCAAAACGTCAGATCACGTACTTGGCGTACGCGCGGTGTTGTTGGGGGGCGATATTCTCGATACGCAACCTTTACCCGTCGAGCTGGCGGAAACGCTGGGTAAATCCAATACCACAATCGGGCGAATTTATAACACGGTTTATCAACGTTGCCGTCAGCAACGCCAGTTAATCATCGACAACTTCCCCAAACTTAACCGCTTTCTTACCGGTTACGATCTGCGTCATGTCTTTAACGATGAGATGACCGAGTTCGACCTGACGCGCATTCTGACGGGTTCAGAAGGGACGCTGGCCTTTATTACCGAAGCGCGGCTGGATATTACGCGCTTGCCTAAAGTGCGCCGTCTGGTGAATGTCAAATATGACTCTTTTGACTCTGCGCTGCGTAACGCGCCGTTTATGGTTGAGGCGCGGGCGCTTTCGGTAGAGACGGTGGACTCAAAAGTGCTGAATCTGGCGCGGGAAGATATTGTCTGGCATTCCGTCAGCGAGTTGATTACCGATGTGCCTGACAAAGAGATGCTCGGGCTGAACATTGTGGAATTTGCTGGTGATGATGAGGCGCTGATTGACGAGCGGGTAAATGCACTCTGTGCGCGGTTGGATGAGCTGATCGCCAGTCATCAAGCAGGTGTCATCGGCTGGCAGGTGTGCCGTGAGCTGGCGGGGGTTGAACGTATCTATGCAATGCGCAAAAAAGCCGTTGGTCTGCTTGGCAATGCCAAAGGTGCCGCTAAGCCAATTCCGTTTGCTGAGGATACCTGCGTACCGCCGGAACATCTGGCCGATTATATTGCTGAATTTCGCGCGCTGCTCGACAGCCACGGCTTAAGTTATGGCATGTTTGGTCATGTCGACGCAGGTGTCTTGCACGTCCGTCCGGCACTGGATATGTGCGATCCGCAACAAGAGATTTTGATGAAGCAAATCTCTGATGACGTGGTGGCGCTGACTGCGAAATACGGTGGTTTGTTGTGGGGCGAGCACGGCAAAGGTTTTCGCGCTGAATACAGCCCGGCGTTTTTCGGTGAGGAACTTTTTGCAGAACTGCGCAAAGTGAAAGCGGCATTTGACCCGCATAACCGACTCAACCCAGGGAAGATTTGCCCGCCAGAAGGTCTCGATGCGCCGATGATGAAAGTGGACGCGGTGAAGCGCGGTACATTCGATCGGCAGATCCCCATTGCGGTACGCCAGCAGTGGCGCGGTGCGATGGAGTGTAACGGCAACGGTTTATGCTTCAACTTTGATGCCCGTAGTCCGATGTGTCCGTCGATGAAGATCACCCAGAACCGGATTCATTCACCGAAAGGGCGCGCAACGCTAGTGCGTGAATGGCTGCGTTTGTTGGCGGATCGCGGCGTTGATCCACTCAAACTGGAACAAGAACTGCCTGAATCCGGCGTCAGTTTGCGGACGTTAATTGCCCGCACGCGCAATAGCTGGCATGCGAATAAAGGCGAATATGACTTCTCACACGAAGTCAAAGAGGCGATGTCGGGCTGTCTGGCCTGTAAAGCTTGTTCGACCCAGTGCCCCATCAAAATTGATGTGCCGGAGTTTCGCTCTCGTTTCCTGCAGCTATATCACACCCGTTATTTACGCCCGCTGCGCGACCACCTCGTCGCTACGGTCGAGAGCTACGCGCCGCTGATGGCACGCGCGCCGAAAACCTTTAACTTCTTCATTAACCAGCCGCTGGTGCGCAAACTCTCGGAAAAACATATCGGCATGGTTGATTTGCCGCTGCTGTCGGTCCCCTCGCTACAACAACAAATGGTGGGGCATCGCTCGGCAAACATGACGCTGGAACAGCTTGAATCTCTCAATGCAGAGCAGAAAGCGCGCACAGTGTTGGTGGTGCAGGACCCCTTTACCAGCTATTACGATGCGCAAGTGGTGGCGGATTTTGTCCGTCTGGTCGAAAAATTAGGTTTCCAGCCAGTGTTACTGCCATTTTCGCCAAATGGCAAAGCCCAGCATATTAAAGGTTTTCTTAATCGTTTTGCGAAGACGGCGAAAAAGACGGCGGATTTCCTCAACCGTATGGCGAAGCTGGGTATGCCAATGGTGGGCGTCGATCCGGCGCTGGTACTTTGTTATCGCGATGAATATAAACTGGCGCTGGGCAAGGAGCGTGGCGAGTTTAACGTCTTACTGGCGAATGAATGGCTGGCAAGCGCACTTGAGTCACAGCCAGTGGCTACAGTCAGCGGTGAATCATGGTATTTCTTTGGTCACTGTACCGAAGTTACCGCCTTGCCGGGTGCGCCAGCACAATGGGCCGCGATATTTGCCCGTTTTGGCGCGAAACTGGAAAATGTCAGCGTGGGTTGCTGCGGCATGGCAGGGACTTACGGACATGAAGCGAAAAACCATAAAAATTCGCTCGGGATCTATGAGTTATCCTGGCATCAGGCTATGCAGCGACTGCCGCGTAACCGCTGTCTGGCGACCGGATATTCCTGCCGTAGTCAGGTCAAACGGGTTGAAGGCACGGGGGTACGCCATCCTGTGCAGGCTTTACTGGAGATTATTAAATGATATGGAAACGAAAAATCACCCTGGAAGCACTGAATGCTATGGGTGAAGGAAACATGGTGGGGTTACTGGATATTCGCTTTGAACATATTGGTTATGACACCCTTGAAGCGACAATGCCAGTAGACTCGCGGACAAAGCAGCCTTTCGGGTTGCTACATGGAGGTGCATCCGTGGTACTGGCCGAAAGTATCGGTTCCGTTGCCGGTTATTTATGTACCGAAGGTGAGCAAAAAGTGGTTGGTCTGGAAATCAATGCTAACCACGTCCGCTCGGCACGAGAAGGGCGGGTGCGCGGCGTATGCAAACCGTTGCATCTCGGTTCGCGTCACCAGGTCTGGCAGATTGAAATCTTCGATGAGAAAGGGCGTTTGTGCTGTTCGTCACGATTGACGACCGCCATTTTGTGACGTTGTCACCAGAAAAGTGTGACGCATATTGCTTTTGGTCATTATCTGCACAGTAAACGGTGGTATACTGTGCAGGTCTTGTCTAAAAGCGAGGATGCTATGTCTACTCAACTTGATCCCACCCAGCTGGCCATTGAATTTTTACGCCGTGACCAGAGCAATCTTTCACCTGCCCAATATCTCAAACGTCTGAAACAACTAGAACTTGAATTTGCTGACCTGCTTACTCTCTCTTCTGCTGAATTAAAAGAAGAAATCTACTTTGCCTGGCGTCTGGGCGTGCATTGATCCTGACTTAATGCCGCAAGTTCGCCAAATCGACCTGGATTAACCTCCGTCCAGGTTCGATGACCTTCTTAATACTGCTTATCTACCCGCCTGATATTGTTCAAAAATAATACTAATCGCAGTTTGTGTTAAAACGGCGGGTTAGTTTTATGAGATTATTCTTATCGCCCCTTCAAGAGCTAAGCCACTGAGAGTGCCGGAGATAAGCGCCGGATGGGGTAGAAACCCTTAAGCCTGTGTCGCACAGGCTTAAGGGTTTTCTTATTTCTGAACGCTGCACTTTTTTACCTATCTCTTAAATAGTCATTTTCAATGCAACTTTTTCTTTTTCATCACAGCCTTAATGCTCCTTAGATAATAACCATTATCTAACAATGAGATACCTAATTCTTAGCGTGCCTGTTAACCCACACATCAGGGTCTATGCTTATTAAAAGCAGGCAAAAAGCATGTTTTACGGTAAAGCCCCTGCGTTTGCTGGGTTGAACTGATAATCATTATCACTAACATGCTGTTATACGCTGAAAGCGATGAAGTGAGGTAAATAGATGGACATGCATTCAGGAACCTTTAACCCACAGGATTTCGCCTGGCAAGGCTTAACGCTGACACCCGCAGCGGCGATACACATCCGCGAGCTGGTGGCAAAGCAGCCAGGTATGGTCGGCGTGCGCTTAGGTGTGAAGCAAACGGGCTGCGCGGGCTTTGGCTATGTGCTCGACAGTGTTAGCGAGCCGGACAAAGACGATCTGCTGTTTGAACACGACGGCGCGAAGCTGTTTGTCCCGCTGCAAGCGATGCCGTTTATTGATGGCACGGAAGTCGATTTCGTTCGTGAAGGACTTAATCAGATATTCAAATTTCACAACCCTAAAGCCCAGAATGAATGTGGCTGTGGCGAAAGCTTTGGGGTATAGGCGGTACTATGTCTCGTAATACTGAAGCAACTGACGATGTCAAAACCTGGACCGGCGGCCCGCTGAATTATAAAGAAGGATTCTTCACCCAGTTAGCCACCGATGAGCTGGCAAAGGGGATAAACGAAGAGGTGGTGCGCGCAATTTCGGCGAAGCGTAATGAGCCGGAGTGGATGCTGGAGTTTCGTCTAAACGCCTATCGCGCATGGCTGGAGATGGAAGAACCGCACTGGTTGAAAGCGCACTACGACAAGCTGAATTATCAGGATTACAGCTACTACTCAGCACCATCGTGCGGTAATTGTGACGACACTTGCGCGTCTGAACCTGGCGCGGTGCAGCAAACTGGCGCGAACGCCTTTTTAAGTAAAGAGGTGGAGGCGGCGTTTGAGCAGTTGGGCGTTCCCGTGCGGGAAGGCAAAGAGGTGGCGGTGGATGCCATTTTCGACTCAGTTTCGGTTGCCACTACTTATCGCGAAAAACTGGCGGAGCAGGGAATTATTTTCTGTTCCTTTGGTGAGGCGATCCACGATCACCCGGAACTGGTGCGTAAATATCTCGGCACCGTGGTGCCGGGGAATGACAACTTCTTTGCCGCGCTTAATGCGGCGGTAGCCTCTGACGGTACGTTTATTTATGTGCCTAAAGGCGTGCGCTGCCCGATGGAACTTTCCACCTATTTTCGCATTAACGCGGAAAAAACCGGGCAGTTTGAGCGCACCATTCTGGTGGCCGACGAAGACAGCTACGTCAGCTACATTGAAGGCTGTTCCGCTCCGGTGCGTGACAGCTATCAGTTGCACGCGGCAGTGGTGGAAGTCATCATCCATAAAAACGCCGAGGTGAAATATTCCACGGTACAAAACTGGTTCCCTGGCGATAACAACACCGGCGGTATTCTCAACTTCGTCACCAAGCGTGCTTTGTGCGAAGGCGAAAACAGCAAAATGTCATGGACGCAATCAGAAACCGGGTCAGCGATTACGTGGAAATATCCCAGCTGCATTTTGCGCGGCGATAACTCCATTGGTGAGTTTTACTCAGTGGCGCTGACCAGCGGTCATCAGCAAGCTGATACCGGCACCAAGATGATCCACATCGGTAAAAACACCAAATCGACCATTATCTCGAAAGGGATCTCTGCCGGACATAGTCAGAACAGTTATCGCGGCTTAGTGAAAATCATGCCGACGGCAACCAATGCGCGCAATTTCACTCAGTGCGACTCAATGCTGATTGGCGCTAATTGTGGGGCGCATACCTTCCCGTATGTCGAATGTCGCAATAACAGCGCACAACTGGAGCACGAGGCAACGACATCACGTATTGGTGAAGATCAACTGTTTTACTGCCTGCAACGCGGGATCAGCGAAGAAGACGCCATCTCGATGATTGTTAACGGTTTCTGCAAAGACGTGTTCTCAGAACTGCCGCTGGAATTTGCCGTTGAAGCACAAAAACTCCTCGCCATCAGTCTTGAACACAGCGTCGGATAAGGAATAAACATGTTAAGTATTAAAGATTTACACGTCAGCGTGGAAGATAAAGCTATCCTGCGTGGATTAAGCCTCGACGTTCGTCCCGGCGAAGTTCACGCCATTATGGGGCCAAACGGTTCGGGCAAAAGTACCTTATCGGCAACGCTTGCCGGGCGAGAAGATTATGAAGTGACGGGCGGCACGGTTGAGTTTAAAGGCAAAGATTTGCTTGAGCTGTCGCCGGAAGATCGCGCGGGCGAAGGCATCTTTATGGCCTTCCAGTATCCGGTGGAAATTCCCGGCGTCAGTAACCAGTTTTTCCTGCAAACGGCACTTAATGCGGTGCGCAGCTATCGCGGCCAGGAAACGCTCGACCGCTTTGATTTTCAGGATTTGATGGAAGAGAAAATCGCTCTCCTGAAGATGCCGGAAGATTTATTAACCCGTTCGGTAAACGTTGGTTTTTCCGGCGGCGAGAAAAAGCGCAACGATATTTTGCAAATGGCGGTGCTGGAACCGGAGTTATGCATTCTTGATGAGTCGGACTCCGGGCTGGATATCGACGCATTAAAAGTGGTTGCCGATGGCGTGAACTCGCTGCGTGACGGCAAGCGTTCATTCATCATTGTTACGCACTACCAACGCATTCTCGACTACATCAAGCCTGATTACGTCCATGTGCTATATCAGGGACGAATTGTGAAATCCGGCGATTTCACGTTGGTCAAACAACTGGAGGAGCAGGGTTATGGCTGGCTTACCGAACAGCAGTAACGCACTGCAACAGTGGCATCATTTGTTTGAAGCTGAAGAGGTGAAACGTTCCCCGCAAGCACAACAGCATTTACAACAATTGCTGCGTACCGGACTGCCGACACGTAAACATGAAAACTGGAAATATACGCCGCTGGAAGGGCTGACCAATAGTCAGTTTGTCAGCATTGCGGGAGAGATATCCCCACAGCAGCGAGATGCCTTAGCGTTAACGTTAGACGCTGTGCGACTGGTATTTGTCGATGGACGTTACGTGCCTGCGCTGAGCGATGCGACTGAAGGCAGCGGGTATGAAGTGAGCATTAACGACGACCGTCAGGGGTTACCCGATGCTATTCAGGCGGAAGTGTTTCTGCATTTGACGGAAAGCCTGGCACAAAGCGTGACGCATATCGCCGTGAAGCGCGGTCAACGGCCGGCAAAGCCATTGCTGTTAATGCATATTACCCAAGGCGTGGCAGGTGAAGAGGTCAACACTGCCCATTACCGACATCATCTGGAGCTGGCGGAAGGTGCCGAAGCAACGGTGATCGAACATTTTGTCAGCCTTAATGATGCTCGTCACTTCACCGGCGCACGGTTCACTATCAATGTCGCAGCGAACGCCCACTTGCAGCATATCAAGCTGGCGTTTGAAAACCCGGTCAGTCACCACTTTGCCCATAACGATTTGTTGCTGGCTGACGATGCCACCGCATTTAGCCACAGTTTCCTGCTGGGTGGCGCAGTGTTACGACACAACACCAGTACGCAACTCAATGGCGAAAACAGCATGTTGCGGATCAATAGCCTGGCGATGCCGGTGAAAAACGAGGTGTGTGATACCCGTACCTGGCTGGAACACAATAAAGGTTTTTGTAACAGCCGACAGTTGCACAAAACTATCGTCAGCGACAAAGGCCGCGCGGTATTTAACGGTTTGATCAACGTCGCGCAGCACGCCATCAAAACGGATGGTCAGATGACCAACAATAATCTGCTGATGGGCAAACTGGCGGAAGTGGATACGAAACCGCAGCTGGAAATCTATGCAGATGATGTGAAATGCAGCCACGGCGCGACGGTGGGGCGTATTGATGATGAACAGATGTTCTATCTGCGCTCGCGCGGGATCAATCAGCAGGATGCCCAGCAGATGATCATTTACGCCTTTGCTGCCGAACTGACGGAAGCACTGCGTGATGAGGGGCTTAAACAGCAGGTGCTGGCCCGAATCGGTCAACGGCTGCCAGGAGGTGCAAGATGACTTTTTCCGTCGACAAAGTGCGGGCCGACTTTCCGGTGCTTTCGCGTGAGGTAAACGGTTTGCCGCTGGCTTATCTCGACAGCGCCGCCAGTGCGCAGAAACCGAGCCAGGTGATTGACGCCGAGGCCGAGTTTTATCGTCATGGCTACGCGGCGGTGCATCGCGGTATTCATACCTTAAGCGCCCAGGCGACCGAGAAAATGGAGAACGTGCGCAAGCGGGCATCGCTGTTTATTAATGCCCGTTCGGCGGAAGAGCTGGTGTTCGTCCGCGGCACGACGGAAGGGATCAATCTGGTCGCCAATAGCTGGGGAAACAGCAACGTGCGGGCGGGCGATAACATCATCATAAGTCAGATGGAGCACCACGCTAACATTGTTCCATGGCAGATGCTTTGCGCACGCGTTGGCGCAGAGCTGCGTGTGATCCCGCTCAATCCCGACGGTACGTTGCAACTGGAGATGCTACCTAATCTGTTCGATGAGAAAACTCGCCTGCTGGCAATTACTCATGTCTCCAACGTGCTTGGCACAGAAAATCCACTGGCGGAAATGATCACGCTTGCGCACCAGCATGGCGCAAAAGTGCTGGTGGATGGCGCTCAGGCGGTGATGCATCATCCGGTGGATGTTCAGGCGCTGGATTGCGACTTTTACGTGTTCTCCGGGCATAAACTGTATGGCCCCACCGGAATTGGCATTCTTTATGTGAAAGAAGCCTTGTTGCAGGAGATGCCGCCGTGGGAAGGGGGCGGTTCTATGATCGCCACCGTCAGCCTGAGTGAAGGCACTACCTGGACCAAAGCACCATGGCGGTTTGAAGCCGGTACACCCAATACCGGGGGCATCATTGGTCTTGGCGCGGCGCTGGAGTATGTTTCGGCGCTGGGGCTTAATAACATAGCCGAGTATGAACAGAATCTGATGCACTACGCGCTATCACAGTTGGAATCTGTACCGGATCTCACTCTCTATGGCCCACAAAACAGGCTTGGCGTTATTGCTTTTAATCTCGGTAAACACCACGCCTATGATGTTGGCAGTTTTCTCGATAATTACGGCATTGCTGTGCGTACCGGACATCACTGCGCTATGCCATTAATGGCCTATTACAACGTCCCTGCGATGTGTCGGGCGTCGCTGGCCATGTATAACACCCATGAAGAAGTGGATCGTCTGGTGACCGGATTGCAACGTATTCACCGTCTGCTGGGATAACAGGGAGGCACTATGGCTGTATTGCCGGATAAAGAAAAATTGCTGCGTAATTTTTTACGCTGCGCCAACTGGGAAGAGAAATATCTCTACATTATTGAGCTGGGCCAGCGTCTGCCAGAATTACGCGACGAAGACAGAAGCCCACAAAATAGCATTCAGGGCTGCCAGAGTCAGGTGTGGATTGTCATGCGCCAGAATGCGCAGGGAATTATTGAATTGCAGGGCGACAGCGATGCGGCGATTGTGAAAGGGCTTATTGCGGTCGTCTTTATTCTCTACGATCAGATGACGCCGCAGGATATTGTCAATTTCGATGTGCGTCCGTGGTTTGAAAAAATGGCGCTCACCCAACATCTCACCCCATCTCGTTCACAAGGTCTGGAAGCGATGATTCGCGCAATTCGCGCCAAAGCCGCTGCACTTAGCTAAACTAAAGGGACAGCTTTCATCCGGTTGGCTCACATTGCCGGATGGTCAATGTTTACACTGACCTGCACAGGAGTGTTTCGGTTTCAGGTGAACATAAGCGCCATCCGACGTTTCAGCGTGAGTCTCCGGCAAATACAGGAGGTTTACAATGAAACGCGCGTCTTTGCTTACACTCACGCTTATCGGCGCTTTTAGCGCCATCCAGGCTGCCTGGGCGGTTGATTATCCGCTACCACCAACTGGAAGCCGACTGGTTGGGCAAAATCAAACGTATACGGTGCAGGAAGGGGATAAAAACCTTCAGGCCATCGCCCGACGTTTTGATACTGCGGCAATGTTGATCCTTGAAGCCAATAACACTATCGCCCCGGTGCCAAAACCCGGTACGACGATAACTATTCCTTCGCAACTGTTATTACCTGATGCGCCGCGTCAGGGGATTATCGTTAACCTTGCAGAGCTGCGCCTTTATTATTATCCGCCGGGAGAAAATATCGTGCAGGTTTATCCGATAGGTATTGGCTTGCAGGGGCTGGAAACGCCGGTGATGGAAACGCGTGTGGGGCAGAAAATCCCTAACCCAACCTGGACGCCTACGGCAGGCATTCGTCAACGTTCGCTGGAGCGTGGCATTAAATTACCGCCAGTCGTTCCTGCCGGACCAAATAACCCGCTAGGACGTTACGCACTGCGACTCGCGCATGGTAATGGCGAATACCTCATTCATGGCACCAGTGCGCCGGACAGCGTCGGTTTGCGCGTCAGTTCAGGGTGTATTCGCATGAATGCACCGGATATTAAAGCCTTGTTCTCCAGTGTGCGGACGGGAACGCCGGTGAAAGTGATCAACGAACCGGTGAAATATTCCGTGGAGCTTAACGGGATGCGTTATGTTGAAGTACATCGACCACTATCGGCAGAAGAACAGCAGAACGTTCAGACAATGCCATACACACTGCCAGCAGGCTTTACGCAATTTAAAGACAATAAGGCTGTAGATCAGAAGTTAGTCGATAAAGCGTTGTATCGTCGGGCAGGGTATCCGGTTGCGGTGAGCAGTGGAGCAACTCCCACAGCCAGCAATGCGCCTTCAGTAGAGTCAGCGCAGAATGGTGAACCAGAGCAAGGGAATATGTTACGCGCGACGCAGTAGTGGTAAATAGCAGACAAAAAAAATGGCGCACAATGTGCGCCATTTTTCACTTCACAGGTACTATTACTTGCGGTATTTAGTAGCCATGTTGTCCAGACGCTGGTTAGCACGAGCTGCGTCATCTTTAGCAGCCTGAACGTCGGAACGCATTGCGTTCACGTCGTTGCTCAGCTGGTCAACTTTAGCGTTCAGAGTCTGAACGTCAGAAGACAGCTGATCGATTTTAGCGTTGCTGGAGCAACCTGCCAGCAGAGTAGAACCCAGGATTACCGCGCCCAGTACCAGTTTAGTAGCTTTCATTATTAATACCCTCTAGATTGAGTTAATCTCCATGTAGCGTTACAAGTATTACACAAAGTTTTTT
Organism: Escherichia sp. WS1152; assembly: GCF_046487665.1. Classification (NCBI taxonomy): domain Bacteria; kingdom Pseudomonadati; phylum Pseudomonadota; class Gammaproteobacteria; order Enterobacterales; family Enterobacteriaceae; genus Escherichia; species Escherichia sp. WS1152. The sequence continues at coordinate 156,219 of NZ_JBJQJA010000004.1, read as the reverse complement.
ATGTTGAGAATATTTTTTTGATGGGAAGGCACTTATTTTTGATCGTTCGCTCAAAGAAGCATCGAACGCTGGGTTTTAGATAAAAAAATTGAGAGAAAACAGGATGCTTCCATCGGATTCATCTTAGATAAAGTGAGATTATATAGTGAAATCCGATTTGATTTTTTATTGCTTCTGGTTATCGATTAAATAAAAAAAGCGCCCATCAGGGCGCTTCGATATACAAATTAATTCACAAAAGCAATATTACAGGACGTGAACAGATGCGGTGTTAGTAGTGCCGCTCGGTACCAGTGCACCAGAAACCATAACTACAACGTCACCTTTGTGTGCCAGACCGCTCTGCAGAGCCAGTTCTTTACCCAGACGGTAGAAATCATCAGTAGAAGTGATCTCTTTAACCAGCTGCGGCACAACGCCTTTGCTCAGTACCAACTGATGAGCCGTTTTTTCGTTGGTGGTCAGTGCCAGGATGGTGGCATCAGGGAAGTATTTACGTACTGCGCGAGCAGATTTACCGCCCTGGGTAGCAACCACGATCAGCGGAGCATCCAGTTTTTCAGCAGTTTCAACGGCACCACGGCATACCGCTTCGGTAATGCGCAGTTTACGGTTGTCATTGTTGAACTCAAGACGGCTGTTCATCACGCGGTCGGTACGTTCGCAGATGGTCGCCATGATAGAAACCGCTTCCAGCGGGTATTTACCTTTTGCGGATTCACCAGACAGCATCACTGCGTCAGTACCGTCGAGGATGGCGTTTGCAACGTCACCGGCTTCTGCGCGAGTCGGGCGTGGGTTTTTGATCATGGAATCCAGCATCTGGGTCGCAGTGATAACGACTTTACGTGCACGGATACATTTTTCGATCATCATCTTCTGGGCGAAGATAACTTCTTCTACCGGGATTTCTACACCCAGGTCGCCACGCGCAACCATGATGCCGTCAGAGGCTTCGAGGATTTCGTCGAAGTTGTTGAGGCCTTCCTGGTTTTCGATTTTGGAGATGATGTGGATGTTTTCGCCGCCGTGCGCTTTCAGGTGCTCACGGATTTCGATAACGTCAGAACGCTTACGAATAAAGGAAGCAGCAACAAAGTCTACGCCTTGTTCGCAACCAAAGATCAGGTCCTGTTTGTCTTTTTCAGCCAGTGCTGGCAGGGCAATGGAAACGCCAGGCAGGTTCACACCTTTGTTTTCACCCAGGTCGCCGTTGTTCAGCACTTTACAGATAACTTTGTTACCTTCAATGGCAGTAACTTCCATACCGATCAGACCATCGTCAACCAGTACGGTGTTGCCAACAGACAGGTCAGTTGTGAAACCTTCATACGTTACCGCAACCATTTCGCTGTTGCCGATAACAGATTTATCAGTAGTGAAAGTAAAGGTCTGACCAGCTTTCAGAGAAACGTCGTTACCGCCTTCCAGTTTCATGGTGCGGATTTCCGGACCTTTGGTATCAAGCAGGATAGCGGCGGTTTTACCAGTTTTGCTCATCACGTTGCGCAGATTCTGAATGCGCTGACCGTGTTCTGCATAGTCACCATGAGAGAAGTTCAGACGCATAACGTTCATGCCAGCGTCCAGCATTTTAGCTAACATCTCTTCAGATTCGGTTTTCGGTCCGATGGTGCAAACAATTTTGGTCTTTTTCATGACAGTCTTAGTCTTTAAGTTGAGAAGGATGGGAGAAACTTGCTTTCTGGGCGCACTGCCGGAAAGCGAATCCGGTATTACGAAAGTGGTGGTGCCTCGCTCTAAGGATAGGTGACATCGAAAAAGCGTGCAGAGGAATGTGTGCTTGTGTCTCAGCCCAACGTGAGTGCCTGTTTTTGAGTCGTTGAGTTCTACAGTCCAAAGTGCTGAAACCATTCAAGAGTCAATTGGCGCGCATTATACGCTGAAATTAATCCAAAAGGAAAACAAAAACAGCGTTTCAAAAAATATACAACTTGTTAGACAATAAATTGTTATCAAAGATTTAACGTTCCAGGGAAAAGGTTACGCAAAAACTTCGCTGTTTGCGCAACGTCTGGTGCCGGGGTTGTCAGTGTGAGGATAAGCGAAAGTTCATCCGGTGTATAAATACATCATCGCTCAATTGCTACAGTTAAAATAATTTATCGCGTTATTTGTCTGATTTTGTTTGATTTTTGTCTAATTGGTTAGATTGATATATGCTGATAGTTGGCATGATAAATAGGTATAAAGAATGGGAAATCGGACAAAAGAGGATGAACTGTACCGAGAAATGTGCAGAGTTGTCGGTAAAGTTGTGCTGGAAATGCGCGATCTGGGGCAGGAACCAAAGCATATTGTTATCGCAGGCGTATTACGTACAGCATTAGCCAATAAACGCATTCAGCGCAGTGAGCTGGAAAAGCAGGCGATGGAAACCGTCATTAACGCACTGGTAAAATGACCATTCAGGATGAGGCGGTAAGCTTCATCCTGATATTCTTGCTTCAGTTGCGGTCCAGTTAATCATTCTAAATAACAACTGCTGAAATTATACGAATTTCGGTATGTATTTTAATTTATAGCGATAATGTTATTTTTATTTTCTGCAATGAACGTCACAAATAATTGTCGCTTAAGTTAAATTTATTTCAAATGATAATAAATATCAGTTCACTTATAATTTCTTGCTTTGTAATTTTAATTGATAATGATCAATGTTAAGAGCCCAGAATAACCACATTATTTTTTCTCCTAACCATAAAGGATTAGTTTATCGGCGTTAAATCTTTTCTCATACACTATCGGGTTAGGGAAAATATCTGGTGTTGGGGACAGAGTCAGCAGCGTATTAGTTGAATGCTTAATATCAGGCTGCTGAATTGTCAGCACTGTGTTTGCGAAGAGGATGCGAAATAAATGAACCCGGTTGATCGTCCACTATTAGATATTGGCTTAACGCGATTAGAATTCTTGCGTATATCAGGAAAAGGCCTTGCTGGTCTAACAATTGCCCCTGCGTTACTGTCACTTTTGGGTTGCAAACAGGAAGATATTGATAGCGGCACAGTAGGGTTGATAAATACACCCAAAGGGGTGCTGGTGACCCAGCGAGCGCGATGCACGGGTTGCCACCGCTGTGAAATCTCTTGTACCAACTTCAACGATGGCTCAGTAGGGACATTCTTCTCCCGTATCAAAATCCATCGCAATTATTTCTTTGGCGACAACGGGGTTGGCTCTGGCGGCGGCCTGTATGGCGATCTCAACTATACCGCGGACACCTGCCGTCAATGCAAAGAGCCGCAATGCATGAACGTCTGCCCGATTGGTGCGATTACCTGGCAGCAGAAAGAAGGCTGTATTACCGTCGATCATAAACGTTGTATTGGCTGTAGCGCCTGTACTACGGCATGCCCGTGGATGATGGCCACCGTAAATACCGAAAGTAAAAAATCCTCGAAATGTGTGTTATGCGGTGAATGCGCAAACGCCTGCCCAACAGGGGCGTTAAAAATTATCGAGTGGAAAGATATTACTGTGTGAATCTTGCAAAGGAAAAAATCATGGCTAACGGTTGGACAGGTAATATATTAAGAGTCAATCTCACGACAGGAAATATTACCCTCGAAGATTCCAGTAAGTTTAAAAGTTTTGTCGGTGGCATGGGCTTCGGCTACAAAATTATGTATGACGAAGTACCGCCAGGCACGAAACCTTTCGATGAAGCGAATAAATTAGTCTTTGCTACCGGCCCATTAACTGGATCTGGTGCCCCCTGTAGTTCTCGCGTAAATATCACCTCACTTTCTACTTTTACCAAAGGAAATTTAGTCGTCGATGCCCATATGGGTGGCTTTTTTGCAGCGCAAATGAAATTCGCTGGATACGACGTCATTATTATCGAAGGGAAGGCGAAATCACCGGTATGGCTGAAAATTAAAGATGACAAAGTTAGCCTGGAAAAAGCAGATTTCTTATGGGGAAAAGGGACGCGCGCAACGACGGAAGAAATTTGTCGATTGACCAGTCCGGAAACCTGTGTGGCGGCTATTGGTCAGGCTGGGGAAAATCTTGTTCCTCTCTCTGGCATGTTGAATAGCCGTAACCACAGCGGTGGTGCGGGAACTGGCGCAATAATGGGTTCGAAAAACCTGAAAGCGATTGCGGTTGAAGGGACGAAAGGGGTCAACATTGCCGATCGTCAGGAGATGAAGCGTCTCAACGATTACATGATGACTGAACTTATCGGTGCGAATAACAACCATGTCGTGCCAAGTACGCCGCAATCGTGGGCAGAGTATTCAGATCCCAAGTCACGCTGGACAGCACGTAAAGGGCTGTTTTGGGGCGCGGCTGAAGGTGGTCCGATTGAAACGGGTGAGATTCCGCCAGGCAATCAGAACACGGTCGGCTTTCGTACCTATAAATCCGTTTTTGACTTAGGTCCGGCAGCAGAGAAATACACAGTAAAAATGAGCGGCTGCCACTCTTGCCCGATCCGTTGTATGACCCAAATGAATATTCCTCGGGTGAAAGAGTTTGGCGTGCCCAGCACAGGTGGTAACACTTGTGTAGCAAACTTTGTCCATACCACCATCTTCCCGAACGGGCCGAAAGATTTTGAAGATAAAGACGATGGTCGTGTGATTGGTAACCTGGTTGGTCTGAATCTGTTCGATGACTACGGCCTATGGTGTAACTACGGGCAGCTGCATCGCGACTTTACCTACTGTTACAGCAAAGGGGTGTTCAAGCGTGTTCTGCCAGCTGAAGAGTATGCGGAAATTCGCTGGGATCAACTGGAAGCGGGTGACGTTAACTTCATTAAAGATTTTTACTACCGTCTGGCGCATCGTGTGGGTGAGCTGAGCCACCTGGCTGATGGTTCATATGCCATCGCAGAACGCTGGAATTTGGGTGAAGAGTACTGGGGCTACGCGAAAAATAAACTCTGGTCGCCGTTTGGCTATCCGGTTCACCATGCCAATGAAGCGTCAGCGCAGGTCGGTTCCATTGTTAACTGTATGTTCAACCGTGACTGCATGACGCATACCCATATCAACTTTATTGGTTCCGGCTTGCCATTGAAACTGCAACGTGAAGTGGCGAAAGAACTTTTTGGTTCTGAAGATGCTTACGATGAAACCAAAAACTACACGCCAATCAATGACGCAAAAATTAAATATGCTAAGTGGTCGCTGTTGCGGGTCTGTTTGCATAACGCCGTCACCCTGTGCAACTGGGTCTGGCCAATGACCGTTTCGCCGCTGAAAAGCCGTAATTACCGGGGCGATCTGGCGCTTGAAGCCAAATTCTTCAAAGCGATCACTGGCGAAGAGATGACTCAGGAAAAATTAGATTTAGCTGCAGAGCGTATCTTTACATTGCATCGTGCCTACACGGTGAAACTGATGCAAACCAAAGATATGCGTAATGAACACGATCTTATCTGTTCCTGGGTATTCGACAAGGATCCGCAGATCCCGGTCTTTACTGAAGGTACTGACAAAATGGATCGTGACGATATGCATGCTTCGCTCACGATGTTCTACAAAGAAATGGGCTGGGACCCACAGCTTGGTTGCCCAACCCGCGAAACATTGCAGCGTCTGGGGCTGGAAGATATTGCCGCCGATCTGGCAGCACACAATCTACTGCCTGCGTAAGGAATGGGTGAGATGAACCATCGGGATGAATTGCCGTTAGCGAAAGTCAGCGAAGTTGACGAGGCGAAGCGGCAATGGTTACAGGGGATGCGTCACCCCGTTGATATGGTAACGGAACCAGAACCGGCTGAAATCCTGGCAGAGTTCATTCGCCAGCATTCTGCGGCTGGGCAGCTGGTGGCGCGCGCCGTGTTTCTCTCGCCACCCTATTCGGTTGCAGAAGAGGAACTGTCAGTTTTGCTGGAAAGCATTAAGCAGAACGGAGACTACGCGGATATCGCTTGTATGACGGGAAGTCAGGATGATTACTATTACTCAACGCAGGCCATGAGTGAAAACTACGCGGCGATGTCTTTGCAAGTTGTGGAGCAGGACATTTGTCGCGCCATTGCACACGCCGTTCGTTTTGAGTGCCAGACGTATCCTCGTCCTTACAAAGTCGCCATGCTGATGCAAGCGCCATATTACTTCCAGGAAGCGCAGATTGAAGCCGCGATCGCCGCGATGGATGTTGCACCTGAATATGCCGATATACGGCAGGTGGAGTCATCGACGGCGGTGTTGTACTTGTTTAGCGAGAGATTTATGACCTATGGCAAGGCTTATGGCTTATGCGAATGGTTCGAGGTAGAGCAGTTTCAGAACCCCTGAAATTTCAGGGAGATGTCATGGATAGGGTGGACAGTTGCAGCCACTGCATTAGGGGATAATCAGATGTCCTTCACTCGACGCAAATTTGTTCTGGGGATGGGAACAGTAATCTTTTTTACTGGTTCTGCGTCTTCTCTGTTAGCGAACACGAGGCAAGAAAAGGAAGTTCGGTATGCCATGATTCATGACGAGTCACGGTGCAATGGCTGTAATATTTGCGCCCGCGCATGCCGTAAAACTAACCACGTCCCCGCTCAGGGAAGCCGTTTATCGATAGCACACATTCCAGTCACCGATAACGACAACGAAACGCAGTATCACTTTTTTCGCCAGTCATGTCAGCACTGCGAAGATGCTCCGTGCATCGACGTATGCCCGACAGGGGCGTCGTGGCGTGATGAGCAGGGGATCGTGCGGGTAGAAAAATCGCAGTGCATCGGCTGCAGTTATTGCATTGGCGCTTGTCCGTACCAGGTCCGCTACCTTAACCCTGTCACTAAAGTGGCAGATAAATGTGATTTCTGCGCTGAGTCCCGACTGGCAAAAGGCTTTCCGCCCATTTGCGTCAGCGCCTGCCCGGAACACGCATTGATCTTTGGTCGCGAAGATAGCCCAGAAATTCAGGCGTGGTTGCAGGATAATAAATACTATCAATATCAGCTACCTGGTGCCGGGAAACCGCATCTGTATCGCCGGTTCGGTCAACATTTGATTAAAAAGGAAAATGTATGAACCCGTCGCAACATGCTGAACAGTTTCAGAGCCAGTTAGCGAACTATGTGCCACAGTTCACTCCCGAATTTTGGCCGGTGTGGTTGATCATTGCCGGAGTATTGCTGGTTGGGATGTGGTTGGTGCTGGGGCTGCACGCCTTGCTTCGTGCTCGTGGCGTGAAGAAATCAGCCACCGATCATGGTGAGAGGATTTATCTTTACAGCAAAGCGGTCAGATTATGGCACTGGTCGAATGCGTTACTCTTTGTATTGTTGCTGGCAAGTGGGCTGATAAATCACTTTGCGCTGGTGGGCGCAACTGCGGTTAAAAGTCTGGTTGCGGTGCATGAAGTTTGCGGATTTTTGTTACTGGCATGCTGGCTCGGCTTTGTTCTGATCAATGCCGTTGGGGGTAATGGTCACCACTATCGCATTCGTCGTCAGGGGTGGCTGGAGCGAGCGGCAAAACAAACGCGATTTTATTTGTTTGGCATTATGCAGGGGGAAGAACATCCTTTCCCGGCAACAAGCCAGTCTAAATTTAATCCCTTACAGCAGATTGCCTATATTGGTGTCATGTATGGATTGCTGCCGTTGTTACTATTGACGGGGCTGCTGTGTCTCTATCCGCAAGCCGTGGGAGATGTGTTTCCTGGCGTAAGATACTGGTTATTGCAGGCGCATTTTGCTCTGGCATTTATAAGCCTCTTTTTTATCTTCGGTCATCTTTATCTTTGCACCACGGGGCGTACGCCACACGAAACCTTTAAAAGCATGGTCGATGGCTATCACCGGCACTAACGAATGATCATTACACGAGCAGACCTGCGAGAATGGCGTATCGGAGCGGTGATGTATCGCTGGTTCCTGCGCCATTTCCCACGCGGCGGTAGTTATGCCGATATTCATCATGCACTGATTGAGGAAGGATATACGGACTGGGCGGAGAGTCTTGTTGAGTATGCGTGGAAAAAATGGCTGGCGGATGAAAACTTCGCGCATCAGGAAGTTTCCTCTATGCAAAAACTGGCCACAGACCCCGGAGAGATACCATTTTGCAGTCAGTTTGCCCGCAGCGACGATCATGCTCGCATCGGCTGTTGTGAGGATAACGTCCGAATCGCAACCGCTGGGTATGCCGTGCAAATTGCGAGTATGGGTTATAGCGTGCGGATTGGAAGTGTCGGCTTTAACAGTCACATTGGCAGCTCCGGTGAACGCGCACGGGTTGCTGTAACCGGCAATTCTTCGCGGATAAGCAGCGCTGGAGATAGCAGTCGGATTGCGAATACCGGAATGCGAGTACGCGTTTGTACATTGGGTGAACGATGTCATGTCGCCAGTAATGGTGACCTGGTGCAAATCGCCAGCTTTGGCGCAAACGCCAGAATTGCCAACAGCGGCGACAATGTACACATCATTGCCAGCGGTGAAAATTCAACGGTAGTGAGCACGGGCGTGGTCGACTCAATTATTCTCGGGCCAGGAGGAAGCGCCGCACTGGCATATCATGACGGCGAAAGAGTTCGTTTCGCCGTCGCCATTGAAGGTGAAAACAATATTCGAGCCGGAGTCCGCTATCGTCTTAATGAACAGCATCAGTTTGTTGAGTGCTGATAGCTTTACCTTTAATCAAACGAAAGACGCCGACGTGCACGGGAGGCAGGTTTTACGACCGCCCGAGCCATCGCCTCACCAATTTCTGCACATGCCGTAAGTCCCTGAACGAAAGGCTGGTCGTGCATTAACCAGGGCAACGCGCCGAACGCTACGCGCCCACGAATATCTTCGGGTTGCTGTAACGTATAATCTTCACCAACATCAGGGATTTCATCCCCTGTTTTCTGTAATTGTTCGCGTAGTCCAGGGAAAGGAATATCTTTCACTTTAAGCGGACGCTGCCCGCGGGCATCAATAAAAACGTCAAACGAGTAGCTGTTGTCTTCCGTTTTCAGGACGGTGCGCGACTCGTTAATTTCCATTTTGTAGTCTTCACCGAGAGCGAGAATATGAATGATTCCCGCTTCACGTAAGGCCAGCAGCCGACGAATAGACTCTGAAGGGATTGCGGCATAATTATCTATGAAAACCCGGGCAAGGCCTTTACTGAACCGTTTATGGTCGTGTTCATTCAGATGTGGAACAATTTCCTGTACTGCTTCATGCAGGCGCAGAATGACATAACGCCAGGGAACAGTATGTTTTTCTCGTTTATTGTGTTCGACTTCCTGGAGATTTTTTTCTGCCCAGTCAAATGGGTCGCGTTGTTTGCGCTCGGCAAACCAGGCTTGAGCAAAGGAATCGACATTCAGGCTCTCTAAGGCTATGCGTTGGCTCCAGTCTGGATCAGCAAACTTGATTTCCTCTACTATCAATCTAAATACCCGATCCAAAAGGCCATATTCGCCTTTTTGAATCTCAGCATTTAATGCCTGATCGGTGACGATGTGTAAGGGCTCGTAGGGAATAGGGCAATAGAAATCGGCTTCGGGTAAAATACCCGTGCGCGACATCAACGTGATATTTAGCTTTTCACTTGCGTTATCGCGGTGAAAAACGACGTGTTGTTTATCATCTTCAATGAACGAACCATGCTGAATAGCCACTGCCATTGCCGCATCCAGTCCGCTCAAGGATGTTCCCATAATACCCACGTTACACGCATCGACCTTTGCTTCCATCAGGCCTGACCACGGGCTGGGAAAATACGTTCGGGTTGCTTCTTCTTCATCAGGCCAGACGTGACCCGTGGCAATCATCGCTAAATCAAACGTCTCGCTGGGTAAATCCTGATTTGTAGCGAGCATGACGCCAGCATTTGTAATTTGCAGATCGGTAACCTGGCATGATTCATAAACAGCCACTGCAAATTTTTGCTTTCGTGCCTGGTCTACTAATCGTAAAAATTGATCGCGGAAATATTCGCCCAGCAGAATTCGCGGTAAAAACTGACGATCGTGCAAGGTTTCTTTTTTAACGCCATAACGCTGGAGATGGCTGGCTTCTTGCTTTTGTAGCCATTCGAGATACGTACAATAAATCGGTGGTATTTCAATACTGGCAATATTTGCCAGCATCATTTTTGAGTTTTCCTCATCACTGTATGGCATCCCGACACCGGCCTCGTCAGCCTGCTCGAAGATAGAAATAGAAAGTGGAGTTTGTTGCTGTAGAAGCGAGAATAAGGTGTAGATCCCCGTAGGCCCGGCACCCACAATAGCAATTTTTTTCATTGTTACTTACCTGTACGCATTCTTTCGAATTTAGTGTTATCAGATAAGTTTGGTTGAGATTTTTAGAATTTGAGAAATTTCAGACAGGGATGAAAAGGGCGCTAACCGCCCTTGATTAAATTCTGTCAGGCGAGTTTTGCCTGATTGATTTGACTCAGTGGCTCATTGACATCGAAAACTTTGGCGACAACTTCCTCAACGCCGAGATTTTTCAGTCGGGCAGTGTGTTTTTCCAGATAGGCAAGGGCGCTTTTTTCATCAGTGAAAAGGTAGATCCCGCCGGCTTCGTGGTTCTTTTCACTTTCTGTCCATACCTTCCACAGAAAACCAGGTTCCTGATTAATCGACTCAGCAAGTGGTTTAAGCTGCTCAGCCATTGCGTCGCCAAATGGGCCATTAAAAGCAAAATGAAGTTGTAACAAAGTTGCCATAGCGATTCTCCTTCTGATAACGCATACGAAGACAGTGTAAATCTTTTAACGTATTGGATACAGAGAAGAAGCAGAGGGAAAAAGGAGAAGACCAGATTAAGAAAATCTGGTGCGTCCGAGTGGACTCGAACCACCGACCCCCACCATGTCAAGGTGGTGCTCTAACCAACTGAGCTACGGACGCAGGATGGTGCGTTCAATTGGACTCGAACCAACGACCCCCACCATGTCAAGGTGGTGCTCTAACCAACTGAGCTATGAACGCAACGTTGTAGGTGACAACGGGGACGAATATTAGCGGCAGAGTGGGAAGGTGGCAAGAGGCAAAACGTAATTTTCTGCGCTATTTCGACCGTTTGCAGAGCTTTTAAGCAAATTGGCTATATTTTGTTGATTTGCAAGGGCGATTTTTATTCAGGATCGCATTTACATCTGATACAACCCAATAATTCGTGTATCAGAGTTTAAACAGAGTTGTTTGCCACCATCTCAAATCTGTCGTGGATAAATCCTCCGTAGCCTTTACACTTAGGTAGCAATAAAGGCACACAGATGCAGCAAAGGAATAAATCATGGGATCTGATGCGAAAAACTTGATGAGCGACGGGAATGTGCAAATTGTTAAGACCGGCGAGGTCATTGGCGCGACGCAACTTACTGAAGGCGAGTTGATTGTTGAAGCTGGCGGAAGAGCCGAAAATACCGTGGTCACGGGGGCTGGCTGGTTGAAAGTGGCAACCGGTGGGATCGCCAAATGCACACAGTACGGTAACAATGGCACGCTATCGGTCAGCGACGGTGCCATTGCCACAGATATTGTTCAGTCCGAGGGAGGCGCAATTAGTCTCTCTACGCTCGCTACGGTTAATGGCCGCCATCCCGAAGGTGAATTCAGCGTTGATAAAGGTTATGCCTGCGGTTTGTTGCTGGAAAATGGCGGTAACCTGCGTGTACTGGAAGGACATCGCGCGGAAAAAATTATTCTCGATCAAGAAGGCGGCCTGTTGGTCAATGGGACAACCTCAGCGGTCGTGGTAGATGAAGGTGGTGAATTGTTGGTGTATCCAGGTGGGGAAGCCAGCAATTGTGAGATTAATCAGGGCGGCGTTTTTATGCTGGCGGGGAAAGCCAGTGATACGTTGCTTGCTGGTGGCACCATGAATAATCTCGGTGGTGAAGACTCTGACACTATTGTTGAGAATGGAGCCATCTATCGTCTGGGGACAGATGGTCTTCAGCTCTACAGTTCCGGTAAGACGCAAAACCTGTCCGTTAATGTGGGTGGTCGGGCTGAAGTGCATGCCGGTACGCTGGAAAATGCGGTAATACAAGGTGGAACAGTGATCCTGTTGTCACCCACCAGCGCGGACGAAAATTTTGTCGTAGAGGAAGATCGCGCACCGGTTGAACTGACCGGGAGTGTTGCATTACTGGACGGCGCTTCAATGATTATTGGCTATGGCGCAGATCTGCAACAATCAACGATTACTGTACAGCAGGGCGGTGTATTGATTCTCGACGGCAGTACGGTAAAAGGTGACGGTGTCACTTTCAGTATTGGTAACATCAATCTGAATGGCGGAAAACTGTGGCTGATCACTGGTGCGGCAACGCATGTGCAACTGAAAGTGAAACGCCTGCGCGGAGAGGGAGCGATTTGCCTGCAAACCAGTGCGAAAGAAATTTCACCTGACTTCATCAATGTGAAAGGGGAAGTTACCGGGGATATACGCGTTGAGATAACAGATGCCAGTCGGCAAACTCTATGTAATGCACTGAAACTACAGCCAGACGAAGACGGGATTGGCGCAACGCTCCAGCCTGCGTAAAAATACAGGCGCAACCCGCGAAGGTTGCGCCTTGTCTTTATTAGCGGGACGCTCGTTGCAGAATGATGGCTGACGGCATACGTTGCAGGAACCGCATACGCAGCATCATCATAATGGCTGCCGACGTCAGGCCAATAATAAAGCCTATCCAGAAGCCTGCTGGCCCCATAGGTTCAACGACCAGATCGGTCAGTGCCAGAATATAGCCGCTTGGCAAGCCCAGCACCCAGTAAGCCGTAAAGGTGATATAGAAAATGGAACGCGTATCTTTATAACCACGCAAAATCCCACTGCCAATCACCTGGATTGAGTCAGAAATCTGATATACCGCCGCCAGCAACATCAAATGCGCAGCCAGCGTTACAACCTCGGGATTGTCGTTGTACAACAGGGCGATTTGCTCCCGCAGTGAAACCGTGAATATGGCCGTCAGGGTTGCCATACAGACACCCACCATAAGCCCGGTCCGCGCAGCGGTTTGCGCATCCAGCGTTGAGCCCTGACCCAGACGATAACCTACGCGGATAGTTACCGCTGCCGCCAGCGACATTGGAAGCACGAACATTAGTGAACTAAAGTTCAGGGCAATCTGGTGTCCTGCGACATCAACAATACCGAGCGGAGACACTAACAGAGCCACGACGGCAAACAGTGTCACTTCAAAGAATAGTGCCAGCGCAATCGGCAAACCGAGTTGAATCAGTCGTTTCATAACCGCAGGATCGGGTTTCGCGGTGCCTTTTTCGTTACGAATATCGCGCATGGAGCGGGCGCGTTTAATGTAAGAAACCATGGCAAGGAACATGACCCAATACACCGCCGCAGTAGCCACGCCACAACCAACGCCACCGAGCTCAGGCATACCGAAATGACCATAAATAAAGATATAGTTCACCGGGATGTTCACCAGCAGGCCGATAAAGCCCATTACCATACCCGGCTTGGTTTTTGCCAGACCTTCACACTGGTTACGGGCAACCTGGAAGAACAGATATCCCGGCGCGCCCCACAACAACGCACGCAGATAACCCACGGCTTTGTCCGCCAGAGCCGGATCGATGTTTTCCATGGAGCGGATAATGTAACCTGCATTCCACAGCACCAGCATAATGAGAACGGAAACAAAACCTGCCAGCCAGAAACCTTGTCGCACCTGATGCGCAATGCGCTCACGTCGACCGGAACCATTTAATTGCGCGATAACCGGCGTTAATGCCAGCAGCAGTCCGTGACCAAAGAGGATCGCCGGAAGCCAGATAGAAGTACCGATAGCGACCGCCGCCATGTCGGTGGCACTGTAGCCGCCCGCCATCACGGTATCGACAAAACCCATCGCAGTTTGGGCGATTTGCGCGAGAATCACCGGGATTGCTAATGCTAATAACAGACGCGCTTCACTGATATACTTCTGCACGTGAACACCTTTTATTTGTAGTTATATGAGAGACTAAAAAGCCGCCTGAATGGGCAGCAAAAAGAAGAAGCAGGGGAAATTCAGTCTATTGTAGCGAGGATTTATTAATTCTCCAGTGAAAAAATAGTCATTCTTACCCCTTCACTGGTAAGGGCGTTTGCCACCTGCTATTGTGCTGAACAGAATGTCTTAACTGATTTCAGGAGTTGTAAGTATGTTTACGGGGATTGTACAGGGCACCGCAAAACTGGTGTCGATTGACGAGAAACCAAATTTTCGTACGCATGTGGTGGAGTTACCCGACCACATGCTGGACGGCCTGGAAACCGGTGCGTCCGTGGCGCATAACGGTTGCTGCCTGACCGTGACGGAAATTAACGGCAACCATGTCAGTTTTGACCTGATGAAAGAAACGTTACGCATTACCAATCTTGGCGATTTAAAAGTGGGGGATTGGGTAAACGTTGAGCGTGCGGCGAAATTCAGTGATGAAATTGGCGGACACTTAATGTCAGGTCATATTATGACCACCGCTGAAGTGGCGAAAATATTAACCTCGGAAAATAATCGCCAGATCTGGTTTAAAGTCCAGGATAGTCAGTTGATGAAATATATCCTGTACAAAGGATTTATTGGCATCGACGGTATTAGCCTGACCGTCGGCGAAGTCACGCCAACGCGTTTTTGCGTCCATTTAATTCCGGAAACACTGGAACGCACGACTCTTGGGAAGAAAAAACTTGGCGCACGCGTCAACATTGAAATCGATCCACAAACTCAGGCAGTGGTAGATACGGTAGAACGTGTGCTGGCGGCACGAGAAAATGCCATGAATCAACCAGGTACAGAAGCCTGATCTGAAATCGCCCCCGGAGCGGGGGCGATAGAATAGCCTTTAGCGAGCGACTCGAAGGCCGTTTTCAACACCGCGTGAGAACACCACCTGCCAGAGCTGAATATCACGGGCGCGGAAAGCACCTGCGCAGGCATTCAGATAATAGGTAAACATTCGTTTAAAGCGTTCACTGTAGTTATCCGCAATTTCTGGCCATGCGGCGAGGAATCGTTCATACCACGCCATCAACGTAGTATCGTAATCAGCACCGAAGTTATGCCAGTCTTCCATCACAAAGTGGGGTTCGCTGGATTGAGCAATCTGGCGTACAGAGGGCAGGCAACCGTTCGGAAAAATATATTTGTTAATCCAGGGATCAACATTCAGATCGGTTTTTTTCGAACCGATAGTATGGAGCAGGAATATACCTTCCGGTTTCAAATTACGATCCACCACCGCAAAATAGGTATCGTAATTTTTCGGTCCGACGTGCTCGAACATCCCCACAGAAACAATACGATCAAACTGGTCGTTCAGGTCACGATAATCTTGCAGCAAAATGGTGACATCCAGGCCTTCACAGCGTTCCTGAGCCATTTTTTGCTGTTCGGCAGAAATGGTGACGCCAACCACGCTTACGTCATAATTAGACGCCATGTAGTGCGCCAGTCCGCCCCAGCCGCAGCCAATATCCAGTACGCGCATCCCTGGTTTTAACTGCAATTTTTCACAAATCATTTTGAGCTTCGCCTGCTGGGCAGATTCCAGATTATCGGCATCTTTCCAGTAAGCGCAGGAATATTGCATGAAGGGATCAAGCATGCGGCTGAACAAGTCATTACCCAAATCATAATGCTCTTTGCCGACTATCCAGGCACGTTTTTTACTCTGCAGATTGAAGAGACGAGCGCCGGCAATACGCAGCGTGTCTTTGAAATGATGGGGGAGTTGGTTCTCGAGACCTGCGCGTAAGACTTTGCTAAAAAACATATCCAGTCGGTCACATTCCCACCAGCCATCCATATAACTTTCGCCTAACCCCAAAGAGCCTTCTTGCAGAACGCGTTTAAAAAAATCGGGGTTTTTCACACGAATATCCGCCGGGGCAGAACCGTTAATGGCTATACCGGCACGGCTAAGTAATTCGTTGGCGATACGGTACCAGTTGTCATCCGGTACACTGACTTCTTCTATACACGATGAACTCATAGTTTCTCCATCACTGGTCGGTGATCAGAACCTTAAAACAGCGTAGACGCTTTTTGGGCTTTGTGAGAAATCTCGCAGAAAAAACCGCGAGTCTATAATCCGACGTAGAACAGAGGGAAAGGAGGAACCCTTGCCGAAATGACCATCCATAGTGAGTAGGGAACGATCCTGTCCCCGTAAAAACATAATATTTATCGTAGCTTTAACAACTCGAAATTAGTATAGGCCGCTAATTTCAATCATACAACAAAATTTTGTTAGCAGCCTAAGTATAAGTATATCGATATAGATCAGTGTGATTCGCTATGAGCGACTTCGGCATTGCCATGATTCTGGCAGCCAACTTCTTCACAACGTTGCATCATGTAACCCAGCGCGACCAGCACTACTGTTGATAACATCACGCTGGTGGTGGTGAGCAATGGCGTGCTGATACTGATCAGCCAGGAAACTACCAGACTTGCGAGGAAGCACAGACCCAGTTGTAGAGTGTTCTGCAACGCTGCGGCGCGACCAGTTGCGTGTGGGAAGGGACGCAGCGCCTGGGCGACAACAATAGGGTAGATCGCGCCATTGGCAATCGCCATCACACAGAATGGGATCAGGATTTCGACCAGCGACACATGGCTAATGAAGCCCGCAGCCCAGGTCGCAATGACGCTGACAGCAAACAGCACCAGCAACCACGGTAATAACTGCTTGCCTTGCCATTTCTGCAGCGCGGCGCGACAGCCATAACCACCAATCAGAAACGCGATAGTTTGCGGGACATAACTTAAACCAATAACTGCCGGGCTGTAGCCCATTTCACTAAGGATGAACGGTGAACCGGTCAGCCATGCAAAAAAACTGGCTGAACAGGCCGCGTATATCAGCACGTTGCCGCGATAGGTTTTAGAACGTAGCAGGTCGGTAAAGGTCAGACCATCCTGACTATTGTTACGGGCCTTCGTCGTGGGTTTGAGCCAGAAAATAGGCAGAATCAGCACCACGGTAATGGCAAAAAGGGTGGCGAAAATCGCCTGCCAGGAAAAATGGACCAGCAGCCAGCTTCCTAACAGAGGAGCCAGGGCCGGAGATAGACCCACCAGCGGCATGATGGTCGCAAAAATTCGGTTAACTTTCTGTGAAGGATAATAATCCGTCACTAACGCTTGCCAGATAACCGCCGCGGCGCAGACACCCACAGCTTGTACAAAACGCAATACCAGCAGCATAGCGGCGTTTTCTACCCACAGCATCCCCAGACTACCTAACGCAAAAATTGTCAGGCCGATTAATAATACCGGTTTACGACCATAACGGTCGGAAAGCGGCCCCCACAGAAGCTGGGCTGCGGCAAAACCGGCAAGGAACAGACTAAGGCTGGCACTAACAGCAGACGCAGGCGTTTGCAGATCGGCCTGTATGGCGGCGAAAGCAGGCAGGTACATATCGGTTGCCAGAAAACCGAGTACGCTCAAACCCGCCAGCCAGACTAAAAATCTTTTCCCAGGTTGCATGTATATTCTCTAAATCTCTCAATTAAACACCGCCGCAAAGTGTAGGGAGTGAAATTAGTGTTGTGAAACGGTAATATTTGATGACTGGTTTCAAAAATTTTGCAGGCAGACTATGTGGTCAGAATATTCACTCGAAGTTGTTGATGCGGTAGCGCGTAATGGTAGTTTTAGTGCCGCAGCCCAGGAGTTGCATCGCGTTCCTTCTGCGGTCAGCTATACCGTACGTCAGCTGGAAGAGTGGCTGGCGGTGCCGCTGTTTGAACGACGTCACCGTGATGTGGAACTGACCGCTGCCGGGGCGTGGTTTCTCAAAGAAGGTCGCTCTGTTGTCAAAAAAATGCAGATCACCCGCCAGCAATGTCAGCAGATAGCGAACGGCTGGCGTGGTCAGTTAGCTATTGCAGTGGATAATATTGTCAGGCCAGAACGTACACGGCAGATGATCGTTGATTTTTATCGCCATTTTGATGATGTCGAACTTCTTGTCTTTCAGGAAGTGTTCAACGGTGTCTGGGATGCGCTTTCCGACGGGCGCGTGGAACTGGCGATTGGCGCAACACGCGCGATTCCGGTAGGCGGTCGTTATGCCTTCCGGGATATGGGGATGCTAAGCTGGAGTTGCGTTGTTGCCAGCCATCACCCGCTGGCGTTGATGGATGGCCCGTTCAGCGATGATACGTTGCGCAACTGGCCGTCGTTGGTGCGCGAAGACACCTCGCGAACGCTACCTAAGCGTATTACCTGGTTGCTGGATAACCAAAAAAGACTTGTCGTGCCTGACTGGGAATCATCGGCAACCTGTATCTCGGCAGGATTATGCATAGGGATGGTGCCAACACATTTCGCCAAACCGTGGCTTAATGAGGGGAAGTGGGTAGCATTAGAACTGGAAAACCCCTTTCCGGATTCGGCATGTTGTCTGACATGGCAGCAAAATGATATGTCGCCTGCGTTAACCTGGTTGCTTGAGTATCTCGGCGATAGTGAGACGCTGAATAAGGAGTGGCTGCGGGAGCCGGAAGAGACTCCCGCAACGGGTGATTAACGACGATAGTCGCGGAACGGGCCGTCAGCCACGGAGCGGCGTTCAATCAAGCGCGGATGCACTTCAATGGACTGCGGTTCTTCACGTTTGTTGACGATACGATCCAACAGCATGTTGAACGCTGTTTCACCCAGCGAGTCTTTTGGCTGATGGATCGTGGTCAGCGCCGGCGTAAAATAGCGGGCGTTGCGCACGTTATCATAACCGATCAGCGAAACATCCTGCGGGACGCGCAGCCCCATTTCATCAGCAGCACAAAGTGCGCCCATTGCCATGATATCGCCACCACAGAAGACGGCAGTAGGGCGATGCGGCTGCGACAGGATTTGCTGCATGGCGCGATAACCGGATTCAGGTTCAAAATCACCCTGCACAATCCAGCTTTCCGGCACCTTGATCATCGCTTCTTCCATCGCCTTCATAAAACCGGCAAGGCGGCCTGCGCCGGTGTTACGTTCCAGCGGGCCGGGGATAACGCCGATTTCGCGATGGCCGCGTTCTATCAGATAACGCCCGGCCATGTAGCCGCCTTCGAACGCGTTATCAATGACCGCATCGGTGAAGTCAGCTTTTGCTTCACCCCAGTCCATCACCACCATTGGGATATGGCGATACTCTTCCAGCATCGCCAGCAACGGCTCTGGGTACTCAGAACACATTACCAGCAGACCATCGACGCGTTTTTGCGCCATCATCGACAGATAAGCCCGCTGTTTCTCAAGATTATTCCACGCATTGCCCAGAATCAGGGTGTAACCTTTCTGGAAGCAATTTTTTTCAACTGCTTCAATGATCTCGGCAAAATAGGCCGCTTCGCTGCTGGTCGCCAGCAAACCGATAGACTTGGTGTGGTTAACCTTCAGGCTACGCGCCACCGCGCTAGGGGAGTAGTGTAATTCTTTAATCGCTGCCCACACGGCGTTGCGCGTTTCTTCAGCGACGAAACGTGTTTTGTTGATCACGTGTGACACAGTTGTAGTGGAAACGTTTGCTCGTTTCGCTACATCTTTTATTGTTGCCATTCCATTTCACTCCAGACCCTAACTTCAGCTCCTGCAAAATCGCAAGGTAAACGTTTGCCTTTACACACCTTACGCACAACAAAAGTGTTGCGGTACGCCGGAAAAACGACACGGAGCGTCAGGAAGGGGTCAATGGCCAGTACGCAAATAGTGTAAGCGTGGAATTTTGGCCGATCTTGACGAAAAGGGGAAGTGGTAAAAACACTTATCATTATAAATGACGGGAGATTTTTTCATCACAGTGTGTAAAAATGCGTAATATCACTTTTTGTGTGGTAATAAAAAAGGAGAAAACTTGATGAGCACCGACCTTAAATTTTCACTGGTAACAACGATTATCGTCCTCGGTTTGATCGTAGCCGTGGGTTTGACTGCCGCGCTGCACTGATTTCCTCTCGAGGGAGCGCGTTCTCCCTCGCATCTCCTTCCTGTTTGTTAGCAAAATGGCAAAAGTGTTTTCTCTTTTTGTTATTTTCATTTTTTTGTGATTGCTGTCATGCTTTCGCCACTTTAATGAATATCGCGTAATGACGCGAAGAGGTGGAGATAAGGCATGAAAATTAACTATCCGTTGCTGGCGCTGGCGATTGGCGCGTTTGGTATCGGGACAACGGAGTTCTCGCCAATGGGCTTGTTGCCCGTCATTGCGCGCGGTGTGGATGTCTCGATTCCCGCTGCCGGAATGTTAATCAGTGCCTATGCAGTTGGCGTAATGGTTGGCGCGCCGCTGATGACGCTTCTACTTTCTCATCGTGCCCGCCGCAGTGCGTTGATTTTCCTGATGGCAATTTTCACGCTCGGCAACGTACTTTCCGCCATCGCGCCGGATTATATGACCCTGATGCTTTCATGCATTTTGACCAGCCTGAATCATGGAGCATTTTTTGGTTTGGGTTCAGTCGTGGCTGCAAGCGTGGTGCCAAAACATAAACAGGCCAGCGCAGTTGCCACTATGTTTATGGGGTTAACCCTGGCAAATATCGGTGGCGTGCCGGCGGCGACCTGGTTGGGTGAAACCATCGGCTGGCGGATGTCATTTCTGGCAACGGCGGGGCTGGGAGTGATTTCAATGGTAAGTCTGTTCTTCTCATTACCTAAAGGTGGTGCAGGGGCACGACCTGAAGTGAAAAAAGAGCTGGCGGTATTAATGCGTCCGCAGGTGCTGTCTGCATTGCTGACGACGGTACTGGGAGCTGGTGCAATGTTTACTCTCTACACCTATATCTCTCCGGTACTGCAAAGTATTACCCACGCAACACCGGTGTTCGTCACGGCAATGCTGGTGCTGATTGGTGTCGGATTCTCTATCGGTAACTATCTCGGCGGCAAACTGGCAGATCGTTCAGTTAACGGCACGTTGAAAGGCTTTTTGTTGCTGCTGATGGTGATTATGCTGGCAATCCCGTTCCTGGCCCGCAATGAGTTCGGCGCAGCTATTAGCATGGTGGTGTGGGGCGCTGCAACCTTTGCGGTCGTACCGCCGTTACAGATGCGCGTGATGCGTGTCGCCAGTGAAGCGCCAGGTCTGTCTTCATCAGTCAATATTGGTGCCTTTAATCTTGGAAATGCGCTGGGAGCAGCCGCTGGTGGTGCGGTAATTTCCGCTGGGCTGGGATACAGCTTTGTGCCGGTGATGGGGGCGATTGTCGCGGGACTGGCATTATTGCTGGTGTTTATGTCAGCCAGAAAACAACCTGAAACAGTTTGCGTTGCTAACAGCTAATTAAACAAAAGCGCAGAAGGATAACCTTCTGCGTTACAGTTGCTGACAACGTGCGATTTATCTTGCCGAATGCGCTGTTAACGCCTCATCCGCGTTGGCATGGTAAGCGAAGCGCATCAGGCAATGCTGCATTTGCCATCAGTTATTATGCAGCGAGATTTTTCGCTACGAATTCCCAGTTCACCAGCGCCCAGAAGTGCTCCAGATAGCCAGGACGTGCATTGCGATAATCGATGTAATATGCGTGTTCCCAGACATCAACGGTCAGCAGCGGAGTCGCATCGGTGGTCAGTGGAGTACCCGCGTTAGAGGTTGAAACGATAGCCAGTTTGCCATCGCTGTTTTTCACCAGCCAGGTCCAGCCAGAACCAAAGTTTTTGATCGCTGCATCAGTAAACTGAGCTTTGAAATCGGCAAAGCTGCCAAAAGATGCGGCGATAGCTTCAGCGACTTTTCCAGTCGGTTCGCCACCGGCGTTCGGTGCCAGGCAGTTCCAGTAGAAAGTATGGTTCCAGACCTGAGCTGCGTTGTTGAATACGCCACCTTCAGAGCTGCGAATAATCTCTTCCAGTGATTTACCTTCAAACGCGGTACCTTTAATCAGGTTGTTCAGGTTAGTGACATAAGTCTGATGATGCTTGCCGTAGTGATACTCGATAGTTTCCGCAGAAATGTGCGGTGCCAGAGCATCTTTAGCATATGGTAGTGCAGGTAATTCGAATGACATTGCTACTCTCCTTTATTATTAATTTGCATACGTACAATAGCCTTATTGTGCGTATGGATAGGGTAGCAAATTAAAAGGTGAGACAAAAG
This sequence comes from Escherichia sp. WS1152, assembly GCF_046487665.1. Taxonomy (NCBI): domain Bacteria; kingdom Pseudomonadati; phylum Pseudomonadota; class Gammaproteobacteria; order Enterobacterales; family Enterobacteriaceae; genus Escherichia; species Escherichia sp. WS1152. Next base: position 134,166 of record NZ_JBJQJA010000004.1, on the reverse strand, counting down.
ATGAACTTACCCTGTTGCCGTAACAACAGGGTAAAGTTTTAGCGAAGTGTTTTTGGGGTCATTACCCGACGAGCGCCAACATAGTGGCGCTGCCAGTAGTCTTCACTGAGAGAAGTGATTTGAATTTCCTGACCCGTACGCGGTGACTGAATAAATTTGCCGTTGCCGACATACACACCGACATGATCGGCTGTACCGCGTCCCTGAGTACGGAAAAAGACCAGGTCGCCGTTTTTCAGTTCACTACGTTCGATTGGCGCTGCATCGCGCAGGTGATACATTTCATTCGCCGTACGCGGAATACGAATTTTTACCAAATCTTTATAAGCGTAATAAACCAGGCCGCTGCAATCAAAACCGGTACGCGGTGAGCTGCCACCCCAACGATATGGCTTACCAATTTGCTGCATCAGTTTATTCATTGCCACTTTCGTAGCTTTTTGCACCTTCGCTTTGTGCGCGTCGGCAAGAGTTCCTGACGCGGCATTTTTGACTTTCACACAATGCGATTTATAGCCCTTACGTTTGGTACACTTTTCGGTAAAGCTGGCTGAGGCCGTTTTATTGACGGCGTGTTTGCTGCGAGTTTTGGCGTTTTTAGAAGCGGTAATGGAAGATTTTTTAACGGAAGAAGCGGTTTTGCTTTTGGTCGTACTTTTACTGGCGGCTTTTTTCGCTGTTTTCTGGCTGGCTTTCTGGGTCTTTTTGGTGGTTGCCGTGCTTTTCTTTTTATCTGCTTTTTTGGTGATATGAGTGGTAGCAGAACTCTCCCTGGCTTGCTTTGAAGCATGGGCCATAGGCGTTAAAGGCAGGGTGGTAAAAAGTAAAGCACAGAGCGTGATCGAAATACGGTTTATCCGCGCCACTGAGCGTCCCTCTGTTAAGGCAGGTCTATCATGCCTGCGTCTGATTTACAAAACTTGATGATTCTAATGCATAGAAGAAGAGAAAGTTAATAGCTTTTATTGTTAAAAAATACGTTTCGTTGGCGAGCGCAAAAAAATGCAGCAGTGAAAGCTAAAAATGGTTATAAATACGCCAGTTTGCCGCGCATCAGAGAAGAAACGAATATTTGAAATGCAACAAATAGAGCAAAGGGATAAAATAGCTAAAGCGTGATGAAAATGTTATTTTCCGATGCTGCACTGACCCGCTACAATGTCAGATTACTGCCGTAAAGAAGTTTGAGGAAGCAAGACAATGAGCACCACTATCGAAAAAATCCAACGCCAGATTGCTGAAAACCCGATCCTGCTGTACATGAAAGGTTCACCGAAACTGCCGAGCTGCGGTTTCTCTGCCCAGGCAGTCCAGGCGCTTGCCGCATGTGGCGAACGTTTTGCCTATGTTGATATTCTGCAGAATCCGGACATTCGTGCGGAACTGCCGAAATATGCTAACTGGCCGACCTTCCCGCAACTGTGGGTTGACGGCGAGCTGGTCGGCGGTTGTGATATCGTGATCGAAATGTATCAGCGTGGCGAACTGCAGCAGCTGATCAAAGAAACTGCCGCTAAATACAAGTCTGAAGAGCCGGACGCGGAATAATCCGTCCTGCAATACTGACGGATGCGAACGGGCATCCGTCAGTCCTTTCTCTATCCCCAATCCAGCCCTTGTGGCGAACTTGAAAATCCCGCCTCACGCAGCAGCGTAAACATCGGCGTTTGCCGGACCGGTAGATCATTCACTTCTGTTAGCGTAAAGCGCAGCCGTGGTTCGCGACGCAGTGCGGTAGTCAGCGCGTGGAAAACCTCTGGGGCGAGTAATTCCTCTTTTTCCTGCCAGACCAGCATTTTTTTGCCACCTTGCGCCAGATAGAGTAACAATTTGCCGCCAGAAACGACCACCAGCGCACCCGCCCGACGCGTTGGTACCAGCGTTGCCGGATGTGCAGGCCAGGGCAGAAGATTTCCCCACACATTAGCCGGATCGTTGGCGGAGAGCGCCACTGGTGTATAGTGGCGCGTTTGCGCGGCTTGTGTCGCCAGGTCGCGCAAGCGGTCAATAGTCAGACGTTCAGCGAATTGCGCGCCACCCAGACCTTCTACAAAACGACCTCGCATAATTCGCCCGGAATCTTCCATACTTCGACAAAGCGTTTGCATCGATGGAAACCCGCCAGGGATATTTTCGGCTATCACCGCCTGACGACTGATGATGCCGTAGCGGTCGAGCATATTTTCCGCCAGCGCCAGCATCCTTTCGGTATCGTTTAGTGGCTCCACCTGCAATAACGACCAGCGTCCAGCCAGATTTGGTGTGTTGTAAGATACCCGCGGCGAGACGGGTTGTGCATAGACAGGACGCCCACGACGAGCCCGGTGACTGCGGCGAGTTGAGGTGCGTGCGTTGGAACTGCTGCGGGTGAGGGCGCGTAACGGTGCCCAAATATCGCTGGTGATGACGCCTTGCCAGACCAGCGCCCATAACGCCTCTTGCAGTGCCGAGGGATCAACCGATTCGCCGATTTTGTCGCGTATCCGTTGGCTGATTTGTTGTGCAAACCAGGCTCCTCCGTCAGCCAGAACAGCGACTATCGCTTGTTGCAGCGCCGAACGATTCGCCTGATCCGCTTCAGCGGGAGTGAACGATTCTGCAGCATATTCCTGTAGATGCAGTGCCACCAGGCCGTCATCTTCACCCAGTTTTTTTTGCCCCGACCAGATAACCGCACCGGTTGCCAGTAATTCATCGAGCATTTCTGGCGAATAGTCGCGTACGCGGGCAGGCAGGATCTGGCTTTCCCAGAGTGAGGCGGGTAAACCGACTCCGGCAAGCTGTTCGATCACCCGCATCACGCCATCCACGCCCTCATAAACGCCTGGCGATGTTGAGGCAAAGAGCGCCGGGCTACCATCGGTGGCGGGTAATACGCCCTGACGTTCCAGCAGCAATCGCGCATAGGTCGTGGCCGCAACGGGACGCGTCGCTTCTCTGGCGGCTTGCAGCGAGCGCAAACGCAGACGACGAAATACTTCATCGCTCACCCAGATGTCTTGTTGCAGATTCATCACCAGACCCTGTTCGCGCAGTTGCTGAAGCTGCTCTTCGACAATGGCAATACCGAGACTAAACTCATGAGCCAGTTGTTCAGCCGTGACCAGAGCATGAGCCCGGAGATAGCGCAGAAAGAGGTCGCGAAGCGGGTAACTGACTCTATGCAAATAAATCTCTGGCAGAGACTCTGGTAGTTGTACGCCGAGGGCATCGCGCAGCCTGGCGGCATCATCCATACAGGCAAGACGCTCCTGTCCGCTAATCATCGCCGGGAAGATGCGTTTTACTGTAAGAAGATTTTCCAGATACGACGCAATCTCTTCACTGCTGCCTGTATGCCGTTGCGCCAGGTCTTCAACGGTCATTGGCCCCAGTTCGCGCAGCAGGTCGAACAATCCTTCTTCACCTTTCGCTCTTCTGCCAGGAGCCAGTCGTTGCAACTCTTCTTCCACCTGGCGAATGACCTGCGGGTCGAGTAATTCCCCCGGATCGACCTGCCCGAGTAGATTGCGCAGTAACTCGCTGTCCAGTGACAGTACGGATGCCCGGCGCTCTGCCAGCGGGGCGTCGCTCTGGTACATAAATTCCGCGACATAGCCGAACAATAAACTGGTGGCGAAAGGCGAGGGCGTAGTAGTCGTTACATCGGATATTTGAATTTCGCCACCGTTCAGGCGACGCATCAAACGTTCCAGTGCGGGAAGATCATAAACATCTTGCAGACATTCGCGTAGGGTTTCGAGAATGACCGGAAAATCCGGATATCCCTGAGCGATTTCCAGCAACTGACTGGCGCGCAGCCGTTGTTGCCAGAGCGGGGTGCGATGGCCCGGCGTGCGGCCCGGCATTAATAACGCCCGCGCGGCGCATTCGCGAAAACGGGCGGCGAAAAGTGCTGAGCTGCCTACCGCCTCGCGGGCAATTTGCAGCAACTTTTCTGGTTCAAACAAAAGAATCGCGGCGTCGGGCAATTTACCATCAGTGTCAGGAATGCGCGCAACAATGCCGTCATCACTGGCGACCACAGACGCGTCAGCGCCCCATAGCGCATGTATTCGCCCGGCAATCGCCAGCGCCCAGGGTTCATGCACCCGTCTTCCATAGGGAGAGTGCAAAATAATACGCCAGTCGCCAATTTCATCACGGCACCGTTCGAGGACCAGATGACGACTCCCCGGAACAATACCCGTCGCGTTGCGCTGCTCGTCAATCAACCCCTGAATATTGGCGATCGTATTTTCTTCTGCCAGCCACGGGGGAATAGTCCCGGAAAAGAACGCGCCATCCGCCAGTAAATGAAGAAAATCGCCGATCATCTCGCCTAATTCAGCCGGACGTCCGTTACCTTCACCACGCCAAAAGGGAAGCCGGGCAGAACGACCCGGAGCAGGAGTCACAATCACCTGATCGCGGGTGATTTGCTGGATCCGCCATGAGGTAGCGCCGAGAGTGATAATATCGTTCACCCGCGACTCATATACCATCTCCTCATCCAGTTCACCCACCCGCCGCGAACCGGCCTGTTCTTCACCTTCGGGTAATAACACGCTATACATGCCACGATCCGGAATGGTGCCACCGCTGGTAACCGCCAACAGCTGAGCGCCAGGTCGGGCGGACAATATCCCGGTCTCCCGGTTCCAGACCAGTTTTGGTCGAAAAGCAGAAAAATCGCCAGAGGGATAGCGCCCGGAAAGCATATCCAGCGTGGCGTCAAAAACACGTCTTGGCAGATCTTTCCACGGTGTGGCACGGCGTACGCGGGAGTACCATTCGTCTACCTGTAATGCATCCATCGCCGCGGCGGCAACGGTGTGCTGCGCAAGGACGTCGAGTGGATTATGCGGTGGTGTCAGGTTTTCCAGCCTGCCTGCGAACATACACTCTACAATGACTGCGGAATCGACTAAGTCACGCCGGGTTCGGGGGAAAAACAGCCCTTTAGATACACCGCCAACCTGATGTCCGGCGCGACCAATGCGTTGTAACCCACTGGCAACAGAAAGCGGCGTTGCCACTTGAATCACCAGATCCACAGCGCCCATATCAATCCCCAGTTCGAGACTGGAGGTTGCGACTACGCAGCGTAATTCACCCGATTTCAGCGCCTGTTCGGTGATTGCTCGTTGTTCTTTAGAGACGGAGCCGTGGTGTGAGCGGGCAATAAAAATGTCGCTACTTTGCACACGGTTAGAGGTTGCGCCGGAGGTCGACTCGAAATGGGCCACATCAACGGCGATAGAAGGGGAACGCTGTAAGCGTGCGGCGTAAAGCTCATTTAATCGTGCCGTCAGTTTTTCCGCCAGCCCCCGCGAATTAGTAAAGACAATGGTCGAGCGATGGCGCAACACTTCATCAAGGATACCCGTTTCAATATATGGCCAGATGGAGCCTTCCCGGCCGGCATGGCTGTCTTCGCCAGTGCCGCTGGCGACCGATGAGACATCATCCATATTGGCGACCGGTACGACAATCCGTATCTGCGGATGGCGCATTGCGGGCGGGTTGACTACCGTAACCGGGCGATCGCCGCCAAGAAATGCTGCCACATCGCTGGCTGAGCGCACAGTGGCAGAAAGGCCAATTCGCTGTGCTGAGGTGTGGAGCAGCGCATCGAGCCGCTCCAGACTTAACGCCAGATGCGCACCACGTTTACTGCCCGCTACCGCGTGGACTTCATCAATAATTACCGTTTCGACGCCGCGTAGCGTTTCGCGCGCGCGGGAGGTCAGCATCAGATAGAGTGATTCGGGTGTGGTGATCAGAATATCCGGTGGATTACGGGTGAGTTTGCTGCGTTCCTGTGCAGGCGTATCGCCAGTACGGATCCCCACGCGAAGATTGACTTCCGTTTCGCCGCGCCGCCGCCGTTCATCGGCAATACCCTTCAACGGGATCTGCAAGTTGCGCTGAACGTCGGTGCCCAGGGCTTTTATCGGTGAAATATAGAGAATGCGTGAGGTTTTACGCTTATGCGCCTCGCGGGTATCTTCGCCGCCTTCGCGGAAGAGCCGATCGAGGGCGTAGAGAAATGCTGCCAGCGTTTTCCCGGAGCCGGTCGGTGCAATCACCAGCGCATGTTCGCCTCGCGCCGCCACATGCCAGGTTTGCGACTGGACAGCGGTCGGCTGTTTAAAGGCGCTAAGAAACCAGTCGCGGGTCGCCGGTGAAAACACGTCCGGCAGGGGCGATGAAAGGTTTGGATTATCTGCCATTAACGCTATTCCCCGTGAATATCATGCATGATGCGTGGAATAGCCTCACTATAGATGCCTGAATCATTGCATGTCATCAGGCATCGACTCGATTACACCTCTTCGGCGGCAGGTAGCGGCCAGCCTCCCAGACGTTTCCAGCGGTTGACGATTTCACAAAACAGCACCGCAGTGCGTTCGGTGTCGTACAGCGCGGAGTGAGCTTGGGTGCTGTCGAAGTCCATGCCAGCGGTCTGGCAAGCCTTTGACAATACGGTTTGTCCGAGTGCCAGCCCGGCCAGTGCAGCAGTGTCAAAAGTGGCGAAAGGGTGGAACGGGTTACGTTTCAGTGAGGCGCGTTCAGCGGCGGCCATCATAAAGCTGTGATCGAAATTGGCGTTGTGCGCCACCATAATGGCGCGGTTACAGCCGCTCGCTTTAATACCTTTACGTACAACTTTAAAAATTTCGTGCAGCGCCTCGTATTCGCTGACCGCGCCGCGATCGGGATCGTTCGGGTCAATGCCGTTGAAGGCAAGGGCTTCTGGTTGCAAATTTGCGCCGACAAATGGTTCGACGTGGAAATGTAATGTGGTGTCCGGCATCAGCCAGCCTTGTTCATCCATTTTCAGGGTGATGGCGGCAATCTCAAGCAGCGCATCGGTTTTGGCGTTAAATCCGGCTGTTTCAACATCGATCACAACAGGATAAAAACCACGAAAACGGTCGCACAGACCGGTAAGTTGAGCGTTATCGGACATCTGATTCTCTTAATACGGATAAATTGCAGCGCGCATTATGACAAATATTACTTGTCGATGCAGTAAAGATGCGGGCGCGATGAGTTCGCGCCCGGCAGGAGATTAGTTGCCCAGACCGCGACCGGCGTCTTTCTCTTCGATTAACTCAATTTTGTAACCGTCCGGATCTTCCACAAACGCGATAACCGTAGTACCGCCTTTTACCGGACCCGCTTCACGGGTCACGTTACCCCCGTTTTGACGGATTTTTTCGCACGCTTCAGCGGCATTATCTACGCTAAGCGCGATGTGACCATAAGCAGTGCCGAGTTCGTATTTATCCACGCCCCAGTTGTAGGTCAGTTCAATCACCGCTTCTTCGGTTTCCGGGCCGTAGCCAACAAACGCCAGTGAGTATTTGTATTCCGGGTTTTCGCTGGTACGCAGCAGTTTCATGCCCAGAACTTTGGTATAAAAATCGATGGAGCGTTGCAAATCGCCAACGCGTAGCATGGTATGAAGAAGACGCATCTTTATATCCTCAAAATGGCTAACAGATTCAAAATGTTGTTTTAGTATAGCGGCGGCTTTGCGCCGCTCGCAATGTTGGATTACAGCGTCGGGTAATCAGTGTAGCCTTCCGCACCACCGCCATAGAAGCTTTCAGCACGCTGTGGGTTAAGTCCGGCTTTGCGCTGCAAGCGGGTAACCAGATCAGGGTTCGCAATCCAGTCACGACCAAATGCCACCGCATCAATTAACCCTTTGCCGATCAGCGTTTCAGCTTTTTCTACTGTGTATGCACCTGCGCCGATAATCGGACCGTGGAAACGGGTGCGTACTTTTTCGCGGAACGCATCAGTATACGGTTCACCTCCCGCCCAATCCGGTTCTGACATATGCAGATAAGCAATGCCGCGTTTACCCAGTTGTTCAATCAGGTACAGCGCATCGGCTTCTTCATTTGGGCCATTATCCGTGTTCTGGAAAGTACCGATTGGCGAAACGCGAATGCCAATGCGATCGGCACCCCATTCTTCAATGCCTGCATCGACCACTTCCAGCACCAGACGTGCGCGATTTTCCACGCTACCGCCGTACTGATCGGTACGATGGTTCGAAGAAGGCGAAAGAAACTGATGCAGCAAATAACCGTGAGCAGAGTGGAGCTCGACCAGATCAAAACCGGCTTCGCGGGCGTTGGCTATGGCCTGGCGGAAATCGTTGACGATACCAGGAATCTCTTCCAGTTCAAGCGCACGCGGCATGGATGTTTCAACACGGATCGCCTGACCATTTTCATCGCGCAGAGAAGTGCGTGTTCCCGCGCTAAGTGCTGAAGGTGCTACCGGTGCCTGACCGCCAGGTTGCAGGCTGGCGTGAGAAATACGTCCGGTATGCCACAGTTGCACGGCAATATGACCATTTTCAGCATGAACGCCAGCGGTGATTTTTTTCCACGCGGCAATTTGCTCCTGGCTATGGATGCCAGGCGCACCAGCATACCCTTTTGCCTGGGCAGAAATTTGCGTGGCTTCGCTAATAATCAAACCAGCACTGGCACGTTGGCGATAGTATTCCGCCATCAACGGGGTAGGGATGTCACCCGGTTCAATACTGCGCAGACGCGTCAGCGGTGCCATAAAAATACGGTTTGCCGCCGTGATCGCGCCCACTTGCAGTGGGGAATACAGTTTTTCAGATGACATAAAGGCTCCCGGTCGTCTGGTGATAAAAAAATGCCTGCTAAACGGCAGACGTCGCAATAATGGTTTTTACATGTGCCAGCGCGTTTTCAAGTGGCTCGAAACTGCGCGAAATTTTGGCTTGCAGATTCGCACCCAGCCACAGCGCGTAAAGCACTTGCGCCTGTTGTAGCGGTTCGCCGCAAAAGGTTAAACAATGGCTATTACGACCATTTTCCAGCGCCTGAGAGAGCAGGGCGATCACGCCGCGAGCACCTTTATCCATTGCGCTGCGCATATCTTCTGACAGATCGCACACTTCGGCAGAGAGTTTTACTGTCAGGCAACCACTGATGGTTCCATGTTGGCAAAACTGGTTCAGTGTTTGCTGGTAATAAGCCAGTATGCGGTCGCGGTAGTTACCTTCTCCGGATTGCAGCAACTCCGTCAGTCGCTGGTGATATGCGGCGTAATGGCGCTCAAGCATGGCAACGCCAAACGCTTCTTTAGAGCGAAAGTAGTGATAGAAGGACCCTTTCGGCACTTCAGCGGTTTTTAGTAATTCGCTTAGCCCCATCCCGGTGAATCCACGTTGCAGGCAAAGTTGCTCGCCCGTCGCCAGGAGATGTTCACGAGTATCATGTTCGGTGTGTTTGTTCATGTGTTGGAGTGTAGTAGACCAGTCGGTCTAGCGCAAGCAAAGTTGCTACTTTGGACATTAACAGCTTCAATAATGGTAATAATCTTATCTGAGGAGGGCGAAGTGGCGGAGCAATTAGAGTTCTTTCCCGTCCAGAGCCCGTGCCGGGGAATTTGCCAGTCTGACGAACGCGGGTTTTGTCGCGGCTGTTTTCGAAGCCGGGATGAGCGTTTTAACTGGAATAAAATGAGCGATGGCGAAAAACAAGAGGTGCTGCGCCTTTGTCGGCAGCGATTAATGCGCAAATTACGTGCAAATAAGCCAGCGTCATCAGACGAACCGGAGCAACCATCACTCTTTTGAGCCTAATCTTGCGTATACTCCTCTCATATCTGATAAGAGGAAGCGAATATGGTTCAGCGTATTACTATTGCGCCGCAAGGCCCGGAGTTTTCCCGTTTTGTGATGGGCTACTGGCGATTGATGGACTGGAATATGTCCGCCCGCCAGCTGGTCAGTTTTATTGAAGAGCATCTGGATCTCGGCGTGACCACCGTGGACCATGCTGATATTTATGGTGGCTATCAGTGCGAAGCGGCGTTTGGCGAGGCGCTGAAACTGGCCCCACATCTGCGTGAACGGATGGAAATCGTCAGCAAATGTGGCATTGCTACGACTGCGCGTGAAGAAAACGTCATTGGCCATTACATCACTGACCGCGACCATATTATTAAAAGCGCCGAACAGTCGCTGATTAATCTCGCGACCGATCATCTGGATCTGCTGTTAATCCACCGCCCGGACCCGTTAATGGATGCCGATGAAGTGGCGGACGCGTTCAAACATCTGCATCAGAGCGGCAAAGTGCGTCATTTTGGCGTATCCAACTTCACGCCCGCGCAATTTGCCCTGTTGCAATCACGCCTGCCGTTTACCCTTGCCACTAATCAGGTGGAAATATCCCCGGTACATCAGCCGTTACTGCTGGATGGCACGCTCGACCAACTGCAACAACTGCGTGTTCGTCCGATGGCGTGGTCCTGCCTTGGTGGTGGTCGTCTGTTTAATGATGATTATTTCCAGCCGCTACGTGATGAACTGGCTGTGGTGGCGGAGGAGTTAAACGCGGGCTCGATTGAACAGGTGGTTTACGCCTGGGTATTACGTTTACCGTCGCAGCCGCTGCCAATTATCGGCTCAGGTAAAATTGAGCGCGTACGGGCAGCTGTCGAAGCAGAAACACTGAAAATGACCCGTCAACAATGGTTTCGTATCCGTAAAGCGGCACTGGGGTACGACGTACCGTAAGCACTTTTAGGAATAGCCGCCGTTCAAAAATGTGTCACTGGTTTACACTTATTCAGGAATGCACAATGAACGGAGGTCCTATGAAACGTTTTAGTCTGGCTATTCTGGCGCTGGTTGTTGCAACCGGCGCACAAGCTGCCAGTGAAAAAGTCGAGATGAACCTCGTCACGTCGCAAGGGGTTGGGCAGTCAATTGGTAGCGTCACCATTACTGAAACCGATAAAGGTCTGGAGTTTTCGCCCGATCTGAAAGCATTACCCCCCGGTGAACATGGCTTCCATATTCATGCCAAAGGAAGCTGCCAGCCAGCCACCAAAGATGGCAAAGCCAGCGCCGCGGAATCCGCAGGCGGGCATCTTGATCCACAAAATACCGGCAAACATGAAGGGCCAGAAGGTGCCGGGCATTTAGGCGATCTGCCTGCACTGGTAGTCAATAATGACGGCAAAGCTACCGATGCCGTCATCGCGCCTCGTCTGAAATCACTGGATGAAATCAAAGACAAAGCGCTGATGGTCCACGTTGGCGGCGATAATATGTCCGATCAACCTAAACCGCTGGGCGGTGGCGGTGAACGCTATGCCTGTGGTGTAATTAAGTAATTAAGAGGCCAGCGTACCTTGCGGTGGTGCTTGCTCAAGTTGCGAAAGCGAGCAGTACAGCCGCCAGACAATTGCCGCCAGCTCACGGGCGGCAGGTTGATGATGACGGGCAAGGCTGTCGCAAATCCGCTGTAATTCTTCAAGTGTGGCCGCCAGTGATTTTTGCTGAACGCCACGCTCACTCATCACTCCCCGCAACAGTGAAATACAGTTATCCCGTACTCGCGATAACGGATCGGAACGCGATTCCCAGTCGCGTAATTGCCAGACAACATGAGAACAGTTCAGCAGCACTACACCCCAGCGTAATAACCAACGGCGAGCCAGCGCATCCTGGCTGTTACTCAACTGACTGACGTGATGATAAGTGAGCGATTCAAATTCGCTTTCACTCAGTGTTGGATGGCGGCTTAGTTGATCGACAAAATCCCGACGCAGCGCGCGAATATGGCGACGGCTTTTACGAGCATCCGATCCTGGACGCAGAATGGCGAACGCTAACCACGCCAACGCGACGCCAACGATTTTCGCCAGATTATCGTTAAGAAAATCAGCAAAATCATACACCGGGGGATTAGTGACAGCGATAAACGAACCCATAAAAACAATCAGTTGCCCCCACAGTGCGGCAAATTTTGGCATCTGCAATTTAAGAAGCTGCATCGTCGCCAGCAGTGGAAAGAGAAACAGCAAAAATTGCCACAGATCACTAATCTGGACCATCAGGCCAAATTTGACCACAAAGCTGAATAGCGAAAGTAACACCAGCGTGCGCATCAGCAGTGACAACGACTTAAACGGTGCTGCGACGGCGGAGTAGAGTACGCAGCTAATTGCTGCCAGCGTTAATGCATTGGCACCGGCATCCCATTGCGAAGCAATACTCCATGCGCCAATCATCATCAACGTACAAAATGTACGCAGCCCGCTCCACATAGCTTCGGCGTTATCGGTATGACGAGCCAGGCCGGATGTCCGTGGGAGTCTGGTATGATCATCTACACCGCTTTGCAGACGATGTAATTCCTGACTACTTTGCAGATAAAGGCGGCAAAAATAACGTAGTCGCTGCCAGAAGGCGACGTGCCGATAGTCGGCGACGTTGGTCGGGCGTAGCGGGGCGATAATACGTGCGACGGTGTAAACATCTGTTTGCGAACTGGCGAGCGCCGTCAGCAACTGTTCGAGAATTTCTCGTGTGGCACCTGGCGGTGAGGGCCAGTTGAGCAACATACGTCGCAGGCTGGAGATGACACTGGTCATACGTAATTGCTGGTGGAGCAGCGCATTAAGGCGCGCGTTTTGCTGGCGAAAACGATAGTGGCTCCAGAAAGCCTGGATACGCAGCAAATTCATGGTCAGTATCTGCCCAATCACCCCTTCATGTGCTGCACGAATGGCATCGGTTGTTTCAGGCTGCCAGAGTAAACTGGCATGTTCCAGTAATCGGGCGTGCATGTTTTTCAATGCGGTTAAAAGGGCAGTAGCATCGGAACTGCTCGGCAGGATCATCATCATCATGCCGCCGCACAAAATACCGACAATCACCTCGCAAACGCGCGCCTGAGCGATATCCCACAGCTGGCTGGCCTCAGTAATATTAACCATCGGAAAGGCGATGATGGCAGCCGTGTAGCCCGCCAGTTGAAATGCATACGCGACGTTATTCGTGAAGTGCGCACAGGCCCAGGTACAAAAGCCAAGCCACGCCGACATGCTCAATAGAAAAAACCACGGCTCATTGAGCGTATGTCCGGCAAGAAGCAGTGCCGCAATGGCTCCCAGTAAACTGCCAGCGATGCGTCCGAGGCTTTTGCTGATGACACCGCCAACGGTGGGAAAGCTAACCACTGCAGCCGAGGTCATCGCCCAATAGGGTTCATCCAGATTCAAATAATAGGCAACCGTCAGCGCCAGACACATAGCAATGGTATTGCGTAACGCATAACGCCATTGCGCCAGCGTGGCCCTGAACCAGGGCAAATTGCGCAAGGACCATGACGATGCGTTCATTATTGACCTACGGCAATGCTACAGGTGGTGCCCGACACCAGCGTGACATCGCCTGGAACTTTATCCAGCGCAAAGCGGACGGGAACGCGTTGGGCGAGACGAACCCAGGGGACGTTAGGTTTCACATCCGGAATAAGGCTTGAGTCACTTTCAACGCTCTGATCATAAATCGCCCGACCGATACTGAAAACGTGACCCTGTAACGTTTTGTTATCACTATAGAGGGTAATTTGTGCTGGTGCACCTTCGCGGATATGGCGCAACTTGGTTTCTTCAAAATAACCAATGACGTAAAACGAGTGGCTGTCGACAAGGGCAAACAGCGGTTTCCCGGTGTCAGCGTAATCGCCGATGCGGGTAGTGAGGTTAGTCACCCATCCACTCACCGGGGCGCGAATTTCCGTTTGCGCCAGTTGCCATTGTGTCTGTTTCAGCGTCGCCTGTGCGGCATCAACACTGGCCTGCATCGCTTTAACATTGAGGTTAGCGGTATCGAGTTCTTCGGCAGAAATAAAATTTTGTGAGAGATGACGACGACGATTCGCTTCGTTATTGGCTTTTGCGAGGTCAGATTGCGCTTTCGCCAGCTGTGCCTGTGCGTTCAGCTCGGCGATCTGAAAGGGCGTTTTATCGATCGTGAGCAGAAGATCCCCCGCGTTAACCAGCTGGTTGTCTTTTATATTCAGCTCAACAATACGTCCCGACACCTGTGGGGTGATAGAAACCTGTTCTGCGCGTATTTTCCCGTCGCGTGTCCACGGAGATTGCATGTAATAATTCCACAGCCACCATCCGGCAAGAACCGCAACTACCGCTACAATGATTGTTGAGAAATACTTAATTGTTTTAATTGACATAGTTACCACGCAATCAGTATTGCCAGAGCAAGGCAAACGCAAATCGCAAACAGCGATAAATCCATTAACAAGGGATGCCAGATGTCACCGGCGTAGATCCAGCCACGAAGCAGGCGGTGTACGACAAGCCAGATGACGAATCCAAACGCGAATGCTTTGAAAAACGGAGGAAAGTAGACGGACGCACCGAACACCAGATCTTGTAAGGGCAATCCTGTTGCATTGAGCATAAACTTCACAAAGTAGATTCCTTTACGACCGAATATATTGCGTTAGATTAATAAATATTCTTTAAGTGCGAAAAATTTACGCGCAATTTCTGAAAAATATGTCTGACGGTAACCAAATGCAGCAATACATTTGTTTTAGCAATACAATTGCTGCACACTATTCTAAAAGCCGCATAATATCTTAGCAAGCTAATTATAAGGAGATGAAATTGGAATCGCCACTAGGTTCTGATCTGGCACGGTTGGTGCGCATATGGCGTGCTCTGATAGACCATCGCCTGAAACCGCTGGAGTTAACACAAACCCATTGGGTTACGTTACACAATATCCATCAGTTACCTCCAGACCAGTCGCAAATTCAACTGGCAAAAGCGATTGGCATCGAGCAGCCATCACTGGTCCGTACTCTGGACCAACTGGAAGAAAAAGGGTTAATTTCGCGTCAAACTTGTGCCAGCGATCGTCGGGCTAAACGTATTAAACTGACGGAAAAGGCAGAGCCGCTGATCAGCGAAATGGAAGCTGTTATTAACAAAACCCGCGCGGAAATCTTACATGGCATCTCCGCAGAGGAACTGGAACAACTGATTACGCTCATCGCAAAACTTGAGCATAATATCATTGAGTTACAGGCCAAAGGGTGAAATGAAGGGGGCGTGTGGTCAGTAACCTGACCACACGCAAACTTATTTAGCGCGGAGAAACGGTCACCTGACTGCCATTGCTGGCCAGTACGACACGTTGGCCCGGAGAGAAACGAGTGTTGCCTTGTTTCTGTACCACCATGATGGTATTACCATCGTCTTTACGAATTTCCAGCTCGACACCTTGCGTTTTGTTCATTGCACTCTGTACGCCCTGACCAGCTACGCCACCTGCAACAGCGCCTGCTGCAGTAGCCAGAGAACGCCCGGTTCCGCCACCAACAGTATTTCCCAGGAAACCACCAAGAACAGCACCGCCAATTGCACCGATAACGTTGGAATCATCACCGCCCTGAATCTGTACCGGACGTACGTTAACGATGGTTCCATAGCTGACATTCTGTACTTGTTTCGCTTCAGAAGCGGTATAAACATCCCCTGACAGGGTGTCGTTATTAACACAACCGACAAGAGACAGACCTACCATTGAAACAACCAATACGCGTTTAATCATTGAAAAATCTCCTGTTCACCATGAAACGCCACGCAAGCATCCCTCATGGTCAAAGTATATGGCATATGTGAATCCATGGTTACATGTTCTACCAAATATGAGCAAATCATAATGAAAGTAGGATCAACCAATTATAAACAAAACATTCATGATGATTATTGATTTGAAGATAATGTTTTACTACCAACGGTAAAAATCGGTCATTCCGCATGGTATTCACGAAAAGTTTATGTTTGAGTGGTGCGCAAACGTCAGATTGAAAAAGGATGAACTATGAAATCGGGCCGCTTTATTGGCGTTATGTCAGGCACCAGCCTTGATGGTGTTGATGTTGTGTTGGCGACAATTGATGAACACCGGGTCGCACAGCTGGCAAGTTTGAGCTGGCCGATCCCGGTGTCTCTGAAACAGGCTGTACTGGATATTTGCCAGGGCCAGCAGCTTACACTTTCGCAGTTTGGACAGCTTGATACTCAACTCGGGCGACTTTTTGCTGATGCGGTCAATGCCTTGCTTAAGGAACAAAACCTGCAGGCGAGAGATATAGTTGCGATCGGCTGTCACGGTCAAACCGTCTGGCATGAACCGACGGGCGTGGCACCACACACTTTACAGATTGGCGATAACAATCAAATTGTGGCACGCACCGGAATTACGGTTGTCGGTGATTTTCGCCGTCGCGATATTGCCTTGGGAGGACAAGGCGCACCGCTGGTACCTGCGTTCCATCATGCCTTGCTGGCTCACCCAACCGAGCGACGAATGGTGCTCAATATTGGCGGCATCGCCAATCTGTCACTGCTCATTCCTGGGCAGCCGGTTGGCGGCTACGATACCGGTCCTGGTAACATGCTGATGGATGCCTGGATCTGGCGTCAGGCCGGTAAACCTTACGATAAAGATGCCGAGTGGGCACGGGCGGGTAAAGTTATTCTCCCACTGCTGCAAAATATGCTCAGCGACCCATATTTCTCGCAACCTGCACCGAAAAGCACCGGACGCGAATACTTTAACTACGGCTGGCTGGAGCGCCATTTACGCCATTTTCCGGGTGTTGATCCCCGTGATGTTCAGGCCACACTGGCAGAACTCACCGCCGTGACCATTTCTGAACAAGTTTTGTTGAGCGGTGGCTGCGAACGATTGATGGTATGTGGTGGAGGTAGTCGTAATCCGCTACTCATGGCGCGTCTGGCGGCATTACTGCCAGGCACAGAAGTCACCACCACCGATGCCGTTGGCATTAGTGGCGATGACATGGAAGCATTGGCTTTCGCCTGGCTTGCCTGGCGGACGCTGGCGGGATTACCAGGAAATCTGCCTTCCGTCACTGGCGCAAGCCAGGAGACGGTACTGGGGGCTATTTTCCCGGCTAACCCGTGATATCAGAGTTAACTGAATTTTTCTTACCGCGTCTGCCGTTACACTTGGAACGTTAGGGAGGGCGTATTGCCCTCCAGACCAGGAAAGTCTTCGGGAAATGTCTATGAAAAAACTGTTACTGATCTGTTTGCCGGTGCTTCTCACCGGCTGTAGCGCGTTCAATCAACTGGTTGAGCGCATGCAAACCGATACGCTGGAATACCAGTGTGATGAAAAACCGTTGACGGTCAAACTGAATAATCCGCGCCAGGAAGTCAGTTTTGTTTACGATAATCAACTACTGCATCTCAAACAGGGCATTTCAGCCTCTGGTGCACGTTACACTGACGGAATCTATGTTTTCTGGTCGAAAGGCGAGGAAGCGACTGTCTATAAACGCGACCGCATCGTCTTGAATAACTGTCAGTTACAAAATTCACGGCGTTGAGATTTTTCCAGGGGCGGCGCACAATAGCGTCACCCACTGACAATCCGTAAAGAAAACCATGTCTGATAACGACGAATTGCAGCAAATCGCGCATCTGCGCCGTGAATACACCAAAGGCGGGTTACGCCGCCGCGATCTTCCCGCCGATCCATTAACCCTTTTTGAACGTTGGCTCTCTCAGGCTTGTGAAGCCAAACTGGCGGACCCTACCGCGATGGTGGTCGCTACCGTGGATGAACATGGTCAGCCTTATCAGCGCATCGTTTTACTCAAACATTACGACGAAAAAGGCATGGTGTTTTACACCAACCTCGGTAGCCGTAAAGCACATCAAATTGAAAATAATCCGCGCGTTAGCCTGCTGTTCCCGTGGCATACCCTTGAACGCCAGGTGATGGTGATCGGTAAAGCAGAACGACTTTCGACTCTCGAAGTGATGAAATATTTTCATAGCCGCCCGCGTGATAGCCAGATTGGTGCATGGGTTTCGAAGCAGTCCAGTCGCATTTCTGCCCGCGGTATCCTTGAAAGTAAATTCCTGGAGCTGAAGCAGAAGTTTCAACAGGGCGAAGTGCCATTGCCGAGCTTTTGGGGCGGTTTTCGCGTCAGCCTTGAACAGATTGAGTTCTGGCAGGGCGGTGAGCATCGCCTGCATGACCGCTTTTTGTACCAGCGTGAAAATGATGCGTGGAAGATTGATCGTCTTGCACCCTGAAAAGATGCAAAAATCTTGCTTTAATCGCTGGTACTCCTGATTCTGGCACTTTATTCTATGTCTCTTTCGCATCTGGCGAAAAGTCGTGTACCGGCAAAGGTGCAGTCGTTATATACATGGAGATTTTGATGGCAAGCAGTAACTTGATTAAACAATTGCAAGAGCGGGGGCTGGTAGCCCAGGTGACGGACGAGGAAGCGTTAGCAGAGCGACTGGCGCAAGGCCCGATCGCGCTCTATTGCGGCTTCGATCCTACCGCTGACAGCTTGCATTTGGGGCATCTTGTTCCATTGTTATGCCTGAAACGCTTCCAGCAGGCGGGCCACAAGCCGGTTGCGCTGGTAGGCGGCGCGACGGGTCTGATTGGCGACCCGAGCTTCAAAGCTGCCGAGCGTAAGCTGAACACCGAAGAAACTGTTCAGGAGTGGGTGGACAAAATCCGCAAGCAGGTTGCCCCGTTCCTCGATTTCGACTGTGGAGAAAACTCTGCTATCGCGGCGAACAACTATGACTGGTTCGGCAATATGAATGTGCTGACCTTCCTGCGCGATATTGGCAAACACTTCTCCGTTAACCAGATGATCAACAAAGAAGCGGTTAAGCAGCGTCTCAACCGTGAAGATCAGGGGATTTCGTTCACTGAGTTTTCCTACAACCTGTTGCAGGGTTATGACTTCGCCTGTCTGAACAAACAGTACGGTGTGGTGCTGCAAATTGGTGGTTCTGACCAGTGGGGTAACATCACTTCTGGTATCGACCTGACCCGTCGTCTGCATCAGAATCAGGTGTTTGGCCTGACCGTTCCGCTGATCACCAAAGCAGATGGCACCAAATTTGGTAAAACTGAAGGCGGCGCAGTCTGGTTGGATCCGAAGAAAACCAGCCCGTACAAATTCTACCAGTTCTGGATCAACACTGCGGATGCCGACGTTTACCGCTTCCTGAAGTTCTTCACCTTTATGAGCATTGAAGAGATCAACGCCCTGGAAGAAGAAGATAAAAACAGCGGTAAAGCACCGCGCGCCCAGTATGTACTGGCGGAGCAGGTGACCCGTCTGGTTCACGGTGAAGAAGGTTTGCAGGCGGCAAAACGTATTACCGAATGCCTGTTCAGCGGTTCCTTGAGTGCGCTGAGTGAAGCGGACTTCGAACAGCTGGCGCAGGACGGCGTACCGATGGTTGAGATGGAAAAGGGCGCAGACCTGATGCAGGCGCTGGTCGATTCTGAACTGCAACCTTCCCGTGGTCAGGCGCGTAAAACTATCGCCTCCAATGCCATCACCATTAACGGTGAAAAACAGTCCGATCCTGAATACTTCTTTAAAGAAGAAGATCGTCTGTTTGGTCGTTTTACCTTATTGCGTCGCGGCAAAAAGAATTACTGTCTGATTTGCTGGAAATAATGCATTAAGTGGAAAGGGGGAGTGAGAAATCACTCCCCCTGGTTTTTATACAGGGAACATGATGAAAAATATTCTCGCTATCCAGTCTCACGTTGTTTATGGTCATGCGGGTAACAGTGCGGCAGAGTTTCCGATGCGCCGCCTGGGCGCGAACGTCTGGCCGCTGAACACCGTTCAATTTTCTAATCACACCCAATACGGCAAATGGACTGGCTGCGTGATGCCGCCCAGCCATTTAACCGAAATTGTGCAAGGCATTGCCGCCATTGATAAATTACACACCTGTGATGCCGTATTAAGTGGCTATCTGGGATCGGCGGAGCAGGGTGAACATATCCTCGGTATCGTCCGTCAGGTGAAAGCCGCGAATCCGCAGGCGAAATATTTTTGCGATCCGGTAATGGGTCATCCGGAAAAAGGCTGTATCGTTGCACCGGGTGTCGCAGAGTTTCATGTGCGGCACGGTTTGCCTGCCAGCGATATCATTGCGCCGAATCTTGTTGAGCTGGAAATACTCTGTGAGCATGCGGTAAATAACGTCGAAGAAGCGGTTCTGGCAGCGCGCGAACTCATTGCGCAAGGGCCACAAATTGTGTTGGTTAAACACCTGGCGCGAGCTGGCTACAGCCGTGACCGTTTTGAAATGCTGCTGGTCACCGCCGATGAAGCCTGGCATATCAGCCGTCCACTGGTGGATTTTGGTATGCGCCAGCCGGTAGGTGTTGGTGATGTGACGAGCGGTTTACTGCTGGTGAAACTGCTTCAGGGGGCAACGCTGCAGGAGGCCCTGGAACATGTGACCGCTGCAGTATACGAAATCATGGTGACCACCAAAGCAATGCAGGAATATGAGTTGCAAGTGGTTGCTGCTCAGGATCGTATTGCCAAACCAGAACATTACTTCAGCGCAACAAAGCTCTGAAATATCTCATTTCGGCCCACAACGAACTGTGGGCCGACGGCTATTACTTTAAGCCTTCCGCTGACAGCGCGTCTTGTACTTCCGGACGTTCAGCCATACGTTGCATAAATGCCGCAATGTGCTCTAACCCTTCCAGATTCAGTTTCACCGCGTATGCCCAGCGCAGTACCGTAAACAGATAGGCATCAGCAATTGTAAATCTTTGCCCGCAGATCCAGTGCTCATCCTTCAGTGCCTCGTTCACATATTGCAGCTTCTTCTCCAGCTGCGCGCGAACTGTCGGTTTGTACTCTTCCGGTGTATCAGGGCGAAACAGAGGTGTGAAACCTTTATGCAGCTCGGTGGCGATGTAATTCAGCCATTCGATGGTTTTATAGCGGGAAATACTGTTTACCGGTGCCAGCAACTGGCGGTCGGGGACGCTGTCGGCAAGATACTGCATAATCGCTACACCTTCCGTCAGCAAAGTACCGTCATCCAGCAGCAATGCAGGTACCTGTCCCTTAGGGTTAACGGCAAAGTAATCGTCACCGTTTTCGAGACGTTTTTTCATTAAATCCACACTGACGAGCGTAAAATCCTTTCCGCTCTCACGCAGGGTGATATGGGAAGCGAGAGAGCAGGCGCCCGGTTTGTAGAACAATTTCATCGGTAACTCCTTTTGTCTGTGGTTTAAAGTATGGTAGTGCGTTGCTGAACAAAAAAAAAGCCGCTAACGAAAAGTTAGCGGCTTGTAAAAGAGTTTCCCTGAATTTTACGCTACAGCAGCTTTCGCCGCTTTGTCAGCAGCGTCATCCTGCGTCATGCGGTGCAGTTTCGGCGCGGTAAACAGCATCAGTACTGCAATAACGGCAGTAGCGACACCAATCTGCAAGAATACGCGACCATAGACTTCCAGTGACATCAGCGGATCGGTAACGTTATCCGGCACAGCCATCATACCCGCAACATAACCACCAATCAGGTTTGCACCGGCAGTGGTCAGGAACCAGCTACCCATAATGAAGCCCATCAGACGCTGCGGAACGAGTTGAGCAACCATTGCCAGACCCAGACCAGAGATCATAAGTTCCCCGATACTCTGCAGGCCATAGCTTGCGACCAGCCAGCTTACAGACACGATACCTGCGTCAGACGCGAATTTTGCACCCAGCGGCAGAATCAGGAACGCACCAGAACACATCACCATACCGATTGCAAACTTAGTTGGCATCGGCAGGGTATCGCCCATCTTGTTATAGATAGCGGCCAGAATCGGGCTACCAATGATGATCCAGAACGGGTTCAGTGCCTGATACTGCTCAGGTTCTACGGCCAGGCCCAGAATGGTGTGTTCAACGTTACGAATCGCAAAGAAGTTCAGTGACGTTGGCATCTGGCTGTACAGCACGAAGAAGATAATGGCTTCGAGCATCAGGATGAAGGCAACGATCATTTTACGACGCGCAGCACCTTTCATCGCGAAGGCTTCTTTACCGAAGATAACCACGATACCAAAGGCAACAACGCCCAGCGCCATACGCGCAACTTCCTGATTGTGCAGCAGCCAGGTGGCGATAGCGATCAGTGCCACAACACCAATAATGGTCAGCAGCAGGTTACGGTAGTTGATAGGCTCGAAGTCTGGTTTTGAACCGTACTGTTTAACCCAGCGTTGGCAGAAGGCGAAGTTAACAATAGTGATCAGCAGGCCTACAACGCTCAACGCAAACGCAACACTCCAGCCGTATTTCGCGGCCAGCCACGGGGTAGCGATCATAGAGAAGAAAGAGCCGATGTTGACGGACATGTAGTACATGGTGAATGCACCGTCCAGACGCGGGTCGTTTTTCTCATAGCATGTAGAAAGCAGAGAAGACGGGTTAGCTTTAAACAGGCCGTTACCGACCGCAATAGCCGCCATACCCATATAAACGATACCGGCGTCGTGACCAGACCAGGCAACCAGAGCATAACCAATCGCCAGCACAATAGCGCCGAGCATAATTACGCGTTTAGTACCCAGTACCTTGTCACCTAACCAGCCGCCGATAGCGACCAGACCATAAACCAGGGCACTAAAGGAAGAGAAAAGGGTGATTGAATCCGCTTCAGACATACCCAGTTGTTTAACCAGGTAAACAGCCATAATTCCTTGTAGGCCGTAATAACCAAAACGTTCCCATAACTCAATCGAGAAGATGAGATAGAACGCCTTCGGTTGTTTGAAAGCGTTCAAACTGACGCTTTCAGTTGGTTTTTGGTTTGCAGTGGACACTTTTACCTCTTTTTTTACATCCCATATTAACGGGGGTGCTTTCTCGCGTTATGCCTAAAAACATACGCGCAATTGTTATAGTGGGAGGGGAAACGGCAGGTAATGTTCACTATCTTGCACTTTCAGACAAGTCCTTTGTAATAATCTGTTACATATAACTGAGGCGGGGAATTCAACCATTCCGGGAAATGTTATCCAGCGTTAAATTTTTCAAAAAACGTAACGGCAGATTTTTTCACTGCATTGAGAGGGGGATGATGGCTTGACGGCGATATGTTCTGCTATTTAGCGTTTTTCCTAGTGAGATAGTCCAGTTTCTGAAAAATAGCCAGTGTAATGTTTTGTAGGTCAATATTTGTTGCGTGTGTAAATTTAAATGATTTTAACCTGATTCTTGCAATGTTTTTACATTGCCACAGCATCGTGATCTTGATCACGAATGAATAGAAAATTTCGCTATTAAAAAAACAATTAACCTGCATTTTTGGTTATCCGCAAACGGATTACCTGATGATAACGCTAAGCAATGGCATCATTGACGTTAAAAAGATGTTTTAAAAGAGGATAAAGAAAGGTTATCAATGGGGTAATCGGTGTTACCCCTTTTCTTCAGATGTCAACTTTCTCTTTGTATTCACAAAGATCTTCAATAATACAAGAGCCACAGCGGGGCTTGCGGGCAATGCAGGTATAACGCCCGTGCAGGATCAACCAATGGTGGCAGTCGACTTTAAACTCTGCCGGAACCACTTTCAGTAGCTTTTCTTCTACCTGTTCGACGTTTTTCCCCGGCGCAAATTGAGTACGATTACAAACGCGGAAAATGTGCGTGTCGACAGCAATAGTCGGCCAGCCGAATGCAGTGTTTAATACGACGTTGGCTGTTTTACGACCTACGCCGGGCAGGGCTTCAAGCGCAGCACGATCTTCCGGAACCTCGCCATTATGCTGCTCCAGTAAGATACGGCAGGTTTTGATGATATTTTCTGCTTTGCTGTTATAAAGCCCAATCGTTTTGATATAGGTTTTCACCCCTTCAACGCCCAGTTCAAGCATCGCTGCAGGCGTATTCGCCACCGGGTAGAGTTTCGCCGTCGCCTTATTAACACTGACATCGGTTGCCTGAGCGGAAAGCAGTACGGCAATCAGCAATTCAAAAGGCGAACTGAAATTAAGCTCGGTGGTGGGATGAGGATTGTTCTCACGCAGGCGAGTGAGGATCTCCAGGCGTTTTGCTTTGTTCATCAGACATTCCCTGTTTCACCGTTTGGCAATGCACGTTCGGCAGCTGCTTCAGTACGGCGCTTTTTCATTCTTTCATCAATCAGGTATTTTCCTGCCAGCATCAGTCCCAGGCCAATAAATGCACCTGGTGGCAGCATCGCCAGCAGGAAAGGGGAGTCGGTGTGGAAAATCTCCACGCGTAATACTTTTGCCCAGCTACCTAACAGCGAATCTGCACCGTCAAACAACGTGCCATTGCCGATAATTTCGCGTAGTGAACCCAGCACGAACATGGCGCAGGTTGCGCCCATACCAATTGAAAAGCCGTCCAGTGCCGAAAGCGCCGGACCTTTTTTGGCGGCGAAGGCTTCAGCGCGGCCCACAACGATACAGTTAGTGACAATCAGCGGAATAAAAATCCCTAATGATTGATACAGGCCAAAAGCGTAGGCGTTGATCAGCATCTGTACAGCGCTGACCACCGAGGCGATGATCATCACGTAAATGGGAATGCGGATCTCGGCTGGCGTCCAGTGACGCAGCGTCGAAATGGTCAGGTTGGTCAGCGTCAGTACCAGCGTAGTCGCAAGTCCTAAACCCAGAGCGTTAGTGGCAGTGGACGTGACCGCCAACAGAGGACAAAGGCCGAGCAACTGGACCAGCGCAGAGTTGTTTTTCCACAACCCCTGAACAATAACGTCTTTAATTTCGCTCACGCTTTATTCTCCACAGGCAGGAAGTTGAGAAAGTTGTGCCGGTAACGTCTGAGCGTACAATCCGGCGCGTTTTACCGCATTAACCACCGCGCGGGGAGTAATCGTCGCGCCGGTGAACTGGTCGAAATCACCACCATCTTTCTTCACCGCCCAGTGCGCATCATCCGCACCACTGATTTTTTTACCCGCAAAATGGGTGATCCAGTCAGAAAGGCGCAGTTCGATTTTATCGCCAAGCCCTGGCGTTTCGTGGTGCTCTGTCACGCGCGTGCCAAGTACCGTGCCGTTAAAATCGGCTCCCACCAGCAGCTGAATCGCACCGGAATAGCCATCTGGCGCGGTTGCTTCCAGAACGGCGGCTACCGGTTTGTCATCCTGTTTGGCGATGTAAACCCGATGCTCACCTTTACCTAACTCTGGCGCAGTTACCAGATAGCAACTCTGTGCCAGCGCATTGTTATAGCGTTCGGCTGGCAGCACCTGATCAAATAACGCCTTTTGTTGCAGACTGGCCTGTTCAGCAATCGTCGTTTTGGTCATCTGGTTGATGGCCGCAGTTAACCCTGTTGAACCCGCTGCAAATAGCGCCAACGTAATGCCGTGTTTTCGGATAGTTTTCAGCATGGTTTACCCTTTGCGATGGCCGTAGACGCGCGGACGGGTGTAGTAATCGATCAGAGGAACCGTGATGTTCGCCAGCAGGACGGCAAAAGCCACGCCGTCAGGATAGCCGCCGAAACTGCGGATCAACCAGACTAATAAGCCCGCAAGCGCGCCGAAAATAAGACGACCACGATTGGTCGTAGAAGCGGTAACCGGGTCAGTCAAAATAAAGAATGCGCCGAGCATGGTCGCTCCAGACAGCAGATGAATTTGCGGTGCGGCCAGTGTTTCTGGTGAGAACAACCAGCCCAACGTTGCGCATAACGTCAGCGTTACTAAGAAGCTGAGGGGAATATGCCAGCGAATCGCTTTCTGCCATAGCAACCACACGCCGCCAGCCAGCCAGGCGAGATTTACCCATTGCCAACCAGCGCCCGCCAGCATACCGCTGTAGATCGGATATTGCATAATCTGTTCAACCGAATGACCGGCACGGACAGAGGTTTTAAATGTATCCAGCGGTGTCGCCTGACTAATGCCATCAATACCTAAGCGTAGTGTGTTCATATCACCACCACTGGCGGTATGCCCGCTGAAAATAACCTGTATGGCGTCGATAAAACCAGGGATGTTGACCGCAATTTCATGTGGCGGTAACCAGCTGGTCATCTGCACCGGGAAGGAGATCAGTAAGACCACATAACCAATCATTGCCGGATTAAACGGGTTTTGCCCCAGACCGCCATACAACTGTTTAGCGATGATAACCGCAAACACCGTACCCAGCACAACCATCCACCATGGCGCGAGGGGGGGAATACTTACCGCCAGCAATAAGCCTGTCAGCAATGCTGAGTTATCTTTCAACGTGGCGGCTACCGACTGCTTGCGTAGTTTGAGTACGAGAGCTTCGGCTAACAGAGCACTAACCGATGCCAACAGGATCTGAACGAGAGTACCCCAACCAAAAAACCACAGTTGCGCTGCGATTCCTGGCACGGCTGCGAGCAACACTAACAGCATAATGCGCGATGTCTGGCGCTGGTTATGGGTATAAGGGGAGCTAGCTATTCTGAATACCATTTAGTCCTCGTTTACAACCTTTTGCTGGGCGGCTTTTTTGGCCTGAACGCGGGCAATAGCCGCGGCAACTGCCGCTTTGCGCGGATCAACCTGTTCTTCTGGTACCGCATTAGCCTGTTGCTGTTCCAGCTTGCGTGCTTTGGCGCGTGCAATAGCCGCTTCGACGGCAGCTTTGCGCGGATCAACCTGTTCTTCTGGCTCCGCATTAGCCGGTTGCTGTTCCAGCTTGCGTGCTTTGGCGCGGGCAATAGCGGCTTCGACGGCGGCTTTGCGCGGATCGACCTGTTCTTCTGGTTCCGCATTAGCCTGTTGCTGTTCCAGCTTGCGTGCTTTGGCGCGGGCAATAGCGGCTTCGACGGCAGCTTTGCGCGGATCGACCTGTTCTTCTGGCTCCGCATTAGCCTGTTGCTGTTCCAGTTTGCGCGCTTTGGCACGGGCAATAGCGGCTTCGACGGCGGCTTTGCGCGGATCGACCGGTTCTTCTGGTTCCGCATTAGCCTGTTGCTGTTCCAGCTTGCGTGCTTTGGCACGGGCAATAGCGGCTTCGACGGCAGCTTTGCGCGGATCGACCTGTTGTTCTGGTTCCGCATTTGCCTGTTGCTGTTCCAGCTTGCGCGCTTTGGCGCGGGAGATAGCTGCTTCGACGGCAGTTTTACGTGGATCAGTAACGGTTGCTGCGTCGTTAGTTTGCTGCAGTTCTGCCTGTTTCGCTCTGGCTTGCGCTTTACGGGCTTCCCGTGCTGCAATAATTGCACTGTTATCCGGGCGTTCGCCCGCTTTAATCACAATAGGCTGTGTAGCCTGGGCCTGTTTCTCTTTCACCCGCGCCAGAGCGGCAGCAATCGCATCTTTATCTTTGGCTGCAGGTTGAACGGCTGCGCTCTTATGTCGTTCAAGGCGAGCCGCTTTTTCGCGCTCCAGACGAGCCTGGCGCGCTTCGAAACGCGCTTTGGCTTCTGCGGCGCGCTTTTCTTCCTGACGAATAGCCGCAATTTCAGCTTTTTCCTGACGGAAATATTGCACCAGGGGAATATTGCTCGGGCAAACCCACGCGCAAGCACCACATTCAATGCAGTCGGCAATGTTATGCGTGGTAGCTTTATCGTGTTGCTGACCTTTGCTGAACCAGTACAACTGTTGCGGCAAAAGATCCGCAGGGCAGGCGTCAGCACAGGCGCTACACCGGATGCAGCTTTGTTCTTCCTGTGGTTCGCCAAGCTCATTGGCAGAGGGAGCCAACAGACAGTTGGTAATCTTTACGACCGGGACATCCAGCCATGGCAAGGTAAAGCCCATTAGCGGGCCGCCCATAATCACCATTTGATCGGCAGAGGGGCAGAATCCGGCGTCATTCAATAAATGACGCACTGGCGTCCCCAGCCGTGCCCAGACGTTGCCCGGGCGAGCGATTGCTTCGCCAGTCAGGGTTACGACACGCTCGGTAATCGGCTCGCCATCAATAACGGCACGTTTCACTGCATAAGCAGTGCCGACGTTTTGCATTAATACGCCGATATCAGATGAACGCCCGCCATGTGGAACCTGCTTCCCGGTCAGAATGTAGGTTAATTGTTTAGCACCGCCAGAAGGATATTTGGTTGGAATCACCCGCAGAGAAATATCGTGAGAGTCCGCCAGCACCGCGCGCAGCATGGAAATCGCCTGCGGTTTGTTATCTTCAATGCCGATAAGAATTTCGCGTGGCTGCAGAATATGCGCAAGAATGCGAATACCCTCTACGACCTGAGCCGCGCAATCCTGCATCAAACGGTCATCGGCGGTAATGTACGGCTCGCACTCAGCAGCGTTGATAATCAACGTTTCAATCTTATCTCCGCCGCCCTGCAATTTAACGCCTGTCGGGAATCCCGCACCACCCAGCCCGGCAACACCAAACTGATGAATGCGCTCGATTAACTCTTCGCGACTGCGAGAGCGATAATCGGCCCAGCCGTCTCGTGGGATCCAGCAGTCTTCACCATCGGCATCAATAATCACGCTTAATTCAGCTAAAGCTGAAGGATGAGCCGTAGAGTGGGGCGCAATAGCCGTAACGGTACCCGAGGTGGGCGCGTGAACAGGCAGCATTTTGCCGCGACCACGGGTAAGCGGCTGGCCGCGCAATACTTTATCGCCGACGCTAACGCACAACTCACCTTCAGCGCCAATATGCTGTTTCAGTGGAATGACAAAACGCTGCGCCAGGGGTACCTGGCGCAGGGGTGTACCGTTGGACTGGGTTTTCATCTCCGGTGGATGGATGCCGCCGTTGAAATCCCAGATTTTATTTTTTCTGAATGCAGAGAATAACTTAAGCATGGTGTTCCACGGGAATGATACGCACGGGAATGGTGTTCAGATCCCATTTCCAGGAGTCAGGTGTTTCTGCGACCGGTTGCAACGAGATGCAGTGCGTCGGGCACGGATCAACACATAAATTGCAGCCCGTACAGAGATCACTCATTACCGTATGCATGGCACGGGTAGCGCCAACGATGGCGTCTACCGGACACGCCTGAATACATTTAGTGCAGCCAATACAGTTATTTTCATCAATAACCGCCACCATCCGCGCAGGCGTTAGCTCTTGCGCTTCGCCATCCAGCGGCTGCGGCTCGACATTAAGCAACTCGGCAATTTTTAGCATCACAGCTTCGCCACCTGGGGCGCAACGGTTGATTTTTTCACCGTTACAGCTGATGGCTTCCGCGTAGGGGCGACAGCCGGGATAACCGCACTGACCACACTGGCTCTGCGGTAAGATTTCGTCAATTTTCTCAACGACCGGATCGTCTTCCACCGCAAAACGGCGGGAGGCATAACCCAGAATGGCGCCAAACGCCAGGCCCAGCAGGCTCACGGCGGCAACGGCAATCCAGATAGCATTCATTACAACTTCACCAAACCACTAAAGCCCATAAAGGCCAGAGACATAAGACCTGCGGTAATTAACGCAATGGCATTACCGCGAAAAGGTGCCGGGACATCAGCCACAGCAAGGCGTTCGCGGATGGCTGCGAAGAGAACCATCACCAGCGAAAAACCGACAGCGGCGGAAAAACCGTACAGCGCCGACTGCAAGAAATTGTGCCCGAGATTGATATTCAGCAACGCCACGCCGAGCACGGCACAGTTGGTGGTGATAAGCGGCAAAAAAATCCCCAGCAAACGGTAAAGCACCGGGCTGGTTTTGCGCACCACCATCTCGGTGAACTGCACGACCACAGCAATCACCAGAATAAATGCCAGGGTGCGCAGGTAAATCAGATTAAGTGGGATCAAAATCCACGTATCGATAAGCCAGGCGCAAATAGACGCCAGCGTCATCACAAACGTTGTTGCCAGCCCCATGCCCATCGCGGTTTCCAGCTTTTTGGAAACTCCCATAAACGGACAGAGACCGAGAAACTTGACCAGTACAAAGTTATTGACCAGTACAGTTCCAACAAACAGTAACAGGTAGTCAGTCATTTTTCGGCCTGAAATAAAAAAGCCGCCTATTATCCGTTAATCCAGAGCAGGCGACAACAGGTTAACTGTAAGGTTATTACGGATTCACAAACGTCGCTTTCACCCGCGACGAGCGTTTGAAATAGGGGACGATCAATGCGGTTGCCAACAAAGTAAACAGCAACTGGCGAACGGCTATGCCATCTTCCACGGGTGAAAAAGCGAACGCTTTTACTGCCAGCAATACGGAAATAAGCAGCCAGATAATATAGTGTTTAGGAACACAACGCCGACGTTTAAAGAAAGCGATGGTCAACCACAGTGTGTAATACCACATGGCGATAGCAGTAATAAAAGAAACGCCCCATAAGATTTGTGTCGTCAGTGCTTGTGCGCCGAGCGTTTGAAATGTTTGCGGAGAAGATAACGCAGCGGTATACAGCAACAACGCCAGCGTCGTACTTAACAGAGCGACTAAAAGCCAGGCCAACGGGCCAAGCAACCAGCCTCCAATACGTTGTGGCGTTGTGGTGGTCATAGGTTCTCCAGAATAGCGACGCAAACAGGCAAATCTAATTTTAGGGGCGTTATTATAAGGCTTTTATAACCGATCGCTACTTTCTTTATTGGACATAGTGCCAGACGGACTTCGGTACCTGGCCGAGGTCAAACAAACGCCCGCCAGAAACCAGCTCTGCGCGACGGTGATCGGCAGCACGATACATATTGATCAGTTCCTGATCGTCCGTCAGGGTGTAATTAAGATGGTCGTAAAGTTTTTCCAGACTTTCGAGTGAACTGATTTTGCGAAATTTTAATAAGTAGTCCTGAACAGTCATAAAAGGTCCATAAAATAATTAATACCAAAGGGGTAGGTATTATTAGTGATGATAAAATTTCACCAAAAGTGAACGCTTGTGTTATTACAATAATAAGAATGCGCTGATGGCAAATATTCAGGGATGAAAAACTGCTATGAAAAGAGTAACGCGCTTTACTATCCCTGACAATCACCAACAACACCGAACAAGATAATAAATTCCTGGTTTAATATCCGACAAGTGAAAACATGCACCCTGACGGGCAGCATGTCGCTCTACAAGCGCAGAGCTTACTTGTGTTGTACCGTAGTACTCTGTTCAGGTGGCTGATAGTTGTCAATGTGACTCGCCACGCCAAGAAGAATGACTGAAACGACAAGAACGATCCAACCTGTTAATTCAATAAGACGATTCATTACAACTCACATCTCTGTTGATTGATCCATTAACTTCAGGGGGTAAATGTTACTTAGCAATAATAGCTCCAGCAAGATTTTTACTGAGGTTTTTGCGATATTTAGCTTTTGTCGTTGGAAAAATCGCTATTTTTTTGACTTAAGTTAAACAACATCCCTTATTGCTGGCAGGTTATTAAACTGTTGAGCGAGGGTAAAGGATAGTGTCAAATAGCCATCATACTTCAATGAGAGGCAATGACATGAGCGACAACATCCGTGTTGGGTTGATTGGGTATGGTTATGCGAGCAAAACCTTCCATGCGCCCCTGATTGCGGGCACGCCCGGGCTGGAACTGGCGGTAATCTCCAGCAGTGATGAAACAAAAGTAAAAGCCGACTGGCCAACGGTTACGGTTGTCTCTGAGCCGAAGCATCTGTTTAACGATCCCAACATAGACCTGATTGTCATTCCTACACCCAACGATACCCATTTCCCGTTAGCCAAAGCAGCGCTTGAGGCGGGTAAACATGTGGTCGTTGATAAACCCTTTACCGTGACACTGTCACAAGCGCGAGAGCTGGATGCGCTGGCAAAAAGCCTGGGGCGTGTGCTGTCTGTATTCCATAACCGTCGCTGGGATAGCGATTTCTTGACGCTAAAAGGTTTACTCGCGGAAGGCGTGCTGGGTGAAGTCGCTTACTTTGAGTCTCATTTTGACCGCTTCCGTCCGCAGGTGCGCGATCGTTGGCGTGAACAGGGTGGCCCAGGCAGTGGTATCTGGTACGATTTAGCACCGCATCTTCTTGATCAGGCTATTACATTATTTGGTTTACCGGTCAGCATGACGGTGGACTTGGCACAGTTACGGCCTGGAGCGCAGTCGACCGATTATTTCCACGCCATCTTGTCCTATCCACAGCGGCGAGTCATTTTACACGGTACCATGCTGGCAGCCGCTGAGTCAGCACGGTATATCGTGCATGGATCCCGAGGCAGTTATGTGAAATATGGCCTCGATCCACAGGAAGAACGTCTGAAAAGTGGCGAGCGTCTGCCGCAGGAAGACTGGGGCTACGATATGCGTGATGGCGTACTTACCCGCGTGGAAGGTGAGGAACGTGTCGAAGAAACGCTGTTGACGGTGCCTGGGAATTATCCGGCTTACTATGCGGCTATTCGTGATGCGTTAAATGGCGATGGTGAAAATCCGGTTCCGGCAAGCCAGGCAATCCAGGTAATGGAGTTGATTGAGCTGGGCATCGAATCCGCCAAACATCGCGCGACTTTGTGCCTTGCGTGAAAATGGATGGTGCAATTTGCACCATCCATTTTTGTTACTTCGCTGCGACTTTTTCTCGCAGTGCGCGTTTTTCCTCAGCGCTGAGGAAAGCCATTTCCAGACCATTAATCTGTGCCTGGCGGATTTGCTCGCGGGATAACCCAGCAGCTGGCGCGGCAACGTTATATTCGTGAATGATATCCACTCCCTGTACGCCGGGATCGTCAGTGTTAATGCTGGCACGAATGCCATGATCAAGGAACGTTTTCAGCGGATGTGCAGCCAGCTCAGCCACGGTGCTGGTCTGAATATTGGAGGTCAGACAGGATTCAATACCAATTTGTTGCTCGGCGAGAAAATCCATCAGCGCCCGATCTTCAATGGCTTTTACGCCATGTCCAATACGCTCCGCACCCAGTTCACGAATCGCCTGCCAGATGCTTTCCGGCCCGGCAGCTTCGCCTGCATGGACGGTAATATGCCAGCCCGCATCACGCGCGCGGTTGAAGTGAGAAAGAAACAGACTTCCCGGGAAACCAAGTTCATCACCGGCTAAATCAAGTGCGGTAATCTGGTCACGGTGGGCTAAAAAGGCCTCCAGCTCTTGCTGACAGGCGGCTTCGCCGAAGGTTCGGCTCATAATGCCGATAAGCTTCGCCTGCACACCAAAGGTGCGGCAACCTTCACGTACGCCATCGATCACCGCTTCAACAACACCTGCAACAGGCAGCTGATGTGCCATTGCCATGTAGCCTGGAGAAAAACGCAGCTCGACATAGTGCAGGCCGTGACGGGCTGCATCTTCAATGTTTTCAAATGCCACGCGGCGACAAGCATCAAGAGAGGCGAGAACTTTAACGCCCCAGTCAAGTTTGGTCAGAAAGCTCACCAGATCGGGTTCGTTGGCAATGACCTGAACGTGGGGAATCAGTGTTTCCAGGGATTGTGCAGGAAGCGAGATATTATACTGGCGGCCAAGTTCAAGAATGGTCTGGGGACGAATGTTGCCATCAAGGTGGCGATGAATATCAGTTAATGGCAGGGTGGTATCAATCATGGTCGCACTCTTTTTCTGGATATAAAAGTGCGCACCATTATAAAAACAAAGCAGGGTAAAAATCCACGATTGCGCAACGATTTTTTACGTTGCGCAATTGGGGTTAGCGAACAGCGCGGATGGCGTTAATTAATCCAGCCACACCTTTTTCCAGTTTCGAACGTGGGCAGCCGGCATTGAGTCGGACAAAACCACGACCTTCTTCACCGTAGGTATACCCCGGCATGATCGCGACTTTTTCTTGTTCGATAAGTGCTTTTTGCAAGGCGTTGTCGTCAATATTCAACGGACGTAAATCAAGCCAGGCCAGATAAGTGGATTGCGGGATCTGCCAGTTGAGTTCAGGAAACGTGGCGTTCATTTTATCTGCGATATACGTCAGGTTATCTTTCAGATAGACGCGTAAGGCATCCAGCCACGGTGCACCTTGCTGATAGGCGGCGATATGGGCAGTTAACGCCAGTACCGAAGGGGAAGAAAGCCCATCACGTCCTTTCAGTGCCGATAAATAGGCATCACGGCTGCTGCTATTTTCTATAATCCCGTAAGCACCGGTCAGCGCGGGAATATTGAAACTTTTCGATCCCGACGTCAGCAACGCCCAGTCTCCCCGCGCCACATTACTCCAGGGAATATGCGGCTGCTCGCCCCAAACCATATCCATATGGATTTCATCGGAAATAACCCTCACACCATGACGCTCGCACAGGTCAGCCATGATCTCCAGCTCATCGCACGTCCACACTTTTCCGGTAGGATTCTGTGGGCTACACAGGAGCATAATTTTACATTCTGGTTTCGCCAACACGGCTTCCAGCTTGCCCATATCGCAAAACCAGCCGTCAGCCTGCTTCTCTAAAGCAACGGGCATTACTGTGCGCTGATTACCTTCAATGGCCTTGTAAAATGCGTCATAGGCGGGTGTGTGGATCACCACGCCTTCACCTGTTTCAGACCACTGACGAATCAGTTCTGAGACCATATAGATAACAGAAGGGCCATACACCACCGACTGAGGATCGATGGCGGTGTAATGCTGGGTGGAAAACCAGTGGGCAATAGCCGCGAGAAACTCATCGTTCTTCCAGCGGCTGTAGCCAAACACGCCGTGCATCAGGCGCTGATTCAGCGCCTCGATAATGCAGGGGGCAGTGGCAAAATCCATGTCTGAAATCGTGAACGGTAACAGGTCAGCAGTGCCGAAACGGTCAGCGACATAATCCCACTGCGTACACCATGTGCCATGACGATCCACGACCTTTGAAAAATCGAACATATCTTATCCTTATGCCTGGACAGTATGCATCAGACCGGCCATTTCATCTTTTACTGACTGAACTTGTGGCCCGATAACAACCTGCAGGTTATGTTGATTAAGTTGTACTACGCCAATTGCCCGATTGTCCTTCAGTGCTTGCACATTAACAAGAGACATATCTTTCACAGACAAACGCAGACGGGTAATGCAGTTATCGAGGCTGACAATATTGTCGGCACCGCCTAATGCTTCGAGGATTGCAGGAACGTTGTAACCTGATTTACCCGGCGCACCGGCAACGGCTTTTTCGATTGAACTGGCAACTTCGCTATCGCGTCCCGGGGTTTTCAGATTGAAGCGGGTGATAGCGAAACGGAAGATGACGTAGTAAACGACAAACCAGATTGCCGCCACCACTGGCACCATGTACCACTTGGTTGACAGACCATGCAAAATACCGAACACCACAAAGTCGATGATATTGCCGTCGGTATTACCGATGGTGACGCCGAGCACAGACATGACGGTGAAGCCGAGGCCGGTTAACAGCGCGTGGATGACATACAGAACTGGCGCTACGAACAGGAACAGGAATTCCAGCGGTTCGGTCGTGCCGCCAACGACACAGGCGATCAGGCCAGAAATCAGCAGCCCTTTAATTTTATGGCGATTTTCCGGGCGCGCGCAGTGATACATAGCTAACGCTGCACCTGGCAGACCGCCGAGAAACGCAGGCATTTTGCCTTGCGAAAGGAAACGCGTGGCGCTTTCAGAAAAACCGTGAGTGGTCGGGCAACTCAATTGCGCCTGGAAGATGGTCAGTGCACCGCTGACGGTTTGACCGCAGACTTCCTGCGTGCCGCCTGCGTCGGTAAAGCGAATTAATGCCACCAGAATGTGATGCAGACCAAACGGCAACAGCAGACGTTCACCGGTACCAAACAGCATCGGTCCGAAATCACCCGCGCTATTGATCATATGGCCTAAGCCGCTAATACCCATGGCGAAAATTGGCCAGACTAATGGAATCACCAGACCGACAATGCCCATCACCAGCGAGGAGATGATTGGTACGAAGCGCGTACCGCCGAAGAATGCCAGCGCATCCGGCAGGCGGATATTATGGAATCGCTCATGCAGCATCCAGACGATAATACCGGCGATCACCGCACCGAGGATCCCGGTGTCGATCGACTGGATCCCAAGAATGCTCTGGATGTTATTGGCTTTCAGAACGGCGGCGTCTGTGGTTGGCAGAATGCCTTTATTGGTCAACCAGAAGTTTACCGCGAGGTTCATTACCGCATATCCGACGAAGCCAGCGAATGCCGCTACGCCTTTGTTTTCGCGTGCCAGGCCCAGCGGGATGGCGATACAGAACATGACAGGCAGGAAACTAAAAGCAAACGAGCCAATCTTACTCATCCAGGTAAAGATAGCCTGCAACACGGGGTTGCCCAGGACCGGGATCAGGGTTATGACATCATGGCTGCTAAGAGAACTACCAATGCCGAGCATAATGCCGCAGAACGACAATAATGCCACGGGTAACATGAAGGTTTTGCCTAACTGCTGGAAGAACTCCCACAGCGTGACTTTCGGTGCTGTTTTCGCCGTCATAAAACGACTCCTCGTAGAGAACAATCTGGATTCAGTAAATTGCGCGAGAAGATAAAACGTTTTATCAAATTTTAGTGAGGCATAAATCACATTACGCAACGATAATAGCGGGTATAAGATAAATAAAAGGTAAAACGTTTTATCTGTCACATAATCAGGGAGTAGGTCATCTGCATGGCTACCGCCAAAAAAATAACCATTCATGATGTTGCGCTGGCTGCGGGCGTGTCGGTAAGTACCGTTTCGCTGGTGCTTAGTGGCAAAGGGCGAATCTCTACCGCCACAGGAGAACGCGTTAACGCCGCCATTGAAGAGCTGGGATTTGTGCGCAATCGCCAGGCGTCGGCGCTGCGCGGCGGGCAAAGCGGCGTCATTGGTTTGATCGTCCGTGATTTATCTGCGCCGTTTTACGCCGAATTGACGGCCGGATTGACGGAAGCTCTGGAAGCGCAGGGACGGATGGTTTTTTTGCTTCACGGCGGTAAAGACGGCGAGCAGCTGGCACAGCGGTTTTCACTGTTACTGAATCAGGGTGTCGATGGTGTGGTAATTGCCGGGGCTGCAGGAAGCAGCGATGACCTGCGACGGATGGCAGAAGAAAAAGCTATCCCGGTGATTTTCGCTTCCCGTGCCAGTTATCTTGATGATGTTGATACGGTTCGCCCGGACAACATGCAGGCTGCACAGTTGTTGACGGAGCATCTCATTCGCAATGGGCATCAGCGGATCGCCTGGCTGGGAGGGCAAAGTTCCTCATTAACCCGTGCAGAACGGGTGGGGGGCTATTGTGCAACTCTACTAAAATTTGGCCTGCCGTTTCACAGCGATTGGGTGTTGGAGTGCACTTCCAGCCAGAAGCAAGCCGCGGAAGCTATCACGGCGCTTTTACGTCATAACCCGACCATCAGTGCCGTGGTTTGCTATAACGAAACTATTGCGATGGGGGCATGGTTTGGTTTGCTGAAAGCAGGGCGGCAAAGCGGGGAAAGCGGAGTCGATCGTTACTTTGAGCAACAGGTTTCGCTGGCGGCATTTACCGATGCGACACCAACCACACTTGATGATATACCCGTTACCTGGGCCAGCACGCCTGCGCGGGAACTTGGTACCACACTTGCGGATCGCATGATGCAAAAAATCACCCATGAAGAGACGCATTCACGCAATCTTATTATTCCCGCCCGGCTCATTGCGGCGAAATAATCCTCTCTTTATCTGCTATACCTGGTAGTGTCCTTTCCTCAAGGTTAATGATAAAAAATGTGGCACACAGGCGGTGCCTTTTATTTTTACTGAAGTTCACAGGAGGTTTATGTGTTTAATTCTGACAACCTGAGACTCGACGGAAAATGCGCCATCATCACAGGTGCGGGTGCAGGTATTGGTAAAGAAATCGCCATTACATTCGCGACAGCTGGCGCATCTGTGGTGGTCAGTGATATTAACGCCGACGCAGCTAACCATGTTGTAGACGAAATTCAACAACTGGGTGGTCAGGCATTTGCCTGCCGTTGTGATATTACTTCCGAACAGGAACTCTCTGCACTGGCAGACTTTGCTATCAGTAAGCTGGGTAAAGTTGATATTCTGGTTAACAACGCCGGTGGCGGTGGACCTAAACCGTTTGATATGCCAATGGCGGATTTTCGCCGTGCTTATGAACTGAATGTGTTTTCTTTTTTCCATCTGTCACAACTTGTTGCGCCAGAAATGGAAAAAAATGGCGGTGGCGTTATTCTGACCATCACTTCTATGGCGGCAGAAAATAAAAATATAAACATGACTTCCTATGCATCATCTAAAGCTGCGGCCAGTCATCTGGTCAGAAATATGGCGTTTGACCTGGGTGAAAAAAATATTCGGGTAAATGGCATTGCGCCGGGGGCAATATTAACCGATGCCCTGAAATCCGTTATTACACCAGAAATTGAACAAAAAATGTTACAGCACACGCCGATTAGACGTCTGGGCCAACCGCAAGATATTGCTAACGCAGCTCTGTTCCTTTGCTCGCCTGCAGCCAGCTGGGTAAGCGGACAAATTCTCACCGTCTCCGGTGGTGGGGTACAGGAGCTCAATTAATACACTAACGAACCGGTAAACAGCCGTATGTGTTGTTTACCGGGATAGCGTGTGCAATTCGTCAACGTCTCTGCTAAACAACTGGCAGCCAAATCACGGCTATTGGTTAACCAATTGCTGGGTGAAAAGTAAACGAATAGAGTGTGCCTTCGCACTATTCAACAGCAATGATAGGCGCTCACCTGACAACGCGGTAAACTAGTTATTCACGCTAACTATAATGGTTTAATGATGGATAACATGCAGACTGAAGCACAACCGACACGGACCCGGATCCTCAATGCTGCCAGAGAGATTTTTTCAGAAAATGGATTTCACAGTGCCTCGATGAAAGCCATCTGTAAATCCTGCGCCATTAGTCCCGGGACGCTCTATCACCATTTCATCTCCAAAGAAGCCTTGATTCAGGCGATTATCTTACAGGACCAGGAGAGGGCGCTGGCCCGTTTCCGGGAACCGATTGAAGGGATTCATTTTGTTGACTATATGGTCGAGTCTATTGTCTCTCTCACCCATGAAGCCTTTGGGCAACGGGCGCTGGTGGTCGAAATTATGGCGGAAGGGATGCGTAACCCACAGGTCGCCGCCATGCTTAAAAATAAGCATATGACGATCACTGAATTTGTTGCTCAGCGGATGCGTGATGCCCAGCAAAAAGGCGAGATAAGCCCAGACATCAACACGGCAATGACTTCACGTTTACTGCTGGATCTGACCTACGGTGTACTGGCCGATATCGAAGCGGAAGACCTGGCGCGTGAAGCGTCGTTTGCTCAGGGATTACGCGCGATGATTGGCGGTATCTTAACCGCATCCTGATTCTCTCTCTCTTTCCGCGGGCTGGTGACAACTGAGCCCGCGTTTCATACTTTAATTTCCCTGTACAAAATACAATCTCGCCGGAGCGGGGAATTCCTCCCTAAAATATTCACTGTAGCCATATGTCATGAGAGTTTATCGTTCCCAACATGCTCGAACGAACGTTCGATTGCTTATTTTATGGCTTCTGTCAACGCCGTTTTAAAGATTAATGCGATCTATATCACGCTGTGGGTATTGCAGTTTTTGGTTTTTTGATCGCGGTGTCAGTTCTTTTTATTTCCATTTCTCTTCCATGGGTTTCTCACAGATAACTGTGTGCAACACAGAATTGGTTAACTAATCGGATTAAAGGTTGACCAGTATTTTTATCTTAATGAGGAGTCCCTTATGTTACGTCCTGTAGAAACCCCAACCCGTGAAATCAAAAAACTCGACGGCCTGTGGGCATTCAGTCTGGATCGCGAAAACTGTGGAATTGATCAGCGTTGGTGGGAAAGCGCGTTACAAGAAAGCCGGGCAATTGCTGTGCCAGGCAGTTTTAACGATCAGTTCGCCGATGCAGATATTCGTAATTATGTGGGCAACGTCTGGTATCAGCGCGAAGTCTTTATACCGAAAGGTTGGGCAGGCCAGCGTATCGTGCTGCGTTTCGATGCGGTCACTCATTACGGCAAAGTGTGGGTCAATAATCAGGAAGTGATGGAGCATCAGGGCGGCTATACGCCATTTGAAGCCGATGTCACGCCGTATGTTATTGCCGGGAAAAGTGTACGTATCACCGTTTGTGTGAACAACGAACTGAACTGGCAGACTATCCCGCCGGGAATGGTGATTACCGACGAAAACGGCAAGAAAAAGCAGTCTTACTTCCATGATTTCTTTAACTACGCCGGGATCCATCGCAGCGTAATGCTCTACACCACGCCGAACACCTGGGTGGACGATATCACCGTGGTGACGCATGTCGCGCAAGACTGTAACCACGCGTCTGTTGACTGGCAGGTGGTGGCCAATGGTGATGTCAGCGTTGAACTGCGTGATGCGGATCAACAGGTGGTTGCAACTGGACAAGGCACCAGCGGGACTTTGCAAGTGGTGAATCCGCACCTCTGGCAACCGGGTGAAGGTTATCTCTATGAACTGTGCGTCACAGCCAAAAGCCAGACAGAGTGTGATATCTACCCGCTGCGCGTCGGCATCCGGTCAGTGGCAGTGAAGGGCGAACAGTTCCTGATCAACCACAAACCGTTCTACTTTACTGGCTTTGGCCGTCATGAAGATGCGGATTTGCGCGGCAAAGGATTCGATAACGTGCTGATGGTGCACGATCACGCATTAATGGACTGGATTGGGGCCAACTCCTACCGTACCTCGCATTACCCTTATGCCGAAGAGATGCTCGACTGGGCAGATGAACATGGCATCGTGGTGATTGATGAAACTGCAGCTGTTGGCTTTAACCTCTCTTTAGGCATTGGTTTCGAAGCGGGCAACAAGCCGAAAGAACTGTACAGCGAAGAGGCAGTCAACGGGGAAACTCAGCAGGCGCACTTACAGGCGATTAAAGAGCTGATAGCGCGTGACAAAAACCACCCAAGCGTGGTGATGTGGAGTATTGCCAACGAACCGGATACCCGTCCGCAAGGTGCACGGGAATATTTCGCGCCACTGGCGGAAGCAACGCGTAAACTCGACCCGACGCGTCCGATCACCTGCGTCAATGTAATGTTCTGCGACGCTCACACCGATACCATCAGCGATCTCTTTGATGTGCTGTGCCTGAACCGTTATTACGGATGGTATGTCCAAAGCGGCGATTTGGAAACGGCAGAGAAGGTACTGGAAAAAGAACTTCTGGCCTGGCAGGAGAAACTGCATCAGCCGATTATCATCACCGAATACGGCGTGGATACGTTAGCCGGGCTGCACTCAATGTACACCGACATGTGGAGTGAAGAGTATCAGTGTGCATGGCTGGATATGTATCACCGCGTCTTTGATCGCGTCAGCGCCGTCGTCGGTGAACAGGTATGGAATTTCGCCGATTTTGCGACCTCGCAAGGCATATTGCGCGTTGGCGGTAACAAGAAGGGCATCTTCACCCGCGACCGCAAACCGAAGTCGGCGGCTTTTCTGCTGCAAAAACGCTGGACTGGCATGAACTTCGGTGAAAAACCGCAGCAGGGAGGCAAACAATGAATCAACAACTCTCCTGGCGCACCATCGTTGGCTACAGCCTCGGTGACGTCGCCAATAACTTCGCCTTCGCTATGGGGGCGCTCTTCCTGCTAAGTTACTACACCGACGTCGCTGGCGTCGGTGCCGCTGCGGCGGGCACCATGCTGTTACTGGTGCGGGTATTCGATGCTTTCGCCGACATCTTTGCCGGACGAGTGGTGGACAGTGTGAATACCCGCTGGGGAAAATTCCGCCCGTTTTTACTCTTCGGTACTGCGCCGTTAATGATCTTCAGCGTGCTGGTATTCTGGGGGCCGACCGACTGGAGCCATAGCAGCAAAGTAGTGTATGCATATTTGACCTACATGGGCCTCGGGCTTTGCTACAGCCTGGTGAATATTCCTTATGGTTCACTTGCTACCGCGATGACCCAACAACCACAATCCCGCGCCCGTCTGGGCGCGGCTCGCGGGATTGCCGCTTCATTAACCTTTGTCTGCCTGGCATTTCTGATAGGACCGAGCATTAAGAACTCCAGCCCGGAAGAGATGGTGTCGGTATACCATTTCTGGACGATTGTGCTGGCGATTGCCGGAATGGTGCTTTACTTCATCTGCTTCAAATCGACGCGTGAGAATGTGGTACGTATCGTGGCGCAGCCGTCATTGAAGATCAGTCTGCAAACCCTGAAACGGAATCGCCCGCTGTTTATGTTGTGCATCGGTGCGCTGTGTGTGCTGATTTCGACCTTCGCGGTCAGCGCCTCGTCGTTGTTCTACGTGCGCTATGTGTTAAATGATACCGGGCTGTTCACTGTGCTGGTACTGGTGCAAAACCTGGTCGGTACTGTGGCATCGGCACCGCTGGTGCCGGGGATGGTCGCGAGGATCGGTAAAAAGAATACCTTCCTGATTGGCGCTTTACTGGGAACCTGCGGTTATCTGCTATTCTTCTGGGTTTCCGTCTGGTCACTGCCGGTGGCGTTGGTTGCGTTGGCCATCGCTTCAATTGGTCAGGGCGTTACCATGACCGTGATGTGGGCGCTGGAAGCTGATACCGTAGAATACGGTGAATACCTGACCGGCGTGCGAATTGAAGGGCTCACCTATTCACTATTCTCATTTACCCGTAAATGCGGTCAGGCAATCGGAGGTTCAATTCCTGCCTTTATTTTGGGGTTAAGCGGATATATCGCCAATCAGGTGCAAACGCCGGAAGTTATTATGGGCATCCGCACATCAATTGCCTTAGTACCTTGCGGATTTATGCTACTGGCATTCGTCATTATCTGGTTTTATCCGCTCACGGATAAAAAATTCAAAGAAATCGTGGTTGAAATTGATAATCGTAAAAAAGTGCAGCAGCAATTAATCAGCGATATCACTAATTAATATTCAATAAAAATAATCAGAACATCAAAGGTGCAACTATGAGAAAAATAGTGGCCATGGCCGTTATTTGCCTGACGGCTGCCTCTGGCCTTACCTCTGCTTACGCGGCGCAACTGGCTGACGATGAAGCGGGACTACGCATCAGACTGAAAAACGAATTGCGCAGGGCTGATAAGCCCAGTGCTGGCGCGGGAAGAGATATTTACGCATGGGTACAGGGAGGATTGCTCGATTTCAATAGTGGTTATTATTCCAATATTATTGGCGTTGAAGGCGGAGCGTATTATGTTTATAAATTAGGTGCTCGTGCTGATATGAGTACCCGGTGGTATCTTGATGGTGATAAAAGTTTTGGCTTTGCCCTGGGGGCAGTAAAAATAAAACCCAGTGAAAATAGCCTGCTTAAATTAGGTCGCTTCGGGACGGATTATAGTTACGGTAGCTTACCTTATCGTATTCCGTTAATGGCTGGCAGTTCGCAACGTACATTACCGACAGTTTCTGAAGGAGCATTAGGTTATTGGGCTTTAACGCCAAATATTGATCTGTGGGGAATGTGGCGTTCACGAGTATTTTTATGGACTGATTCAACAACCGGTATTCGTGATGAAGGGGTGTATAACAGCCAGACGGGAAAATACGATAAACATCGCGCACGTTCTTTTTTAGCCGCCAGTTGGCATGATGATACCAGTCGCTATTCTCTGGGGGCATCGGTACAGAAAGATGTTTCCAATCAGATACAAAGTATTCTCGAGAAAAGCATACCGCTTGACCCGAATTATACGTTGAAAGGGGAGTTGCTCGGCTTTTACGCGCAGCTCGAAGGTTTAAGTCGTAATACCAGCCAGCCCAATGAAACGGCGTTGGTTAGTGGACAATTGACCTGGAATGCGCCGTGGGGAAGCGTATTTGGCAGTGGTGGTTATTTGCGCCATGCAATGAATGGTGCCGTGGTGGATACCGACATTGGCTATCCCTTTTCATTAAGTCTTGATCGTAACCGTGAAGGAATGCAGTCCTGGCAATTGGGCGTCAACTATCGTTTAACCCCGCAATTTACGCTGACATTTGCACCGATTGTGACTCGCGGCTATGAATCCAGTAAACGAGATGTGCGGATTGAAGGCGCGGGTATCTTAGGTGGTATGAACTATCGGGTCAGCGAAGGGCCGTTACAGGGGATGAATTTCTTTCTTGCTGCCGATAAAGGGCGGGAAAAGCGCGATGGCAGTACGCTGGGCGATCGCCTGAATTACTGGGATGTGAAAATGAGTATTCAGTATGACTTTATGCTGAAGTAAGAAATAACGCCGGAGAGAAAAACCTCCGGCGTTTTGGCTGTGAATTACTGCTGCGGAATAGCGGGTACGACCGGAACGTTTAATGCCGGCATTGCAAACATACCAACGAAATCTTCCAGTGGCATTTTCTGCCCATTTAACGTTATCTGACCGTTAGCATATTGCAGGCTGGTGGTGATGGTATTGTCCTGCAAGGTGGTCAGACGGAACATCTGCCCCATTGCTGATGCACCTTCAACTTGCTGTTTCGCCAGTTTTTTCGCTTGATCTTCCTGATAACCTTCCAGCTTCGCTACCTGAGTCATCAACTCAGTTGCCATATCCACCGGAATGGTCAGTTTCGCATCCAGAGATTTAACCGAACGATCTACTTCCTGCGCCAGCGTTTGCGGCGCTTCTTTAGTCGTTGCCGGGTCTTTCAGGAACAGCGACAGATTCAGCGCACTTTCACCCTGACTGTTTTTCCAGCTTAGCGGCGCGATAGTAATCACCGGATCGCCTTTCAACATCAGCGGCAGGGCGCTAAAGAAGGCTTCCGTCACTTTCTCCTGATAAAGTTCGGGATTGTTGGCAATTTCTGGCTGTGCCAGCAGCGCCTGAGTTTGCGCGTTATATTGCTGGCTAAACTGATGCCAGGCTTCACCATCAATCTGGCCGACTTTTAAAGTCAGCTTGCCGCTGCCCAGATCCTGATTCTGTACCTTCAGGCTGTTTAGCGAGTAATCCAGTTGGCTATTGATCGTTTTACCGTCATTGACCAGATCCGATTTACCGCTGATCTCCATGCCTTCCAGCAGTGCCAGTTCTTTGCCTTCCACTGAAATGGTCATTTTTTCCAGTGACAGTTTTTGGTTTCCTACGCGCTCACCAAAACTTGCCAGCGTGCTGGAACCGTCGGTTTTCAGATTATTAAAGGTCAACTGTACTTTCTGGTTGTATTCGTTAACCGCGTCTATCCGACCACTTTGCGCCTCCCCGGAAAGGGAGATAGCTTTGCCGTCTCTGTCCGCATTTAACTGGAACTCGCCGCCGCTAAAGGCGACTTTTTCATCCTTTTGCTCGTAATTCAGCGGC
The DNA here is from genome assembly GCF_046487665.1 of Escherichia sp. WS1152. Lineage (NCBI taxonomy): Bacteria > Pseudomonadati > Pseudomonadota > Gammaproteobacteria > Enterobacterales > Enterobacteriaceae > Escherichia > Escherichia sp. WS1152. Next base: position 89,271 of record NZ_JBJQJA010000004.1, on the reverse strand, counting down.
TTGAGCGAAATATCGGAACTGGAATCACCGCTGTAACCAATGCGCGAGTTAATCTCAAAAGGCGTTTCACCTTTTGCCATATCAAACAGTGGTTTGCTTACTTCGTTATTAACCAGCGTGGTTTGAATTGATGCCATCGATGGGATCAGGTTCAGTTTTTTAAGCTGGGCAAGGGGGAAGGGACCATGATCAACCGATTCGTTGAAGATGACGCTCTGACCGCTTTTAATCCACGGATTTTCTTTCCCGGCAATGGGTTTCACCAACAGTTGCAACTGGCTGCTGAATACGCCGCGATGATAGTTTTGATAACTCACTTCCAGGTTGGATTCAGGAGCTGTCAGTTTGAGTTGCGCGTTCGCCTGCGCGACCATCTCTTCGAGATGGGTTTCAATCTTCTTGCCTGTATACCATGCGCCGCCTGTCCAGACTACGCCTAGCGCAACAATGACGCCTACCGCTACCAGCGATTTATTCATAATGATTATCCATAAAATGAAATCAGGCGGACTGGCCGCCTGAAGGTGTTATAAGCCTTTAATAAGCTTAGCAAGAGATGTTAATTTTTTCAGTAAGCTCTTACAGCTTGTTGTAAACACGCGCTAAACGGCCGTGGCCTTTGACAGTCACCGGTGATTCGTTGGCGGCAATAAACGCTGATTCACCCGGTTTAAGCTGTAACTGCTGAGAACCTTTCCACAACGTTGCATCGCCTTCGACGCAGAACAAAATGGCGGCACTCTGCTGGCTAATGGTGGTTTCTTTATCACTAAGGTCATGCAGCGAGAAGGCAAAATCATCAACAGGAATCGGGAAGTCCAGTTCTGCACCTTGTTTCACCGGCTGGGTCAACAACTGGTTAGCCGGTTTGGCTTCGAACTTCACATTGGCAACCAGTTCCGGAATATCAATGTATTTAGGCGTCAGACCCGCACGCAGCACGTTATCGGAGTTTGCCATCACTTCCAGCGCCACGCCTTGCAGGTAAGCGTGCGGTGTTTCAGCGAACAGGAACATCGCTTCGCCAGGATTCAATTTCACCACATTCAGCAACAGCGGAGAGAACAGGCCGCTGTCATCCGGGTAAAATTCAGAAATTAAAAGAATCGTTTGCCACGGTTCACCCTGCTGACTGTCGAGCGCCGATTTTAAAATCGCCAGCGCGCGGGATTTTTCTTCACCCTGCATATTCAACAGGCTGGCGAACAGTTCGCTTAAACGTTCGGCATTAGGCTGTTGTAAAAAGTGAGCAATTGCCGGATGTGCACCTGCGACTGGCTGGAGTAGGGAGACAATCTCGGAAAACTCACGAAACGCGTTCATCGCAAGGAAAGGCGTCAGCGCAAAAACCAGCTCCGGCTTGTGGTTAGGATCTTTATAGTTACGCTCGGCGGCATCCATCGGGATACCTGCGGCATTTTCTTTGGCAAAACCGATTTCAGAATTGCGTTTGTTTGGATGAACCTGAATGGAGAGCGGCTGTGCTGCGCATAATACTTTGAACAGGAAAGGCAGTTCGCCAAAGCGTTTGGCAACGGCCTCTCCGAGCAGAGTCGATTTATTACTCTCAATCACATCACGCAGTGAAACGATATCTCCGGCGGCATTCTGCACCCGTGAACTGCTTTTCGGATGTGCGCCCATCCACAGCTCGGCCATCGGCTGGCTGGACGGATTTTCCATACCATAAAGTTCAGTCAACGCCGTTTTGCTGCCCCAGGCATAGTTTTGCACTGAGTTAATGAGTTTTTGCATGATCAATCCCTGTTTTAATGTGGAAATTAATCCCGCTATTAAAGCAAGAATCCTACGGGAAGTAACCTGGAGCCGCAAAAAGTCGTACTAGTCTCAGTTTTTGTTAAAAAAGTGTGTAGGATATTGTTACTCGCTTTTAACAGGGCAACGGAACACCCGCCCAGAGCATAACCAAACCAGGCAGTAAGTGAGAGAACAATGTCAAACAAACCCTTTCATTATCAGGCTCCTTTTCCACTCAAAAAAGATGATACTGAGTATTACCTGCTAACCAGCGAACACGTTAGCGTATCTGAATTTGAAGGGCAGGAGATTTTGAAAGTCGCACCCGAAGCGTTAACTCTGTTGGCGCGTCAGGCATTTCATGATGCGTCATTTATGCTGCGTCCGGCTCACCAACAACAGGTGGCCGACATTCTGCGTGACCCGGAAGCCAGCGAAAATGATAAATATGTGGCGCTGCAATTCCTGCGCAACTCCGACATCGCGGCGAAAGGTGTTCTGCCAACCTGTCAGGATACCGGCACTGCGATTATTGTTGGTAAAAAAGGGCAGCGTGTATGGACCGGTGGCTGTGATGAAGCGGCGCTGGCGCGCGGTGTCTATAACACTTATATCGAAGATAATTTGCGCTACTCGCAAAACGCGCCGCTGGATATGTATAAAGAAGTGAATACCGGCACCAATCTGCCAGCGCAGATCGATCTTTATGCCGTTGATGGCGACGAGTACAAATTCCTCTGTATCGCCAAAGGTGGCGGTTCGGCAAACAAGACGTATCTCTATCAGGAAACCAAAGCGTTACTAACGCCGGGGAAACTGAAAAATTACCTGGTTGAGAAGATGCGCACGCTGGGTACGGCGGCCTGTCCTCCGTATCATATTGCGTTCGTTATTGGTGGAACTTCTGCAGAAACGAACCTTAAAACGGTGAAACTGGCTTCCGCGAAATACTATGATGAACTGCCAACGGAAGGGAATGAGCACGGTCAGGCGTTCCGCGATGTGGAATTGGAAAAAGAATTGCTGATCGAAGCGCAAAATCTTGGTCTGGGTGCGCAGTTTGGCGGTAAATACTTCGCTCACGACATCCGCGTGATTCGCCTGCCACGTCACGGCGCATCCTGCCCGGTCGGTATGGGCGTCTCCTGTTCTGCTGACCGTAATATCAAAGCGAAGATCAACCGTCAGGGGATCTGGATCGAAAAACTGGAACATAATCCAGGCAAATATATCCCGGAAGAGCTGCGCAAAGCGGGAGAAGGCGAAGCGGTGCGCGTTGACCTTAACCGTCCGATGAAAGAGATCCTCGCACAGTTGTCGCAGTATCCCGTTTCTACACGCTTATCGCTTAACGGCACGATTATCGTCGGTCGTGATATTGCTCACGCCAAACTGAAAGAGCGGATGGATAACGGTGAAGGGCTGCCGCAGTACATCAAAGATCATCCGATTTACTACGCGGGTCCGGCCAAAACGCCGGAAGGTTATGCCTCCGGTTCTCTTGGCCCAACGACCGCCGGACGGATGGATTCTTATGTCGATCAACTGCAAGCGCAGGGCGGAAGTATGATCATGCTGGCGAAAGGCAACCGCAGCCAGCAGGTGACGGATGCCTGTAAAAAACACGGCGGCTTCTACCTTGGCAGTATCGGTGGTCCGGCCGCTGTATTGGCGCAGGGAAGTATTAAGAGCCTGGAATGTGTTGAATATCCGGAACTGGGAATGGAAGCCATCTGGAAAATTGAAGTGGAAGATTTCCCGGCGTTTATCCTTGTGGATGATAAAGGAAATGACTTCTTCCAGCAGATACAACTCACACAATGCACCCGCTGTGTGAAATAAACAGAGCCGCCCTTCGGGGCGGTTTTTTTACATGGCACGAAAGACCAAACATTTGTTATCAAATAGTAAATAATGAGTGAGCTAAAAGTTACTTAACGAAAGCAAAACAGAAAGAAAAAATTAATCAGGTGAGGAGCAGGCCATGAATACAGTACGCAGCGAAAAAGATTCGATGGGGGCGATTGATGTCCCGGCAGATAAGCTGTGGGGCGCACAAACTCAACGCTCGCTGGAGCATTTCCGCATTTCGACGGAGAAAATGCCCACCTCACTGATTCATGCGCTGGCGCTAACCAAGCGCGCAGCGGCAAAAGTTAATGAAGATTTAGGCTTGTTGTCTGAAGAGAAAGCGAGCGCCATTCGGCAGGCGGCGGATGAAGTACTGGCAGGACAGCATGACGACGAATTCCCGCTGGCTATCTGGCAGACCGGCTCCGGCACGCAAAGTAACATGAACATGAACGAAGTGCTGGCTAACCGGGCCAGTGAATTACTCGGCGGCGTGCGCGGGATGGAACGTAAAGTTCACCCTAACGACGACGTGAACAAAAGCCAAAGTTCCAACGATGTCTTTCCGACGGCGATGCACGTTGCGGCGCTGCTGGCGCTGCGCAAGCAACTCATTCCGCAGCTTAAAACCCTGACACAGACACTGAGTGAAAAATCGCGTGCATTTGCCGATATCGTCAAAATCGGTCGAACCCACTTGCAGGACGCCACGCCGCTAACACTAGGGCAGGAGATTTCCGGCTGGGTAGCGATGCTCGAGCATAATCTCAAACATATCGAATACAGCCTGCCTCACGTAGCGGAACTGGCTCTTGGCGGTACAGCGGTGGGTACTGGACTAAATACCCATCCGGAGTATGCGCGTCGCGTAGCAGATGAACTGGCAGTCATTACCTGTGCACCGTTTGTTACCGCGCCGAACAAATTTGAAGCGCTGGCGACCTGTGATGCCCTGGTTCAGGCGCACGGCGCGTTGAAAGGGTTGGCTGTGTCACTGATGAAAATCGCCAATGATGTCCGCTGGCTGGCCTCTGGCCCGCGCTGCGGAATTGGTGAAATCTCAATCCCGGAAAATGAGCCGGGCAGCTCAATCATGCCGGGGAAAGTGAATCCAACACAGTGTGAGGCATTAACCATGCTCTGCTGTCAGGTGATGGGGAACGACGTGGCGATCAACATGGGGGGCGCTTCCGGTAACTTTGAACTGAACGTCTTCCGTCCAATGGTGATCCACAATTTCCTGCAATCGGTGCGCTTGCTGGCAGATGGCATGGAAAGTTTTAACAAACACTGCGCAGTGGGTATTGAACCGAATCGTGAGCGAATCAATCAATTACTCAATGAATCGCTGATGCTGGTGACTGCGCTTAACACCCACATTGGTTATGACAAAGCCGCGGAGATCGCCAAAAAAGCGCATAAAGAAGGGCTGACCTTAAAAGCTGCGGCCCTTGCGCTGGGGTATCTTAGCGAAGCCGAGTTTGACAGCTGGGTACGGCCAGAACAGATGGTCGGCAGTATGAAAGCCGGGCGTTAATCTGCAACATACAGGTGCAGCCGTGGAATGATCAAACGAAGCGGCTGCGCCTGTGGTTTATAACGGTGCTGCACATTGTCGGCATCGTAATTTAACAACTCACCAACGTCCGGCACGCCCGCGCCATTATCCCGATTAATCAGTGCAATCAGTGGTGTAGGGCAGGCGTGTTGGACTTGTTTTTGATCTCCTTTGTACCAGACGCGGGCAATCGGCTGCACCTTCACCGGACGTTTGATTTTTAACTTCGCGTTCTGTGGCAGGGCAGCGATATCCTGATACTCTCGCTCCAGTTTTCTTTGCCACTCCTCGCGCGTCCACGGTGCGACACTGCGTGGTGATTTCAGGCTTTTTTCCAGCTGTGCCAGGACTTCATCACGATGCAAATTCTTAATGATATGTTTATTAGCCCAACCAAAGCGTAAAGTGGCGGGGTCGTGCAGAACGGTGAGCGTGCGGTAAGCATTAAGGGTGATCAGCCCCGGCAAATGACGATGCACCCATTCAAAACGTGCCGCGGTGGGGAGTTCTGATTCAACCGTGACGATATGCTCGAACGTGGTCTTGAGTTTATTGATGTGCTGAATATGACTGACCAACGCTGCTTGCGAAAGGTTATCGACCTGGTAACACAACACGCCAGGCAGACGGACAGCGGCCTTGCTGCTGCGATTTTCGGACTGTTGTTGAATAAATAAATGGCGGAAATGACGCAACGCCAGCGACTGCGCGTCGTTGCCGAGATGTTGTTTTACCTCAATACGATTAAGCGGATTATGCTCATCCTCTTTTTTTACCTCCGGCAAAGAGAACACGCGGGCAACCAATAGCTTGTGTTGCTCAAGATGAGCGGCAAATGTAGCCAGCTCTTGTTCCATCTGGCGAAAGGTAGTGTTGAGTCGGTCTACGAGATCGTAACGCGCCATAATATTAACCACTTTAGTTACAACATACTTATTTTATAGCACAGTCGTGGTGACTTGACCATCGTGCGCGTAGTGTCAGGCAGAGGTAAATTGCGGGATGTTATGCCATAACGGCCAGCTAAACGAGAAGCGAGCACCACCCAGTTCGCTGGTGTCACAATTAACCGTACCGCCCATTGCCAGTGCTATAGAGTGGACAATTGCCAGCCCCAGCCCGCAGCCGCCGGTTGAGCGATCCCGGCTGGGATCGAGGCGAACAAAAGGTTCAAAGATATGTTCGCGGTTTTCTGGGGCAATCCCTGGGCCATCATCCTCAACAATTAATGTCGCTCTATTCCCCGACAGTAGCAGGCTGGTTTCAACCGTTGAATGGCAGTACCGCAGGGCGTTATTGAGCAAATTATCCAGCACGCGCTCCATTAAGCGCATATCCAACGCCGCATAATGGCCTTGCGCGAGCGTTTTAATCCGTACCGTTTTATCGGGCGTTACTGCCTGAATGTCTGCCAGATGCGTTGACAGCCACAACGGCAGGTCTGGTTCGCTAAGATGAAGCTCGTTTTGTGGGCGATCGAGTCGGGCATAAGTCAGCAGCTCTTCAATTAAAGCTTCAAGTTGACTGATATCACGATTCAACGCCTGGGATTCGGCGGCGCTCAGGTTATCGCTCATCTCCAGTCGATAACGCAGGCGCACTAACGGTGTTCGCAGTTCGTGAGCGATACCGTCAATAAGCTGTTTTTTGCTAGCAATCAAGGCGTTGATATTGTCCGCCATCTGGTTAAATGCGATACCAAGTCGTTCAAAGCTCGAACCCTCATCAAAGTGGATACGTTCATTGAGATGCCCATCGCCAAATCGTTGCGCCGCTGCTTCCAGTTTTAACATATCCTGCCAGTGCGGACGCATCCAGATAAACACCGGAAAGGCGAGGGAAATAGCAATAAAAGTGATCAGGGCGATATCCAGCAATCGCATCTGATGGAGATAATAAAGATAAGGAACAGGACCAACTGCCAGCACGTAGTGGCTGCGCGGGATACGCTGCAAAAACGTGTACTGATCGTCCAGGGCGACAATTTCGCCGCCACGCAGTCGGTGCATGGAAATATCATCAAGATGGTATTTACTCAGTGGCTCGACACGCAGATCGAAAGAGAGATTTAAATCCATCTCTTTCAGCGTCTTACCCCAGTCGTTTGGGGGGATCTCACGCAATTCGCTGCGCATCAGATACAGTGAACTGTTCATCAAATCATCCAGCGACTGTTTGCCCGCGCGTTCGGCGGTAAATTTGTACACCAGCCCAACCAGCAGAGACATCACAAGGAAGCAGACAAACAATAACAGGTAAAACTGGATAAACAGTTTTTTCATCGCTTATTCCCATGCATGAGGCGCAAAAAGATAGCCTTTGTTACGCACAGTTTTAATGCGATAAGGTTCTGCGGCGTTATCGAGCAGTTTTTTTCTTAACCGCGAAATAGCCACGTCCACGCTACGATCCAGTCCGTCATAACTGACGCCGCGTAAATTTTTCAGCAATGCATCGCGGTCCATGATTTGCCCGGCATGGGTAGCTAATTCCCACAATAATTCGAAATCAGCTGTCGAGAGCGAGATTTCAGTGTTAGCCAGGGTGACTACGCGGTTGATGGGATCGATGGTCAACGTGCCGAAATGCAGGGCTTTGTAGGGAGTCAGAGACGTTTCCTGAAGACCTTTGGTCAGTGTGGCTTGCTCATTCTGACGCAAATGCAAACGTAAACGCGCTAGCAAAACAGCAGGGGGCGTCGTTTTGAGAATATAGTCGCAGGCACCCATTTCCAGTGCCAGGATGTGGTTCATATCGCTATCGAGAGAGGTTAGAAGAACAATCGGTCCAGACCACTTTGCGCGTAAATCACGACAAATGGTCATGCCGTCCTTGCCTGGTAGCATGATGTCGAGTAACACCAAATCCGGACTTTCTCGCAAAATGGTTTCTTCGGCCTGGTCGCCGCGCGGTTCTACGGTAACCTGCATATCATGTTTTGCCAGGTACGCGGCAATCAGTGAACCGACTTCCGCATCATCTTCCACAAATACGATAGTGTTCATAACATTCACGGTAGATATAAAAACGTCACAATACACCGCGCTGTTTTTACTTACTATCAATCGTTTCTAAACAAGTTTTCATCAGGTATTCTACTGATGACTTGTTATGGAAGTGTTAAGGTAAAAAGATGGGGCTGGTAATCAAAGCCGCGCTCGGTGCGCTGGTAGTGCTGTTGATTGGTGTTTTAGCAAAAACGAAAAATTATTATATCGCCGGGCTGATTCCACTTTTCCCGACCTTTGCGCTTATCGCGCATTATATTGTTGCCAGCGAACGCGGCATTGAAGCCTTACGCGCAACCATCATTTTTAGTATGTGGTCGATTATTCCCTATTTTGTTTACCTGGTGTCGCTGTGGTATTTCACCGGAATGATGCGCTTGCCCGCCGCTTTTGTTGGTTCTGTTGCGTGTTGGGGGATAAGCGCATGGGTGTTGATTATATGCTGGATAAAGCTGCATTAACGCAGATGACGACCGCCATCAAGTGGGAAACTGCGTCCGGTGACAAAGCAGCTGGTAAGTAAGTAATCGACCAGGTCGATCACTTCTTTCTCGCCAGGCGCGGTTTTCATCAGTGATTTATTCAGCGCCTGTTGTCGATATTCGGCATCATCATGTTCATTAAACAGGATCAGCGATGGCGCAATAGAATTCACTTTCACTTCCGGTGCCAGCTTGCGGGCAAACGAGCGGGTCATATTATCCAGTGCCGCTTTGCTTGCAGCATACGCAACATGTTTGTCGCTACCGCGCTCCACCACATAATCGGTAAAGTGAATGATATCGCTGGCGGCGTGTCCGTGCCCACGCAGTAATCTTTCCAGCGCATGGTTGAGCAGGTATGGGGTATTAACGTGGATCTGCATCATGCAAGCCAGTACGTCGGCCAGTGGTGTACCTGGTTTTTCCGCCATCCACGCACTGGCGTTATGCAAAATAGCACGCAGACCATGGGTGCTTTTTAGTACTTCATCGGCAAACGCCATCACACCGTCGTTGGTCGAAAAATCAGCCTGAATACACTGCGCACCTGCCTTAATCAGTCCATCAATGGCTGGATAGTGCGTCCGATAGCTGACAATCACCGGTTGCTTTTGATTAATGAAATGCCAGGCGAGGGCGAGGCCGATGCGACGACCTCCGCCAGTAATTAATATTGGCAAGGGCTGGGCTTTACCCATCGTTATCTCCTTTGCTATCCAACGATGGGATGAACGTTATCCCACCAGCATCCAGGTCGCCGGAACTGAGGCAATTAACAGCATGCCAATCAGCACCATTTCCTGACGGTTCAGTACATTATCATGTGTATGCGTTTTGCGCGCATACAGGAAAACCAGCAGCCCCGGCGCATACAGAACAACGGATAACAGCAAGTGCATTGGACCAGAGGCATACAATAACCATAAGCCATAAATGCAGGCACCGACACCTACCGCTTTATGCAGTGGACGGGTTGCGATTTTCAGCAAGAACGCGCCGACCAGGAAATAGGGCACCAGAATCATTTCTGAGGCGATGGTCAGCAACGTGTTGTAATCGGAACCGGTCAGCCAGATGAGTACCAGACAAATTTGCACGCAGATGTTGGTCAACCACAGCGAGGCGGATGGCGCAGCTTGTGCGTTCTGGCGCGCAAAAATGCGTGGGAATGCTTTATGAGTGGCAGCCAGGAACGGAACTTCTGCCGCCATGATGGTCCAGCTTAAGTACGCGCCGCAAACGGAAACGATCAAACCGGCAGCGATGATGATTTCGCCCCATGGTCCCATCATTTCCACCATCAGACCGGCCATTGACGGGTTACGAATTTCAGCCAGTTCAGGACGTGCCACCACGCCCAGCGAAAGCAGCGTTACCAGCAAGTAAACGCCCAGAGCGGAGAGAACCGCCAGCAGTGTCGCTTTGCCAACATCACGTTTATTACGCGCACGCGCAGAAACAACCACGGCACCTTCCACACCAATGAAAACCCACAGGGTGATCAGCATGGTGTTTTTCACCTGTTCCCACACGGGTACGCCAAGTGCAAGTCCGGTGAAGTCGAGCTTGAAGGTATCCAGTTTGAACATCATCATCGCCAGCACAACAAACAGACCCAGCGGCAACAATTTTGCCAGTGTCGCCACCAGGTTAATGCTGGCAGCGGTTTGCACCCCGCGCAGGATCAAAAAGTGAACAATCCACAATAAAGCCGATGCACCGACTATCGATTGCCAGGTATTACCATCGCCGAACAGGCGCAATTCCGGCGTGTCCGTAAAAAAGCTTAACGCGGAAAAAACGATCACCAGATAGGAGACGTTGGCGATGACTGCGCACAGCCAGTATCCCCATGCGGAACAAAAGCCGATTAGCTCGCCAAACCCTTCGCGGGCATAGGTAAAGATACCGCCGTCAAGTTCGGGACGAATGCGCGTGAGGATCAGCATGGCAAAGGCCAGCAATAAAATGCCAGCGCCAGTAATACCCCAGCCGATGAGCAGTGCTGCCGGGCTGGCAACTGCCGCCATATTTTGCGGCAGACTGAAAACACCCGCGCCCAGCATTGAGCTTAATACCAGCGCGGTGAGTGCGCTCAGTCCCAGTTTCTTTTCCATCGATATCCAGTGATTAAAACGTGATAAGAAGAATAAATATTAGGGCAAAACGCATAAAAATGGAGTTTGCCACTGAAGCGCGGGATTTTACGAAGAGATGTGTCTGCATGCAATGGTCGCGGGGAAATTTGTGACTAAAAATGCGAAAGGCGGCATCAAGCCGCCTTATAGGAGTAACTGAATAGTTATTTATACAGATCTGCGCTGACGGTCAGGTTATTACCACGTTCCTGCCACTGGCGGGTGATGTGGTAATACTTAGCACCTTTCTTCGCGGCACGTTTCGCAACCTGATAGGAGACTTCGGTCATGTTGCCGTAGTTGCCAGAGAATTTGATGCTGTCGAACGGGACCATCATCGCTGCTGTCGCTTTGTTCAGTTCTTCGACTTTAGTGCCGTCAGGAAGCGTGACAGTGTAACGTCCGCCTTTTGATGACTGGGTTTCAAAGAAACGACCGACTTCAGAACTTGGTGATGCGGTAGTCGCAACACCTGGGATCTCAACTTTCTTCGCGGCTTCGCCACCGGCAGCCAGAGCTGCACGTCCTGCTTCGGAATCTGCCGGGATCACATCCGGGCTCTGGACGATACGTTTCTTAGCATCTTTTTTATAGATGAATGCAGTAATACGCTGGTTGCCGCCCTGGTTGGCATCGATTTGACGAACAATGTAGAAAGAGTAGGCACCTTTCGCTTTTGCTGCTTTGGTGATGGCATCATTGACTTCTGGCTGGCTACGATAGAAGCCCTGGACGGTGACCGTGTCAAACGGTTCAATCAGAACAGCCTGATCTTTCGGCAGTTCGACAACACCGTTAATTACGCGATTACTTGTTTCTTCTGCTTTTTCAGCATCGGCTTTATAGAGGTCAGCGACCACACGCCAGTTACCGCTGTTACCAAAATCAGAAGTGTCGACAACATAAAAAGAGGCGGCACCTTCTTTATCTGCGCGACGAGAAACGGCTTTCACCGCTTCGCCAATAGCATTAAAACGACCGGTAACCACTACACGGTCAAAAGGTTTAACCGCTGCCGCTTGCTCCGGTGTCAGTTCTGTTGCTGCGTTAACGGAGAATGCCGTAGCAGAAAGCAGTGCCGACGCCAGGAGGGTGTTCTTAAGCTTCATAAAAATAATCCTTCGCCTTGCGCAAACCAGGTACTGGTATTGTTATTAACGAGAAACGTGGCTGATTATTGCATTTAAACGGTGTAACTGTCTGCGTCATTTTTCATATCACATTCCTTAAGCCAATTTTAATCCTGCTCAAATGACCGTCTATGCTTAAAAAACAGCCGTATCAGCATCATTACTACTGAAGCAACTGAATTGTATAAGTTAATTTAATGTTAAGTAGTGATTCGTGCCGGGGCGATGTCTCGTTTTACCCGACCGTCGAAGACAATTATCAGTCTTTATCCGGCGTTCTAAGGTGTTTATCCCACTATCACGGCTGAATCGTTAATATTTTGCGAGTTCACGCCGAAATACTGATTTTTGGCGCTAGATCACAGGCATAATTTTCAGTACGTTATAGGGCGTTTGTTACTAATTTATTTTAACGGAGTAACATTTAGCTCGTACATGAGCGGCTTGTGTGGCTCCTGACACAGGCAAACCATCATCAATAAAACCGATGGAAGGGAATATCATGCGAATTGGCATACCAAGAGAACGGTTAACCAATGAAACCCGTGTTGCAGCAACGCCAAAAACAGTGGAACAGCTGCTGAAACTGGGTTTTACCGTCGCGGTAGAGAGCGGCGCGGGTCAACTGGCAAGTTTTGACGATAAAGCGTTTGTGCAAGCGGGCGCTGAAATTGTAGAAGGGAATAGCGTCTGGCAGTCAGAGATCATTCTGAAGGTCAATGCGCCGTTAGATGATGAAATTGCGTTACTGAATCCTGGGACAACGCTGGTGAGTTTTATCTGGCCTGCGCAGAATCCGGAATTAATGCAAAAACTTGCGGAACGTAACGTGACCGTGATGGCGATGGACTCTGTGCCGCGTATCTCACGCGCACAATCGCTGGACGCACTAAGCTCGATGGCGAACATCGCCGGTTATCGCGCCATTGTTGAAGCGGCACATGAATTTGGGCGCTTCTTTACCGGGCAAATTACTGCGGCCGGGAAAGTGCCACCGGCAAAAGTGATGGTGATTGGTGCGGGTGTTGCAGGTCTGGCCGCCATTGGCGCAGCAAACAGTCTCGGCGCGATTGTGCGTGCATTCGACACCCGCCCGGAAGTGAAAGAACAAGTTCAAAGTATGGGCGCGGAATTCCTCGAGCTGGATTTTAAAGAGGAAGCGGGCAGCGGCGATGGCTATGCCAAAGTGATGTCGGACGCGTTCATCAAAGCGGAAATGGAACTCTTTGCCGCCCAGGCAAAAGAGGTCGATATCATTGTCACCACCGCGCTTATTCCAGGCAAACCAGCGCCGAAGCTAATTACCCGTGAAATGGTTGACTCCATGAAGGCGGGCAGTGTGATTGTCGACCTGGCAGCCCAAAACGGTGGCAACTGTGAATACACCGTGCCGGGTGAAATCTTCACTACGGAAAATGGTGTCAAAGTGATTGGTTATACCGATCTTCCGGGCCGTCTGCCTACGCAATCCTCACAGCTTTACGGTACTAACCTCGTTAATCTGCTGAAACTGTTGTGCAAAGAGAAAGACGGCAATATCACTGTTGATTTTGATGATGTGGTGATTCGCGGCGTGACCGTGATCCGTGCGGGCGAAATTACCTGGCCGGCACCGCCGATTCAGGTATCAGCTCAGCCGCAGGCGGCACAAAAAGCGGCACCGGAAGTGAAAACTGAGGAAAAATGTGCCTGCTCACCGTGGCGTAAATACGCATTGATGGCGCTGGCAATCATCCTTTTCGGTTGGCTGGCAAGCGTTGCGCCGAAAGAGTTTCTTGGGCACTTCACCGTTTTCGCGCTGGCCTGCGTTGTCGGTTATTACGTGGTGTGGAATGTATCGCATGCGCTGCATACACCGTTGATGTCGGTCACCAACGCGATTTCAGGGATTATTGTTGTCGGAGCACTGTTGCAGATTGGCCAGGGCGGCTGGGTTAGCTTCCTTAGTTTTATCGCGGTGCTTATAGCCAGCATTAATATTTTCGGTGGCTTCACCGTGACTCAGCGCATGCTGAAAATGTTCCGCAAAAATTAAGGGGTAACATATGTCTGGAGGATTAGTTACAGCTGCATACATTGTTGCCGCGATCCTGTTTATCTTCAGTCTGGCCGGTCTTTCGAAACATGAAACGTCTCGCCAGGGTAACAACTTCGGTATCGCCGGGATGGCGATTGCGTTAATCGCAACCATTTTTGGACCGGATACGGGTAATGTTGGCTGGATCTTGCTGGCGATGGTCATTGGTGGGGCAATTGGTATCCGTCTGGCGAAGAAAGTTGAAATGACCGAAATGCCAGAACTGGTGGCGATCCTGCATAGCTTCGTGGGTCTGGCGGCAGTGCTGGTTGGCTTTAACAGTTATCTGCATCATGACGCGGGAATGGCACCGATTCTGGTCAATATTCACCTGACGGAAGTGTTCCTCGGTATCTTCATCGGGGCGGTAACGTTCACGGGTTCGGTGGTGGCGTTCGGCAAACTGTGTGGCAAGATTTCGTCTAAACCGTTGATGCTGCCAAACCGTCACAAAATGAACCTGGCGGCTCTGGTCGTTTCCTTCCTGCTGCTGATTGTATTTGTTCGCACGGATAGCGTCGGCCTGCAAGTGCTGGCATTGCTGATAATGACCGCCATTGCGCTGGTATTCGGCTGGCATTTAGTCGCCTCCATCGGTGGTGCAGATATGCCAGTGGTGGTGTCGATGCTGAACTCGTACTCCGGCTGGGCGGCTGCGGCTGCGGGCTTTATGCTCAGCAACGACCTGCTGATTGTGACCGGTGCGCTGGTCGGTTCTTCGGGCGCTATCCTTTCTTACATTATGTGTAAGGCGATGAACCGTTCCTTTATCAGCGTTATTGCGGGTGGTTTCGGCACCGACGGCTCTTCTACTGGCGATGATCAGGAAGTGGGCGAGCACCGCGAAATCACCGCAGAAGAGACAGCGGAACTGCTGAAAAACTCCCATTCAGTGATCATTACTCCGGGGTACGGCATGGCAGTCGCGCAGGCGCAATATCCTGTCGCTGAAATTACCGAGAAACTGCGCGCTCGTGGTATCAACGTGCGTTTCGGTATCCACCCGGTTGCGGGGCGTTTGCCTGGACATATGAACGTATTGCTGGCTGAAGCAAAAGTACCGTATGACATCGTGCTGGAAATGGACGAGATCAACGATGACTTTGCTGATACCGATACCGTACTGGTGATTGGTGCTAACGATACGGTTAACCCGGCGGCGCAGGATGATCCGAAGAGTCCTATTGCTGGTATGCCTGTTCTGGAAGTGTGGAAAGCGCAGAACGTGATTGTCTTTAAACGTTCGATGAACACTGGCTATGCTGGTGTGCAAAACCCGCTGTTCTTCAAGGAAAACACCCACATGCTGTTTGGTGACGCCAAAGCCAGCGTGGATGCAATCCTGAAAGCTCTGTAACCCTGACGGCCTCTGCGGAGGCCGTCACTCTTTATTGAGATCGCTTAACAGAACGGCGATGCTTTGACCTCCCGCTGTTTGTTCAAGCGCAATTTTGACAATAATTGTTAACGGCACGGAAAGCAGCATACCCACCGGTCCTAACAACCATCCCCAAAAAATCAACGACAAAAATACCACCAATGTGGAAAGCCCCAGCCCACGTCCCATGATGCGCGGCTCCAGAATATTGCCGAAGACCAGATTAATCAGCAGATATCCCGCCAGCACCAGCAACGCTTCGTAGAAGCCATTAAACACCAGTACCTGAGCGATAGGGGGGATTGCCGCGAGAACTGAACCAATATTAGGGATGTAATTAAGCGCAAAGGCCAGCAATCCCCAGACAAAAGCGAAGCGAACATCGAGTGCGGCGAGCATCGCCCAGGCGACCAGGCCGGTGATGATGCTGATGGCTGTTTTTAGCACCAGATAATGAGAAACACTGTCAATTGCACGTTGAATCGCCGCCATCCCTTCAACCGGACGCGCCATCATTTGCTGAAATTTTCCGGGCAATTGTGGCACTTCGAGCAGCATAAACAGCACCGTCAGCAGCAATAAAAATATTGATGACATGGCATTAGATAACTGCGTCAATAAGTTGGTGAGCAACGTCATCGCCGCGTTCGGATCAATGTAATGCGCCAGCTGGTCAACTGAGACGTCAATCCCTACGCGTTGCAACAACGGCTCAAGAGCTTGCAGCGGCGTCATAATAGAGTTGCGATATTGCGGTAACGTCCGCGTCAACTCGTTGAGCGCGGAACCCAGATAAGCTAATAGCAACACCATCGCCATCACGATGATGGTCATCAAAATCGACACCGCCAGTACACGCGGCACTCGCCAGCGGACCATGTGTTGCACCAGCGGGTTAAGAATAACAGCAATAAATAATGCGAGAATAAACGGCACGATGATCTCGGCGGCAAAACGGATACCGCAGAGAATAATGACCAGCATTCCCAACATAATGACGATTTTTAGGCCATTGAGCGTGATGATCGGCTTTGCCATGCTTGTCCCCGTTTTTTCTTCCTTTGCTAATAATAATGTCTTTTTCGCTCCGTCATCATAACGAAAATCAAACCGCTCAGGTAAAGAAGTGAAAATATTTTGAGTTAATTCTTAAGCTATGATACAAATCAGGCGTGTTCAACTACCGAGGACAATTATCATCCGCGATGACGAGAAGCAACACTGCGGATAATTGTAATATTATGGACAATTTGTTCAGGACGTTATTTTCAACATTTACCCATCTTCGTACCTCATCCACTATCTTGCTCGTAGGTGAGCAGCACTGGCGCAACGCGCTTTAGTCCTTTCTTCTGCCTAAGCTTGCCCTATGCGCGGGGCTTGACCACTTTACTTTGGTTTCGCTGAATTAAGCGAAAATTAAAATAATTCTCTTGCAGGAGAAGGACAATGTATATTTATTGGATTTTATTAGGCCTGGCTATTGCTACAGAAATTACCGGTACGCTGTCAATGAAATGGGCGAGCGTCAGTGAGGGAAATGGCGGCTTTATTTTAATGCTGGTGATGATTTCTCTGTCGTATATATTTCTCTCTTTCGCCGTTAAAAAGATCGCCTTAGGCGTAGCTTATGCGCTGTGGGAAGGTATCGGTATTTTATTTATTACCTTGTTTAGCGTTTTGTTATTCGACGAAAGTTTATCGCTGATGAAAATTGCCGGGTTAACCACCCTGGTCGCCGGGATTGTGTTGATCAAATCAGGTACCCGTAAAGCGCGTAAACCTGAACTGGAGGTGAACCATGGCGCAGTTTGAATGGGTTCACGCCGCCTGGCTGGCATTGGCAATCGTGCTGGAAATCGTTGCTAACGTCTTTTTGAAATTTTCTGACGGCTTTCGTCGCAAAATATTTGGCTTGCTCTCCCTGGCGGCGGTGCTGGCTGCCTTTAGTGCGCTTTCTCAGGCCGTAAAAGGGATCGACTTGTCTGTCGCTTATGCATTGTGGGGCGGGTTTGGTATTGCCGCCACGTTAGCCGCAGGTTGGATCTTGTTTGGTCAACGGTTAAATCGTAAAGGCTGGATTGGCCTGGTCTTGCTGTTGGCTGGAATGATCATGGTGAAACTTGCCTGATGAACACGCTGCCCGCACTGTCGGGCAGCGTTTGAACATTATTTTTGCGACAGTTGATCCAGCTTGTCGCGAAAACCGGTAACAGAAATGGCCCGGTTATCGGCGCGCCAGCGATCTTTCGCGGCAGGAGCCGAACTTTGCACCCCAATTAATTGCCAGCCGTCATCGGTATGCAACATCAGAGGCGAACCGCTGTCACCCGGCAAGGTATCGCACTGATGTGACATCACCGACGTTTGCGCCCAGCCAGTCACTTCACAGTTTTGATGACTGTATAACGTATCGAGATGATCTTCAGGATATCCCGCCTGAGTCACTTTACGACCAGCCGATTTTAATGCGGCAGTAAGCGCGGCTTTATCTCCCTCAAATAACGGCAACGGTGTAATGCCAGAAGGGGGATTACGCAGCACAATCAAGCCGAAGTCCCATGGTGCAGCTGCGGGAGGAACAATCCAACCATCCCCATCTGCTTTTAACCGCTTTCCCAGTGTCGGATCAACGCGGCCTTCTATGTCGTGGATGTCATAGCGCCAAAGACCTTTATTTGACACAAAACGCAGCGCTACCGCCTTATCCGCTTTACCCTTAGGCGGCGTCAATAAACAGTGTCCTGCCGTTAATGCCAGATTGGGTGCAATCAGCGTCGCCGTACATAAATTGCCGCTGGCCGTTTCCAGTTGCCCAACCGCATCCCACGGTGATTGGGTCGTGTCATTCACTGGCACACGATCATCATGACCAAAAAACAGGGTGCTGACCTCATCGTTTGCCGATTTGGCAACGTCTGGTTTATCTGCAAACACAAAAGCAGACGTCAAACTAATTGCACCCAACACTACAGCAATGGTTGTACGCATATCACACTCTGGTGGGTAATTATGATTATTAAAAGCAAACCCTCATAAATACTATAGACGGGACGGGATGAAAGTGGGAGTAAAATCAGATAACTACAGTCAGGAAAGATAAAAACGGGCGGCAATCAGTGCGCATAAAATAAGGATGATAAGAATGAACTCAAAGCGATAACGGCCCACCATACTACCCTCCGCTAAAGGCGGTGCTAAACGTTACCCGCTTAGCACCGTAATTTTCAGGCGCGAGGGGGCGCGCCAGCATTACTGTTGAAAACTTACGCTGCGGGTTGTGCAGCAGGTTTTGCCGGTTGCTGATGGCTGTGTTTCCCGGCGTGTTTCTTCGCTGCCTGCGCTTTTTGTTCAGGGGCTTTCTGTTCAGCTTTCGTATTTTTATGATGCTTTTTAGCCGCCTGCGCTTTCTGGGCAGGTGCTGCTTTATGCTGTTTTTTATGATGTGTCGTTTTCGCCGGTGCTGCTTTGGTGGTCGTCGCAGTCGGAGCAGGTGTGGTCGCAGTCTCTGCAGCAAAGGCGGCAGAAGACAGACCCATAGCAGCGGCAACAACCAGAGCTAATACTTTTTTCATTGTCATACCCTCAATTTGTTTTTTCATTTAACCCCACTGCGGGGCCGTTGAAATAACTATATCCCTGGGAATGGCAGACTTCCGTGAGTGGTTGGTTTCAGCGTGTAACGATATGTACAAACGCTGAATAAATTACAGCGTTGATAATAACGTATTGTGACTTAAGGGAAATTTAGCTACCAATAATAGTAGTCTTGATCGGGTTAACTATTTTACTACTTACAAAGCGGTAGAATAACTGCGCATCAGTAATAAATGACACACAGCAAAATGAATCCGTTTATTTGGGTACTTATAATCCTGATGACGCTAGACGCGCTGCGGGAATTGGCTGGCGCTTCGTCTATTTTAGGATGGCTATTAACGTTGGTTTGAGCAAGCAATAAGTCCGGACGTGTAGTTACCGCAGTCCGGGCTTATTTTTCAGGCGTGCAGACGACGATGCAAACGCGTCCCGACCAGCAGAGCAATGACCAGCATCAGAGCAATAAATGCGCCGACGCCGTTCCAGCCATAGTTATGCCAGAAAACACCACCCAGCGTCCCGGCAATACTCGACCCCAGATAGTAACTGAACAGATACAGCGAGGAGGCCTGGCCTTTAGCGCGTTTTGCGCGGGGGCCAATCCAGCTGCTGGCAACTGAGTGGGCTGCGAAGAATCCTGCTGAGAAGAGTAACATTCCGGCAAAGATCAGCCACAGCGAGCTGAATAAGGTCATCAGTAAACCAAACAGCATAACCCCCGTCGAAAACAACATCACCGGACCGCGCCCGTAGCGGGTGGTCATGGTTCCGGCTTTGGGTGAGCTCCATGTACCGGTCAAATAAGCCAGCGATAATAAGCCAACCACGGCCTGACTGACATGCCAGGGGGAAAGCATCAACCGATAGCCGATGTAATTAAACAGCGTGACGAACGACCCCATCAGCAAAAAGCCTTCTGCGAACAATAACGGTAATCCCCGGTCACGCCAGTGCAGACGAAAGTTGATAAATAACGTCTTAGGGCGCAGCGAAGTCGGGCGAAAATGGCGTGATTCCGGAAGGATTTTCCAGAACATCAACGCCGAGGCCAGCGCGAAACAACCGATTGCCGCCAGAGCAATTCGCCAGTTGAAAAAGTCCGTGAAGACACCACTAATTAAGCGTCCGCTCATGCCGCCAATTGAGTTGCCGCTGATATACAACCCCATCGAAAAGGCCACGAAACTGGGGTGGATTTCCTCGCTAAGATAAGTCATGCCAACAGCTGCCACGCCACTTAACGAAAGCCCAATCAAGGCGCGCATAATCAAAATGCCGTGCCAGCTGGTCATCATTGTCGAAAGTAACGTACAAATGGAGGCCAACAGTAGCGCCGTGACCATCACTGGTTTGCGACCAATGGCATCGGATAGGGGGCCAGTAAACAGCAAACCAATAGCCAACATCGCCGTGGAAATGGACAGTGAAATACTACTGTTCGCGGGCGTTAAGCCAAACTCCTGCGAAAGCACCGGAAGGATAGGCTGCACACAATAGAGAAGTGCAAATGTTGCCAGTCCGGCAGAGAACAGCGCCAGGGTGACGCGCATAAATTGCGGCGTACCGCGTTTAATAAATTGATTTGGCTGAGAAATGCTTTGCTTGTCAGTGTCGCTTGCCGGAGCGCCATCAACAGTTGTAGTACGGCTCACTTGAAATCCTTGCTAAATATGCCTGTGGATCAGGCTTATACATAGGTTAGGAAAATCGAATTGTTCTGTCTAATATATTAATAATCTCAAATAAGATGTTTTAAATATGAATATTGAACTTCGTCATCTGCGTTACTTTGTTGCTGTTGCGGAAGAGCTGCATTTCGGGCGCGCCGCTGCCCGCCTGAATATTTCGCAACCACCGCTAAGTCAGCAGATTCAGGCACTGGAGCAACAAATTGGTGCCCGACTGCTGGCACGAACTAATCGCAGTGTATTGCTGACGGCAGCAGGAAAACAGTTTCTTGCAGATAGTCGGCAAATCCTGTCTATGGTAGATGACGCTGCCGCTCGCGCTGAAAGACTGCATCAGGGGGAAGCGGGGGAGTTGCGCATTGGTTTTACTTCGTCCGCTCCTTTTATTCGGGCGGTGTCCGATACGTTATCGCTGTTTCGCCGTGATTATCCCGATGTCCATTTACAAACCCGCGAAATGAACACTCGTGAGCAAATCGCTCCGCTCATTGAAGGAACGCTGGATATGGGATTGCTGCGTAACACAGCGTTACCGGAGACGCTTGAACACGCAGTCATCGTCCATGAACCGCTTATGGCGATGATCCCGCACGATCATCCCTTGGCAAATAACCCGAATGTAACGCTGGCTGAACTGGCGAAAGAACCCTTCATCTTTTTTGATCCGCACGTCGGGACAGGGCTGTATGACGATATTCTCGGGCTGATGCGACGTTACCATTTGACGCCCGTCATCACTCAGGAGGTGGGCGAGGCAATGACCATCATCGGTCTGGTTTCCGCCGGTCTGGGTGTTTCAATTTTGCCTGCTTCATTTAAACGTGTTCAGCTCAACGAAATGCGCTGGGTGCCGATTGCTGAAGAGGATGCGGTTTCTGAAATGTGGTTGGTCTGGCCGAAACATCATGAACAAAGTCCGGCTGCGCGTAACTTTCGTATTCATCTGCTGAATGCTCTCAGGTGAGGGAAATTTCAGCGAAAAAGCCCGAAAAATGTGCTGTTAATCACATGCCTAAGTAAAAATTTGACGACACGTATTGAAGTGCTTCACCATAGCCTACAGATTATTTCGGAGCGCGAAAATATAGGGAGTATGCGGTGGTTGCTGAAAACCAGCCTGGGCACATTGATCAAATAAAGCAGACCAACGCGGGCGCGGTTTATCGCCTGATTGATCAGCTTGGTCCAGTCTCGCGTATCGATCTTTCCCGTCTGGCGCAGCTGGCTCCTGCCAGTATCACTAAAATTGTCCGTGAGATGCTCGAAGCACACCTGGTGCAAGAGCTGGAAATCAAAGAAGCGGGGAACCGTGGCCGTCCGGCGGTGGGGCTGGTGGTTGAAACTGAAGCCTGGCACTATCTTTCTCTGCGCATTAGTCGCGGGGAGATTTTCCTTGCTCTGCGCGATCTGAGCAGCAAACTGGTGGTGGAAGAGTCGCAGGAACTGGCGTTAAAAGATGACTCGCCATTGCTGGATCGTATCATTTCCCATATCGATCAGTTTTTTATCCGCCACCAGAAAAAACTTGAGCGTCTAACTTCGATTGCCATAACCCTGCCGGGAATTATTGATACGGAAAATGGTATTGTACATCGCATGCCGTTCTACGAGGATGTAAAAGAGATGCCGCTCGGCGAGGCGCTGGAGCAGCATACCGGCGTACCGGTTTATATTCAGCATGATATTAGCGCATGGACGATGGCAGAGGCCTTGTTTGGTGCCTCACGCGGGGCGCGCGATGTGATTCAGGTGGTTATCGATCACAACGTGGGGGCGGGCGTCATTACCGATGGTCATCTGCTACACGCAGGCAGCAGTAGTCTCGTGGAAATAGGCCACACACAGGTCGACCCGTATGGGAAACGCTGTTATTGCGGGAATCACGGCTGCCTCGAAACCATCGCCAGTGTGGACAGTATTCTTGAGCTGGCACAGCTGCGTCTTAATCAATCCATGAGCTCGATGTTACATGGACAACCGTTAACCGTGGACTCATTGTGTCAGGCGGCATTGCGCGGCGATCTGCTGGCAAAAGACATCATTACCGGGGTGGGCGCGCATGTAGGGCGCATTCTTGCCATCATGGTGAATTTATTTAACCCACAAAAAATACTGATTGGCTCACCGTTAAGTAAAGCGGCAGATATCCTCTTCCCGGTCATCTCAGACAGCATCCGTCAGCAGGCCCTTCCTGCGTATAGTCAGCACATCAGCGTTGAGAGTACTCAGTTTTCTAACCAGGGTACGATGGCAGGGGCTGCGCTGGTAAAAGACGCGATGTATAACGGTTCTTTGTTGATTCGTCTGTTGCAGGGTTAACATTTTTTAACTGTTCTACCAAAATTTGCGCTATCTCAATTTGGGCCAGGAAAGCATAACTTAGACTTTCAAGGTTAATTATTTTCCTGGTTTATATTTGTGAAGCATAACGGTGGAGTTAGTGATGCTGAAGCGTTTCTTTATTACCGGTACAGACACTTCTGTAGGGAAAACGGTGGTTTCCCGCGCATTGCTACAAGCGTTAGCCTCCCAGGGAAAAACGGTTGCGGGATATAAACCCGTAGCGAAGGGGAGCAAAGAGACACCCGAAGGGCTGCGTAATAAAGATGCCCTGGTGTTGCAGAGTGTTTCAACCATCGAACTGCCTTATGAAGCAGTTAATCCTATCGCGTTAAGCGAAGAAGAAAGTAGCGTGGCGCACAGTTGCCCAATCAATTACACCCTCATTTCAAACGGCCTGGCAAACCTGACCGAAAAAGTCGATCATGTCGTGGTAGAAGGGACTGGCGGCTGGCGCAGTCTGATGAATGATTTGCGTCCACTCTCTGAATGGGTAGTGCAGGAACAACTGCCGGTGTTGATGGTTGTCGGTATTCAGGAAGGTTGCATTAACCATGCACTGCTAACAGCTCAGGCGATCGCCAACGACGGGCTGCCGCTCATTGGCTGGGTGGCTAACCGAATCAACCCAGGACTGGCGCATTATGCGGAAATCATTGATGTGCTGGGTAAAAAACTTCCGGCACCGCTCATTGGTGAACTGCCTTATCTGCCGCGCGCCGAACAGCGTGAACTGGGGCAATACATCCGCTTAGCTATGCTGCGCAGTGTGCTGGCGGTAGATAGAGTCACGGTGTAACGTCCGCGAAATTACCGACGCAATTACGCAGGCAATCAATAAACCGGGGAGTAGCTGATACTCCCCGGTCATTTCACATATCATCAACGTCGACATAATCGGCGCGTGCGTGGTCGCCGCCAACAGTGTCGCCATCCCGGTCAATCCGAGTAAAAGTGTAATTTCTTCGCCATCAGGGAACCATAATCCCAGGCTACGACCATACAACATGCCAATGGCAAGACCGATAAATAGCGTCGGTGTAAAGACCCCACCGGGTGCGCCGGAACCGCTACTCGCCAGCACGGCACACAGTTTACAAAGGAAGATCCCGGCAATGATCATTAACAGTGGTGGGGCGGTTAAAAAGGATTGTACGGTGCTATAGCCGTTGCCCCACACTGCAGGTGTGAACAGGGAAAGCAGACCCACGATCAACCCGCCTAGTGCCAGTTGCCAGGGCGGCGCAAGTTTGAGACTCACAAATCCACGATGACAGGCGTTCATTAACGTTAACAACAGTGGTCCGCACAGACCTGCCAGCACACCTGTACTGATAATCAGCGCATAGTCACGAGCCTGAACCGTCACTGAGAGTTGTACGTTGTAGAGTAACGCGTCGCTATGATTAATCAGATTGCTAACCAGCAATGCCACGACGGCGGAAATAATCACCGGGCCGAGAGAGGCCAACATCATAGTGCCAAACAGCACTTCGGCTATAAATAAACTGCCAGCAAGCGGGGCACGATAGGCCGCAGCCATTCCCGCCGCGGCCCCACAGGCGATCCATAATTTCCACTCCTGGCGTGGCGTAAAACGTTGGGCAAAACAGGAGGCGGCAAGGGCAGCTAAAAGAATCATCGCACCTTCGCGACCAATTGCACTGCCGCTGGTTACTACCAGCAGAGAGGCAAGCGATTTAACCAGGCTTGCTGCGTAATCGAACTGTCCATCGGTTTGCAACGCTTCCATGTAATCGGTCGGCGCATGAGGGCGTTGTTGGGTAAATTTCTGCCAGCCCATCAGCAACAAACCCGCCGCCAGTCCGCCGAGCGCCGGAGTTAGCAACCGTCGCCAGGGGGAAAGGTTTGTCGCTGCATTGACCAGACTGCCGGAGTCATTATTGAGGAACAACCACTCCAGTAGCAGCATCGCATGACGAAACCCGGCAACGGCAAAGGCCGCGAGAATACCGACGACTGTTGCGATAAGCAGACGGCGGAACATAGTGCGCAGATCCGGATAGATGTGTAGATGATGCATGAGCAGAAATGGGCAATGAAACACGGGCGACTATTTTGCGGCAAAAGAGGCCAGCCGCAAAAGCAGTGCGTGCTTTAAGAGATAAAAAAAACGTGACACTGTAACCTATTATTGCCGGATTGCGCGTAATCGTCACCATCCGGCAATATTACGGTGATCCTATCGAAACAGCGGTTTAACCGCGACAGGAATTAACAGTTGTGATTGCCATTGCGCCAGCGTTAAGCGAGCCAGTTCACCCAGTGCACGGTAGAAAGGGTGTTCTGCTTTTTCGATAAAAACATCAAGAAAACGTGTTGACCACGGAAAAAGGTGCCATGCCAGCAATTCTTCGCATTCTGTCTGGCGACCATTTTCCGCCAACCACGCAGCCATCAACAGCAGTGAACCAAAATGATCTTCCGGTTCGTTTTGCTTCATTTCAAACTGAATGCCTTTCTCGCGCATCCACTGACGAAGTGCCAATGTTGAATCGCCAAACAGCACAGATTCGCGATCCAGCCAGACCGACCCCCACGGCGGAGACGGCAGTGCCCACGGGCCGACAAACAAACGCTGCCAGGCCTGGGCGTGAGTCTCTTCACACTGTGTCTGAAAAGCCGTCACCAGCGGCGCTAATGACGCTTCTGGTAGAGGCCACTGAGTTTCCCAGCCGTCACTGGTGAGTACCGCAACCAGAGGTGCGGCTTCCGCACTCTCTGGAGCGTAATAAAACAGCGCGCCCAACACGCGCGCCGCGACAGAAAAATTATCTTGCTGTGAAAAATGGGTCATTCCTAACATCCTGAAATGTGCGGGTTGCCCCGCACCAATTTGTTAACCTGCAATAGCCATTCCTACTGTCATGTGCAGGCCATAAAAGAGCACACGCCCGATCATCTCACCGCCAAGTATGAGGATTAGCCCCAGAATAAGTCCGGCAACGTGAGGTTCACGGCGACGAATGAGCGGGCAAAGCCAGCATCCAAGACCTGCGCATAACAATACCACACGCCAGACCTGTAAGGAGGCGTAATCTGGTACCAGTGCGCTGGCTTGTTGCACGGATGAGTGAATAGACGCCAGAGACAAACCTTGCAGCACAATCACCCCGGCACAAGCGATCAGCGCCAGAACGCTAATGATGGCAAATGGTGTGGTATTAAATGTAACGCGGGCTGCCCGCAGAATTGCGGCAGCAAGTATTGGACCGCTCAACAATACCGTCAGGAAGAAAGCCAGCGTAGTGTAACCGTTATGCCAGGTTGGCACAGTGTCGATTTGATACACGCAGGTCATCATCCAGACGAAAATGACGCCGAGCGCCATGCTGACAAGTAACCAGAGTTTCCCCAACGCTTGCGGCATTTTACCGATGACCGCCACCAGCCACCATAGTCCGCCAACGGCAAAAAATATGGAACCGGCAGCAATCTCGTTACTCAGACCAGAAGCTCCGATTCGATTCAGCGAGTTAAACGCCCGCAGTGGCGATCCCAGGTGCATGACAGAGGCAATAAACCCGATGCCCATCAACAGCCAGAGGAAAAACATGCCACGGACAATACGCTGACGGTCTGCGTCATTTTTGGCGGCGAACCAGCCAATTCCGCTAACAATCAGCGCGCCTACTACGCATTGACCCAATACGGTAAAGATAACCAGTGGCCACTCATGCCATCCATTTCCCATTTTACACTTCCTCCGGATTAGCCAGATAACCAGTGGTATCGCCGGTCGGGCGGCTGTTGGCGTTAGGTTTGATAACGATATTGGGTTTTGTGAAATGCGCGCGCGGCAGTGGCGCGACGGCAGCCAGAGTGCCGTGCTTCTGGCGCAGCTCTTCAATTGGACCGAACTCAAGTGCACGCAGCGGGCAGGATTCGACACATATGGGTTGTTTCCCCTCGGCGACGCGCGAATAACAACCATCGCACTTCGTCATGTGCCCTTTTTCAGCATTGTACTGTGGCGCGCCGTACGGACAAGCCATGTGGCAGTAGCGGCAGCCGATACAAACATCTTCATCAACCACCACAAAGCCATCTTCACGCTTATGCATTGCGCCGCTGGGGCAGACTTTTGTACATGCGGGGTCATCGCAATGGTTACAGGAGATGGAGAGATAATAAGCGAACACGTTCTGGTGCCAGACGCCATTATCTTCCTGCCAGTCGCCGCCAGCGTATTCATAAATACGGCGGAAACTGACTTCCGGGCCAAGATCTTTAAAATCTTTGCACGCCAGTTCGCAGGTTTTACAGCCAGTACAGCGGCTGGAATCGATAAAAAATCCATATTGTGTGGTCATGGGCTACTCCTTAAACCTTTTCGATCTGGACAAGATTGCTGTGCGACGGGTTTCCCTTTGCCAGCGGTGAAGGGCGGTGAGAGGTCAGAATATTGATACTGCCGCCGTGATCGACCCGGTCACCAAACATATCCGCTTTAAGCCACGCACCTTGCCCGATGGCGGTAACGCCAGGCAGAATACGCGGAGTCACTTTTGCGGCAATCAGCATTTCTCCATTATTGTTAAATACCCGCACGGTATCGCCATGACGGATACCGCGTGCCTGAGCATCAATGGGGTTGATCCACACCTCTTGTGGGCAGGCCTGCTGTAACACATCAATATTGCCGTAGCTGGAGTGGGTACGCGCTTTGTAGTGGAAGCCCGTTAACTGCAGTGGATAGGTTTTCCGCAGGGGATCGTCCCAGCCATCAAAACCTGGGGTATACGCAGGAAGGGGATGAATAATTTCATCTTTTTTCAATTCCCAGGTATCTGCAATCTTCGCCAGTCGTTCCGAATAAATTTCGATTTTCCCCGAAGGTGTTTTCAACGGGTTTGCCTGTGGATCTTCACGGAATGCGCGGAAAGCGACGTAGTGTTCTTCCGGGCATTTTTTCTTAAAGATCCCGGTCGTTTTCATCTCCTCGTAGTCGGGCATCTCAGGGTTACGTT
Organism: Escherichia sp. WS1152; assembly: GCF_046487665.1. Classification (NCBI taxonomy): domain Bacteria; kingdom Pseudomonadati; phylum Pseudomonadota; class Gammaproteobacteria; order Enterobacterales; family Enterobacteriaceae; genus Escherichia; species Escherichia sp. WS1152. Next base: position 61,272 of record NZ_JBJQJA010000004.1, on the reverse strand, counting down.
CCTTCGTTTTCGCATGGAGATATTTGATCCATTCATGCTGACTGCGACCTTCAGTAAAGGTTTGATAAACGTCTGGTCCTAAGCGTTTGGCGACTTCACTCAGCATCCAGTAGATGGGTTTGCGTTCAAATTTTGCTGAGGTTGCGGGTTGGGCGAGGATCACATAGCCCATATTCCCTGCAGATTCATGAGAGATAAGGTCTTCTTGCTCTGTTGGCATCAGGTCGGGCAACAGGATATCGCAATACTTAGCCGAGGCCGTCATGAAGTGGTCAATGCCAACAATCATCTCGCACTTGCTGTCATCCTGAAGCACCTCATGGGTGTGATTGATGTCGCCATGTTGATTGATCAATGTGTTACTGGCGTAGCACCATAAAAACTTGATGGGGACATCCAGTTTTTCTTTTCCACGAACACCATCACGGGTCGCGGTCATTTCCGTACCATGGTCGATGGCATCTGTCCATGTAAAGACGGAAATCTGCGTTTTAACAGGATTCTCAAGCATCGGGAACCATTCTACCCCCAGATCCCAGCTACCTTCGCGTACACCTGAGTTGCCGCCGTTTATGCCGACGTTACCGGTGAGAACGGAAAGCATGGCAATAGCGCGGGACGTTTGCTCGCCGTTGGAATGTCGTTGTGGCCCCCAACCCTGACAAATATAAGCAGGTTTTGCTGAACCGATCTCTCGTGCCAACTGGATAATTTTTTCTGCCGGGATGCTGGTGATTTTTGCTGCCCATTCCGGCGTTTTAGCTATGCCGTCAGGCCCTTCGCCCAGAATATAGGCTTTATAATGCGCGTTACGTGGTGCGTTGGCGGGCAGCGTTTTTTCATCGTAACCAACACAATATTTGTCGAGAAATGGCTGATCGACCATGTTTTCAGTAATCAGTACCCAGGCAATCGCACAGGCCAGTGCGCCATCGGTGCCAGGGCGAATGGGCAGCCATTCATCTTCACGCCCGGCAGCAGTGTCGTTATAACGTGGATCGATGACGATCATGCGTGCGTTTGAACGTTCGCGGGCTTGCTCGACGTAGTAAGTGACACCACCGCCGCTCATCCGCGTTTCTGCCGGGTTATTTCCGAACATAACGACCAGTTTCGTATTGGCGATATCATCCGGGCTGTTGCCATCATTGGCACCGAACATATAACTCATTGCGGCACTGATCTGTGCGGTACTGTAGCTGCCATAGCGACTGAGAAAACCACCGCAAGAGTTCATCAGACGGTACGGGACGTTTGAGTTGGTGATGTTTCCGCCATCTACGCCTGTTCCGTACAGGACATGTACAGCCTCATTGCCGTAATCTTTCAGGATCCGCCGAAGATTATCACTGATGGTATCCAGGGCTTCGTCCCAACTTATCCGTTCAAATTTACCTTCACCGCGCTTGCCGACGCGCTTCATGGGATATTTCAACCTATCAGGATGATTCATCCGTCGGCGGATAGAGCGCCCGCGTAAACACGCTCGAACCTGATGGTTACCGTAGACGTCGTCACCTGTCGTATCAGACTCCACCCAGTACACGGTGTCATCTTTCACATGCAAACGTAACAGACAGCGGCTCCCGCAGTTAACGGTGCAGGAACTCCAGACCGCTTTCTCTTCTACCGGAGCCTCTGCCGCCCGGACCATTTGGGAAAATGGCAGAGTGAAAGCACTGCTTGCCAGCGCAAGACTGCCAAGTGCGGAGGTTTTCATCAGACTTCTACGGCTGATTTCAGCCTTCATGAGCGCCTCTGTGGTATGGATTTTCATCATTACTCACTTATTGCTTTTCAAACAAAATGTCATGCCAGAATTTATGGTTGTCGTGGGTTATATTTTTTCGATCTCGACCAGATTAGTGTGCTGCGGGTTTCCCTTCGCCAGTGGTGAAGGGCGCAGAGTGGTTAGCGTATTCACACAGCCGCCATGGTCGATTTTATCGCCAGACATATTGGCCTCGTGCCAGGCTCCCTGGCCCATAGCGCTAACTCCAGGGAGAATACGTGGTGTTACTTTGGCTGGTAGCCGAACTTCGCCACGATGGTTAAACACCCGCACCATATCGCCGTTGGCAATCCCACGTTTCTGCGCATCTATAGGGTTGATCCACACCTCCTGACGGCAGGCAGCCTTCAGGAGATCAATATTGCCGTAGGTCGAGTGAGTACGGGATTTGTAATGGAAACCAAACAGTTGCAGTGGGAAGGTTCTACGTTCAGGGGAGTTCCAGCCTTCAAAGGTTGAGGCATAAACTGGCAATGGGCTTATCACTTCATCTTTTTCCAGTTCCCAGGTACGGGCAATTTCCGCCAGCCTGCTGGAATAAATTTCAATCTTACCGGAAGGCGTTTTAAGTGGATTTGCCTCGGGGTCGTCACGAAATGCTTTGTAGGCGACAAAATGGCCATTGGGATCTTTACGCTTATAGATACCCATTTTTTTCAGTTCGTCGTAAGACGGTAACGCCGGATCTTTGGCAAGCATTTTGGCGTACAGATGTTGTAACCATTGTTCCTGCGTGCGACCTTCTGTGAACTTTTGATAGACGTCAGGTCCAAGACGTTTCGCGACTTCACTCAGGATCCAGTAAATCGGTTTGCGTTCGAATTTTTCGCTGGTGACAGGCTGGAGGAAAATGAGATATCCCATGTTACCGGCGTAGTCGTTAGGAATAATATCTTCCTGCTCAACGGTCATCAGGTCTGGCAGCAGAATGTCGGCATATTTTGCCGATGAGGTCATAAAGTTTTCGATGATCACAATCATTTCGCATTTCGATTCGTCCTGCAGAATTTCATGCGTTTTGTTGATGTCAGAATGCTGATTAACGAGGGTATTTCCCGCGTAGTTCCAGATGAACTTAATGGGCACATCCAGTTTATCTTTGCCGCGGACGCCGTCGCGGATTGCCGTCATTTGCGGACCATGATCGATAGCATCTGTCCAGCTGAAGCAGGAGATTGACGTTTTGACCGGATTATCCAGCACCGGCAGGCGTTCTATGGTAATGGTATAGGTCGATTCACGCGCGCCACTATTTCCGCCGCTGATGCCGACATTGCCCGTCAAAATAGGTAACATAGCAATAGCGCGTGCAGTCAGTTCGCCGTTTGCCTGGCGTTGCGGCCCCCAGCCCTGGCAGATATAAGCGGGTTTTGCTGTGCCAATTTCACGCGCCAGTTTGATGATACGGTCTACCGGGATACCGGTAATTTGCGAAGCCCACTGCGGCGTTTTCGCTGTGTTATCATCACCTTCACCAAGAATATAGGCTTTATAGTGACCATTTTTGGGTGCATCTGCGGGTAAGGTTTTTTCGTCATAGCCGACGCAGTATTTATCGAGAAAAGGTTGATCAACGAGATTTTCGTTAATCAATACCCAGGCAATACCCGCAACCAGCGCGGCATCGGTGCCCGGGCGAATAGGGAGCCATTCATCTTCACGACCAGCAGCCGTATCGGTATATCGCGGATCGATAACAATCATTTTGGCGTTCGATTTCTCGCGCGCTTTTTCAAGAAGATAAGTGATGCCACCGCCGCTCATGCGGGTTTCTGCCGGGTTGTTACCAAACATCACGACCAGCTTGCTGTTTTCAATATCCGTGGTGCTGTTGCCATCATTACTGCCGTAGGTGTAGGGCATGGCACAGGAAATTTGCGCGGTGCTGTAGGAGCCATACTGATTGAGTGAACCGCCGTAGCAGTTCATCAGGCGTTTGACCGCCGAGGCTGATGGCGAAGAGCGGGTCATATTGCCGCCAACAATCCCCGAAGAGTACTGAATATATACAGCCTCATTGCCATATTGTTCGACGGTTTTTTTCAGGCTACTGGCGATAGTATCCAGGGCTTCATCCCAGCTAATCCGTTCGAATTTGCCTTCACCGCGTGTACCCACGCGTTTCATTGGGTAATTCAAGCGATCGGGATGATTAATACGCCGGCGGATGGATCGACCACGCAAACAGGCGCGTACTTGATGATTGCCATACTCGTCGCTGCCGGTGTTGTCAGTTTCCACCCAGGTGACTTCATTATCTTTAACATGTAGACGAAGTGCACAGCGGCTACCACAGTTGACGGAACAGGCACCCCAGATCACTTTTTCGCTGGCCTGTTGTACCGCTGCCGCTGCACTGCGCAGGGTGAACGGTAAAGAAAAACCGCCTGCAGCCAGCGCCAGAGAACCTATCGCGGTTGATTTAACGAGTGTTCTGCGGCTGATGCCCACCATTCGGTCATTTTTGGACATAACTCACTCCCTGTTCTTTATCGTTATATAAATGTTTATATATTGAATATTTAGCGCGCTAACAATAGAGGGAGTCTACCCATTTTGGGTTAAGAATTATTAATCCATATCAATAGAAGGGTATGAGTAATAAGGTGGGATTATGTTGTATGTTCAAATCGCCGGATGTGTCGTATCCGGCGTTCAGTCGATAATGTATTACTGCGGTTCGGCAGGCGCGCCATCCTGGGTAGACTGCGCGGGAGCAGAGACGTTACCGCTGGTGGTGCGGGTGTAGAGAATTTTATGCGTATCATTAGCACAATGCCCGACGACCTGGGAATCAGGCTGATCAACCTGGTCATTGGGTACAATACTTAACGTGAAGCTGCTTTCGGGTACGCCATTATTGATAATGCGCTGTGATATATCGCTCTGTATGCGCTCACAGGATCCCGGCGCGGCGAGTACCGCGGGTGAGGCGAGGGCGAGCAGAAGCGCGGCACAGCAGGTTGAGAGTTTCATCATAAGCTCCTTACGCGAAGATAACTTCTTTAAGCATAGCATTTAACGTGTAAAGTACTGTATTTGCTACTATGATTGAGAATCATCTCTACTCTCTGGTGACTGTTGTGAAATACAAATTACTACCATGCTTACTCGCGATATTCCTCACAGGATGTGACCGCACAGAGGTAACACTTTCATTTACCCCTGAGATGGCCAGTTTCTCTAATGAATTCGATTTTGATCCGCTGCGTGGTCCGGTAAAAGATTTCACTCAGACATTAATGGATGAGCAAGGTGAAGTGACGAAACGTGTTTCTGGGACTTTGTCGGAAGAAGGCTGTTTTGATTCACTCGAATTACTGGATCTGGAAAATAATACCGTGGTCGCTCTGGTACTGGACGCCAATTATTACCGTGATGCCGAGACGCTGGAGAAGAGAGTACGTTTACAGGGAAAATGCCAGCTAGCAGAATTACCTTCTGCCGGGGTGAGTTGGGAAACCGATGATAATGGCTTCGTGATTAAAGCCAGCAGCAAACAAATGCAGATGGAATATCGCTATGATGATCAGGGTTATCCGCTGGGTAAAACCACGAAAAGTAACGACAAAACATTATCTGTCAGCGCCACGCCATCAACGGATCCGATCAAAAAATTAGATTACACAGCGGTTACTTTACTGAATAATCAACGGGTTGGTAATGTAAAACAGAGCTGTGAATATGACAGTCACGCTAATCCGGTGGACTGTCAGCTAATCATTGTTGATGAAGGAGTAAAACCCGCCGTCGAACGGGTTTACACCATCAAAAATACGATCGATTATTATTAATGCTATTGTGCGGTCGGCTTCAGGAGAGTCTGACCCGGTGTTTTGTGCTCTGCCAGATACTGATGCTGGAATATACACATGCGAATGGCATTACGATATTGACCATTAATAAAGAACTCGTGCATCAATTCACCTTCAACCGAAAAGCCAAGCTTGCGGTAAATGTGAATCGCTTTTTCATTCTCTTTATCAACGATCAGATACAGCTTATAGAGATTGAGAACGGTAAAGCCATAGTCCATTGCTAATTTGGCGGCACGGGTTGCCAGACCTTTCCCCTGATACTCCGGGGAGATAATTATCTGAAATTCTGCCCGGCGATGTACATGGTTAATTTCCACCAGCTCCACCAGACCGGCTTTTTCGCCGTCACATTCCACCACAAAGCGCCGTTCGCTCTGATCGTGAATATGCTTATCATACAGATCAGAGAGTTCAACAAAGGCTTCGTAGGGTTCCTCAAACCAGTAACGCATCACACTGGCGTTATTGTCGAGTTGATGTACATAGCGTAAATCTTCACGCTCCAGCGGGCGTAGCTTAACACTGTGGGCGCTTGGCATAACGTGTCCTTACATTCCTTAAATCAATAACAGGTTAGGGGGTAATAACGCGGCCAGTTCGACGGTCCAGGCAGCGCAAAGTATTTGGCTCCCAGTAGGCATTGATGTTGGCGCTTTGCTCACATTTATCGCGGTTATCAAAAGCGGCGTCGGCTTTATCCCACTCTTTTTCAGTGCGTTTATTCACTTTCTGACGCAGATTGCGCGTGTCATTCCATTGCTCTTTTTCCATAGCGGCGTGCTGGCGGCTTTGTGCACTGTCGCCAGACTCAATCACCAGTTTGTTAGTTTCGGCATGAACAGTTGTGCTCAGTGCCAGTGCGCAAGGCAGCAGAAAAGCGAGCAGGCCGATTCGTTTGCTGAGAGTGATTTTCATAATTCATTCCCTGTATGAATGATTAAAGGAGATTCTACACCATCCACTGCGAACGCAAAACGTACCAGGAGGGTGTTTATATTGATGATATTATGTCGCCCTATAACTATACATGATGTCAATAAGTGACAAAGATGATTAAAACAACGTTACTATTTTTTGCTACTGCGCTGTGTGAAATTATTGGATGCTTTCTGCCCTGGTTGTGGTTAAAACGAAACGCCAGTATCTGGCTGTTGCTTCCGGCGGGGATTTCACTGGCGCTGTTTGTCTGGTTGTTAACGTTGCATCCAGCGGCGAGTGGGCGTGTTTACGCGGCTTATGGTGGCGTTTATGTCTGCACGGCGTTGATGTGGCTGCGCGTTGTGGATGGCGTGAAACTGACTCTTTATGACTGGACGGGTGCGTTGATTGCGCTTTGCGGCATGTTGATCATTGTTGCGGGCTGGGGGCGCACGTAGGAACATAAATCCATTTTATCAATAAGATAAGAGGAAGTGTCAGCTGACAAAAGGTATTCTATTTCATCTTTTGTCAACCATTCACAGCGCAAATATACGCCTTTTTTTGTGATCACTCCGGCTTTTTTCGATCTTCATACTTGTATGGTAGTAGCTCAGTTGCGTAGATTTCATGCATCACGACAAGCGATGCAAGGAATCGAACATGAAGATCGTAAAGGCTGAAGTTTTTGTTACCTGTCCGGGGCGTAATTTCGTCACATTAAAAATCACCACTGAGGACGGTATTACGGGCCTTGGGGATGCCACCCTCAATGGACGTGAGCTTTCCGTGGCCTCTTATTTGCAGGATCACCTTTGTCCGCAGCTTATTGGTCGCGATGCGCACCGTATCGAAGATATCTGGCAGTTTTTCTATAAAGGTGCTTACTGGCGTCGCGGTCCGGTTACGATGTCGGCCATTTCAGCGGTTGATATGGCGCTGTGGGATATTAAAGCCAAAGCTGCCAACATGCCGCTTTACCAGTTACTCGGCGGCGCGTCTCGTGAAGGGGTGATGGTTTATTGCCATACCACCGGTCACAGTATTGATGAAGCTCTGGATGATTATGCCCGTCATCAGGAGCTGGGATTCAAAGCCATCCGCGTGCAGTGCGGAATCCCTGGTATGAAAACCACCTACGGCATGTCGAAAGGTAAAGGTCTGGCTTATGAACCCGCAACCAAAGGACAGTGGCCGGAAGAGCAGCTGTGGTCGACGGAGAAATACCTCGATTTCATGCCGAAATTGTTTGACGCGGTACGTAACAAGTTTGGTTTTAATGAACATTTGCTGCATGACATGCACCATCGCTTAACGCCTATTGAAGCGGCGCGCTTTGGTAAAAGCATTGAAGATTATCGCATGTTCTGGATGGAAGACCCGACGCCTGCGGAAAACCAGGAATGCTTCCGTCTCATTCGCCAACATACCGTCACACCCATCGCAGTGGGTGAAGTCTTCAACAGCATCTGGGACTGCAAACAACTGATTGAAGAGCAACTCATCGATTATATCCGCACCACGCTGACCCATGCAGGCGGAATTACCGGTATGCGCCGGATTGCCGATTTTGCTTCGCTGTATCAGGTACGTACTGGCTCACACGGTCCTTCCGATTTGTCACCAGTCTGCATGGCTGCGGCGCTGCACTTTGATCTGTGGGTCCCCAATTTCGGTGTCCAGGAGTACATGGGTTATTCCGAACAAATGCTCGAAGTCTTCCCGCACAACTGGACTTTCGATAACGGCTATATGCATCCGGGAGACAAACCGGGTCTTGGCATCGAATTCGATGAAAAGCTGGCGGCGAAATATCCCTATGAACCTGCTTATCTGCCAGTCGCACGTCTGGAAGATGGCACGCTGTGGAACTGGTAAGGAGTAAGGTAATGAAAAGCATTTTAATTGAAAAACCGAATCAACTGTCGATTATCGAACGTGAAATACCCACCCCGTCAGCGGGTGAAGTACGAGTAAAAGTGAAACTTGCCGGAATTTGTGGTTCAGATAGCCATATTTACCGTGGGCATAATCCTTTTGCGAAATATCCGCGCGTCATTGGTCATGAATTCTTTGGCGTCATTGATGCGGTGGGTGAAGGTGTGGAAAGCGCCAGAGTCGGTGAACGCGTTGCTGTCGATCCGGTGGTCAGCTGTGGGCATTGCTATCCGTGCTCTATAGGTAAGCCGAACGTTTGTACGACACTTGCTGTATTAGGTGTGCACGCTGACGGTGGTTTCAGTGAATATGCCGTGGTTCCGGCAAAAAATGCGTGGAAAATTCCTGAAGCAGTGGCCGATCAATATGCGGTGATGATCGAACCTTTTACCATTGCGGCTAACGTTACCGGTCATGGTCAACCGACTGAAAATGATACCGTTCTGGTTTATGGTGCCGGTCCAATCGGCCTGACGATCGTTCAGGTATTAAAAGGCGTCTATAACGTTAAAAATGTGATTGTTGCCGATCGCATTGATGAACGACTGGAAAAAGCGAAAGAGAGCGGGGCAGACTGGGCGATTAATAACAGCCAGACACCGCTTGGCGAGATTTTCGCTGAAAAAGGCATCAAGCCGACATTAATTATCGATGCGGCTTGTCATCCTTCTATCCTGAAAGAGGCCGTAACGCTGGCTTCTCCAGCGGCACGTATTGTATTGATGGGCTTCTCCAGTGAACCGTCTGAAGTGATTCAGCAAGGAATTACCGGAAAAGAACTCTCTATTTTCTCTTCACGCTTAAATGCAAATAAATTTCCGGTTGTTATCGACTGGTTAAGTAAAGGGTTAATTAAACCAGAAAAATTAATTACCCATACGTTTGATTTCCAGCATGTTGCTGATGCCATTAGTTTATTTGAACAGGATCAAAAACATTGCTGCAAAGTCTTACTCACTTTTTCTGAATAATACCAATAACGGCGAGTAAGTAGTACGCATCTTACCTCTTTTTTAGAGATAACCATTATGACAATAGAAAAACACGAAAGAAGCACTAAGGATTTGGTGAAAGCAGCAGTATCGGGATGGCTGGGCACTGCGCTTGAATTTATGGATTTCCAGTTATATTCGCTCGGCGCAGCGTTGGTGTTTCATGAAATATTTTTTCCTGAATCATCAACGGCAATGGCGTTAATTTTGGCAATGGGAACCTACGGTGCAGGTTATGTGGCGCGTATTGTCGGAGCATTTATTTTCGGCAAAATGGGCGACAGAATAGGGCGTAAAAAAGTGCTCTTTATTACCATCACCATGATGGGGATCTGTACCACCTTAATTGGTGTGTTACCGACCTATGCACAGATTGGTGTTTTTGCCCCCATCTTGCTGGTGACGCTGCGTATTATTCAGGGGTTGGGTGCAGGTGCGGAAATTTCCGGTGCCGGTACGATGCTGGCGGAATATGCACCAAAAGGTAAGCGCGGAATTATCTCCTCATTTGTAGCTATGGGAACTAACTGCGGAACCTTGAGCGCAACGGCAATCTGGGCCTTTATGTTCTTCATTCTCAGTAAAGAGGAACTGCTGGCGTGGGGATGGCGTATACCGTTCCTGGCGAGCGTTGTCGTGATGGTCTTTGCTATCTGGTTACGTATGAATCTGAAAGAAAGCCCGGTCTTTGAGAAGGTTAATGACAGCAACCAACCCACAGCAAAACCTGCACCTGCTGGTAGCATGTTCCAGAGCAAATCCTTCTGGCTGGCAACAGGGCTGCGTTTTGGTCAGGCGGGTAACTCCGGGTTAATTCAGACTTTCCTTGCAGGCTATTTAGTGCAGACGTTATTGTTTAACAAAGCAATTCCAACAGATGCATTGATGATTAGTTCGATTCTCGGCTTTATGACCATTCCGTTCCTTGGTTGGTTATCCGATAAAATTGGTCGCCGGATCCCGTATATTATTATGAATACCTCCGCGATTGTGCTGGCATGGCCAATGCTTTCTATCATTGTAGATAAAAGCTATGCCCCGAGCACCATTATGGTTGCACTGATTGTGATTCATAACTGTGCGGTGCTGGGATTATTTGCTCTGGAAAACATTACCATGGCAGAAATGTTCGGCTGTAAAAACCGCTTTACCCGGATGGCCATTTCTAAAGAAATTGGTGGTCTTATCGCTTCCGGTTTTGGTCCTATCCTGGCGGGTATTTTCTGCACCATGACGGAATCCTGGTATCCGATCGCCATTATGATCATGGCATATTCAGTGATTGGTTTAATCTCTGCGCTGAAAATGCCAGAAGTGAAAGACCGTGATTTAAGTGCGCTGGAAGACGCTGCGGAAGATCAACCGCGTGTTGTAAGAGCTGCGCAACCTTCCAGAAGTCTGTAAATCCTCAATCCCTTCTCTTACCGGAGAGGGGATTTTTATTCATATAACAAAACATGTAGCTTGCCATATTTAAATTTAAGGAATTGTTATGGGAAATAATTTGTTATCAGCAAAAGCGACACTCCCTGTTTATGATCGTAATAACCTGGCCCCAAGAATTGTTCATTTAGGCTTTGGTGCATTTCACCGTGCGCATCAGGGCGTGTATGCCGATATTCTTGCTACAGAACATTTCAGTGACTGGGGATATTATGAGGTCAACTTAATCGGCGGCGAACAGCAAATTGCCGATTTACAGCAGCAAGATAATCTTTATACCGTTGCGGAAATGTCGGCCGATGCGTGGACGGCTCGCGTCGTTGGCGTCGTTAAAAAAGCCTTGCACGTACAGATGGATGGCTTAGAAACCGTGTTGGCTGCGATGTGTGAACCGCAAATCGCGATTGTCTCTCTGACAATCACCGAAAAAGGGTATTTCCACTCTCCGGCGACCGGACAGTTAATGCTCGATCACCCGATGGTCGCTGCCGACGTGCAAAATCCCCACCAGCCGAAAACAGCAACAGGAGTGATTGTTGAGGCGCTGGCTCGCCGTAAAGCGGCAGGACTTCCCGCATTTACCGTCATGTCATGTGACAACATGCCAGAAAACGGTCATGTTATGCGTGACGTTGTCACTTCCTACGCGCAAGCCGTTGATGAAAAACTGGCACAATGGATCGAAGATAACGTGACTTTCCCATCAACAATGGTGGACCGTATTGTGCCCGCAGTGACAGAGGATACGCTGGCGAAAATCGAACAACTTACCGGTGTGGGCGATCCTGCGGGCGTTGCCTGTGAACCTTTCCGCCAGTGGGTAATAGAAGATAACTTTGTTGCCGGACGTCCAGAATGGGAAAAAGCGGGAGCCGAACTGGTTAGTGATGTGCTGCCTTATGAAGAGATGAAGTTGCGCATGCTCAACGGCAGTCATTCATTCCTGGCGTATTTGGGTTATCTTGCTGGATATCAGCACATTAATGACTGCATGGAAGATGAACATTATCGTTATGCGGCGTATGGCTTGATGTTGCAGGAACAAGCGCCGACGCTGAAAGTGCAGGGCGTTGATTTGCAAGATTACGCTAACCGATTAATTGCACGCTATAGCAACCCGGCGTTACGTCATCGAACCTGGCAGATTGCGATGGATGGTAGCCAGAAATTGCCACAGCGGATGTTGGATTCTGTTCGCTGGCATCTGGCGCATGACAGCAAGTTCGATCTGCTGGCGCTGGGCGTCGCGGGTTGGATGCGTTATGTCGGTGGTGTTGATGAACAGGGAAATCCGATAGAAATCAGTGACCCACTGTTACCTGTTATTCAGAAGGCTGTACAAAGTAGTGCCGAAGGGAAAGCGCGCGTCCAGTCATTGCTGGCGATTAAGGCAATCTTTGGTGATGATTTGCCAGACAATAGCTTGTTTACTGCAAAAGTGACGGAAGCGTACTTGTCTTTATTAGCGCATGGCGCGAAAGCGACCGTGGCGAAATATTCCGTGAAGTAAAAAAAGCAATGCCGCCATCGGCGGCATTCACACACTTAGTTCATGCCGAGACGAATCAGGTCCAGAGGTGCCAGTTTCTCTTCACAACCTTCAACAACTACGGTTTTTCCGCGGCGGATTTGCTCAGCGGTCAGACCTTCAGTATCAATCGACAGGATCTTGCCAGTGTGACCGGTGCCGCTAACCATAACACGGCTGCCAGTGGTGATTGCGTTACGGTTACGATCGTAGGTCGTCATAGGTGTTTTCTCCTTTCTGATTTACAGTCGAAGCCCACGTAACGGGCGCAATATAAATACTCCTGTCGAGTGAAATATTTTTTGTTTTTGATCAAGCTCACATCTTTTTTGATGCATGCATGAGCCGTAAGGCGGGGGGAAAAGCCTCTCATCCCGGATGGGATGAGAGTAAATGAATTACTCTTCGCTAAACCAGTCGCTGTTTTCCTGGCGGATCTGGCGCACGGATTCGCTGATTTCCTGCAAATGTTGCGTCATTGCACGTTCTACCGCATCGCCATCACGTTTTTGCAGGGCAGAGAAAATATCAAGATGCTGGCGTAACAGCATTTCTGGTGGAGAAACATGGTCGAAACTCATATAGCGCACGCGATCAACGGTCGCTTTCAGGTTCTCAATGGTATCCCACGCCAGTTGACAGTCGGCAATCTGCGTCAGGAGTTGATGGAAGTTGTCATCAAGTTCAAAAAAATCATCCAGTTGCTTGCGCTCAATGGCAATGCGTTGCTGGTGAAGATTTTGTTCCAGTTGGTAGCACTGGCTTTCGGTAATCATGCTCGCCGCCCGACGCGCCACCGCGCACTCAATGGCCTGACGGATAAAACTGCCGTTTCGCACCTGGGCCATGGAAATTTTGTTGACGTAGCTGCCACGCTGCGGACGAATTTGAATCAGGCCGTTTTCCGCCAGTTTAATAAAGGCTTCACGAACCGGCTGGCGTGACACATTGAAACGAACAGAAACTTCTTTTTCCGACAACGGTGTGCCTGGTGCAATCAGGCAATGGACAATGTCGCGACGAAGAATACGATAAATCTGCTGATTGACAGGCTGTGTGGGATTAAGTTGCGTTTCGACGGTCATTCGTTCTTGCTTGTGAGTGAGTTAACTGCATGAGTCTACCACTTTTTTGTGACAAGCAATAACCCGGCAGTTACGCCGGGTATAAAAATTACTGACGGTGGACATTCAGTCCGGCATAGCTTTGGGTAACCGGCATCATTTCCAGGGTATTGATATTGACGTGAGCAGGCAGCGTTGACACCCACCAGACGGCTTCGCTGACATCTTCTGGCGTCAATGCAACGGTATTTTGATAGGTTTTTTCCGCTTTACCGTCATCGCCTTTAAAGCGGACATTGGAAAACTCGGTGCCACCCACCAGACCCGGTTCGATGTCGGTGACGCGCACCGCCGTACCATGCAGGTCCGTACGCAGATTCAGGCTAAACTGACGAACAAACGCTTTCGTCGCACCGTAAACGTTACCACCGGCATAAGGCCAGCTACCTGCCGTTGAGCCAATGTTAATAATATGACCATGATTACGTTCAACCATACCCGGTAAGACGGCGCGCGTCATATATACCAGGCCTTTGTTGTTGGTATCAATCATCGTTTCCCAGTCTTCAACGCTGGCTTTATGCGCAGGCTCCATGCCCAACGCCAGGCCGGCATTATTTACCAGGATATCAATATTGCACCACTCGGCAGGGAGCGATGCCAGCATCTCTTCAATAGCGGCGCGGTTGCGAACGTCCAGTTGGGCGATATACAGATTATCTCCCAGTTCGTCTTTTAACTCCTGCAACCGCTCTTGGCGACGGCCAGTGGCGATAACTTTATGCCCTTGTTGAATAAAACGACGAGTAATGCATTCACCAAAACCTGCCGTTGCTCCAGTTACTAAAACGATCATCTCACTGTTCCTCAACGCTTTTGTGTGTCAATAACATAGCACGTGATGCTTAAGAGCGGGTAATACTGGTTTGCAAGATTGCACTCCGTTATCAGTAAGCCTACGCTATGGAACACCTCGCGTTCAGGAGAAGAAAATGACAACAATGAATCCTTTCCTTGTGCAAAGCACACTGCCGTATCTGGCTCCTCATTTTGATCAAATTGCCAATCATCACTATCGCCCGGCATTCGATGAGGGAATGCAGCAAAAGCGGGCAGAAATTGCTGCCATCGCGCTTAACCCGCAAACGCCTGATTTCAACAATACTATTCTGGCACTGGAACAAAGCGGAGAATTACTTACCCGCGTTACCAGCGTCTTTTTTGCGATGACTGCGGCGCATACCAATGATGAATTACAGCGTCTTGATGAACAGTTTTCCGCTGAACTGGCGGAACTGGCTAATGATATCTATCTGAACGGTGAATTATTCGCGCGGGTAGATGCTGTCTGGCAGCGCCGTGAATCCCTGGGGCTTGATAGTGAATCCATCCGCCTGGTGGAGGTTATTCATCAACGTTTTGTCCTTGCCGGAGCCAAACTTGCGCAAGCTGATAAAGCAAAATTAAAAGTACTGAATACAGAAGCTGCGACCCTGACCAGCCAGTTTAACCAGCGGTTACTTGCAGCAAATAAATCCGGCGGTCTGGTTGTGAACGATATCGCGCAGCTGGCAGGAATGAGTGAGCAAGAGATTGCGCTGGCGGCAGTGGCGGCTCGCGAGAAAGGTCTGGATAACAAATGGCTGATTCCGCTGCTGAATACCACCCAACAACCGGCGCTTGCCGAAATGCGCGATCGTGCGACGCGTGAAAAACTGTTTATTGCGGGCTGGACGCGAGCGGAAAAAAATGATGGCAATGATACCCGCGCTATCATTCAACGTCTGGTAGAGATTCGCGCACAGCAGGCGAAACTGCTTGGTTTTCCTCATTATGCCGCATGGAAAATCGCCGATCAGATGGCAAAAACACCTGAAGCAGCACTCAACTTTATGCGGGAAATTGTTCCAGCGGCGCGTCAACGTGCTAGCGATGAATTAGCCTCCATACAGGCGGTTATCGATAAGCAGCAAGGCGGGTTTAGCGCGCAGCCGTGGGACTGGGCATTTTATGCCGAACAGGTACGGCGGGAGAAATTTGATCTTGATGAGGCGCAGCTCAAGCCATATTTTGAATTAAACACGGTGTTGAATGAAGGTGTATTCTGGACCGCGAATCAGCTCTTCGGTATTAAGTTTGTCGAACGTTTTGATATTCCTGTCTACCATCCTGACGTTCGTGTGTGGGAAATTTTTGATCATAATGGCGTGGGACTGGCGTTATTTTACGGTGATTTCTTCGCCCGTGATTCAAAAAGCGGCGGTGCATGGATGGGCAATTTTGTTGAGCAATCAACGCTTAATGAAACGCATCCGGTAATTTATAACGTTTGCAATTATCAGAAACCCGCTGCCGGTGAGCCTGCGTTGTTACTCTGGGATGATGTAATAACCTTATTCCATGAATTTGGTCATACGCTGCACGGCCTTTTTGCCCGCCAGCGTTATGCCACGCTTTCCGGCACCAACACGCCGCGTGATTTTGTCGAATTTCCGTCGCAAATCAACGAACACTGGGCAACGCATCCGCAGGTATTCGCTCGCTACGCCCGGCATTATCAGAGCGGGGCAGCAATGCCTGACGAACTGCAACAGAAAATGCGTAATGCCAGCCTGTTCAACAAAGGGTATGAGATGAGCGAACTGCTTAGCGCCGCACTTCTCGATATGCGCTGGCATTGCCTGGAAGAAAACGAAGCAATGCAGGATGTCGATGATTTTGAATTGCGGGCGCTGGTGGCGGAAAATATGGATCTTCCTGCTATACCGCCACGCTATCGCAGCAGTTATTTCGCCCATATTTTTGGTGGCGGATATGCTGCAGGTTATTACGCTTATCTGTGGACGCAAATGTTGGCCGATGATGGTTACCAGTGGTTTGTTGAGCAGGGCGGATTAACGCGTGAAAATGGGCAGCGTTTTCGCGAGGCGATCCTTTCCAGAGGTAACAGCGAAGATCTGGAACGCCTGTATCGACAATGGCGCGGTAAGGCTCCTCAAATTATGCCGATGCTGCAACATCGTGGCTTGAACATATAAACACCACCAATGGCTGGCCTGGAGATATCGCCAGGCCAGCCTGGTTATAGCAGTAATTGCAGCAGCTGGACGAGGGCAAACCTCACCGCTAAAGCTAATACCGTTTCGCAGTCGCCAGCAAAATGCATAACCGCAGTGTAGGTCTGGCCTTTAATATGCCACGCGAACCAGACGGTACCCGCTGGCGTACCATCTTCACCGCCCTCCGGTCCGCCGTAGCCGGTAATGGCAATACTGACATCAGCATCCGCACGCTCTATGGCACCTGTTGCCATTTCTGCTGCCACTTTCTCACTCACCGCAGAATATCGTTCAAGAGATTGCTGGCTTACGCTGAGGATTTTCATCTTTGCCTGATCGGTGAAAGTAACAAAGCCTGCACCGTAAAATTTGGGTGTATCTTCAGCTGCACACAGGGCGCTAGCCAACTTACCGCCGGTGCATGATTCGGCGGTAGTTAAGCGTAATTGATCCGCGATAAGTCTTTGACTCAACGCGGATGTCAGGTTTTCAATAGTGTCGGTATCTGCGAGTTGTACAATTTTATCTTTATTAATGTTCACTGTTTTTTGTCCACGCTATTATATGTAAAGGTGATTTGCTTTTTCTGTATGCTCGTCAAATATAATAATTTTCAAACATATAAATCCGATTATTCTGAAAATATGTTTAAGACTCTTCAATCTTCTTAACTTTAGTGAGTTAAATTCTCTGAATATTTGACAGCTAGTGGGCTGATTTTAAATGCCTTATAACAATTGGCAGTATTCTTATTTGGCAATTATAAAAATAGCAACCAGACTTAATAAGTCAAACCAAACGCAATTAAGGAGTTAGTATGAAATTTCAGGCCATTATATTAGCAAGTTTTCTTGTCATGCCTTATGCGTTGGCAGATGACCAGGGCGGTTTAAAACAGGATGCAGCGCCACCGCCGCCTCATGCAATAGAAGATGGCTATCGCGGAACCGATGATGCAAAAAAAATGACCGTTGATTTCGCAAAAAACATGCACGATGGCGCTTCGGTTTCACTACGCGGTAATTTGATTTCTCACAAAGGAGAGGACCGTTACGTTTTTCGCGATAAGAGCGGTGAAATTAATGCCGTTATTCCTGCGGCCGTCTTTGATGGACGAGAAGTTCAGCCGGACCAGATGATCAACATTAGCGGCAGTCTGGATAAGAAAAGCGCGCCGGCCGTCGTTCGGGTCACTCATTTGCAGAAATAAAAATAAATTAGCCTGATGGCCTGAACTACTGGGCCATTAGGGTATTGGGTTATGCTATTTGTCATCCTTTTATTTACGATAATGCAGAGGTGATTTACAGAATTAAACACTTTTTTATCCGCTGATTTTGTTTTAAATCACAATGTTATCTCAGAGATGACTCCTAACTTCGGATTTCTATGAAAATATTGACGTAATTTTGCTTTTCTCTCGTTAGAATAGCGCGCACAAGGAACTGTGAAAAAGGAGTGGCAATGATCAAGAAGACAACGGAAATTGATGCCATCTTGTTAAATCTCAATAAGGCTATCGATGCCCACTACCAGTGGCTGGTGAGTATGTTTCACAGCGTGGTCGCGAGAGATGCCAGTAAGCCAGAAATAACGGATAACCATTCTTATGGACTGTGCCAGTTTGGTCGGTGGATTGATCATCTGGGGCCACTCGATAACGATGAATTACCTTACGTTCGGCTAATGGATTCTGCCCATCAACATATGCATAACTGTGGTCGGGAATTAATGCTGGCTATTGTTGAAAATCACTGGCAGGACGCGCATTTCGACGCCTTTCAGGAGGGGTTGCTTTCTTTTACTGCGGCATTAACCGATTACAAAATTTATTTGCTGACGATCCGTAGCAATATGGATGTTTTGACGGGATTGCCGGGGCGTCGGGTTCTTGATGAATCCTTTGATCATCAGTTACGCAACACTGAGCCTCTGAATCTTTATTTAATGTTGTTGGATATTGACCGATTTAAATTGGTTAATGATACCTACGGGCATTTAATCGGCGATGTAGTATTACGCACCCTGGCAACTTACTTAGCCAGTTGGACGCGTGATTACGAAACGGTTTATCGCTACGGGGGCGAAGAATTTATCATTATTGTCAAAGCGGCTAATGATGAAGAAGCATGTCGTGCAGGTGTCAGAATTTGCCAGTTAGTCGATAACCATGCCATCACACATTCTGAAGGGCATATCAACATTACCGTGACAGCAGGTGTGAGTCGCGCATTTCCTGAAGAGCCTCTGGATGTGGTCATTGGAAGAGCAGACCGGGCAATGTATGAGGGTAAGCAAACCGGAAGAAATCGCTGCATGTTTATTGACGAACAAAATGTGATTAACCGAGTTTAAGCTCCGTTTAACATTCATTGAGAAAACTGATGCTACTGTGTCAACGATCCGTTATCAGTGCAGGAAAATGCCTGTTAGCGTAAAAGCAAAACACAAATCTATCCATGCAAGCATTCACCGCCGGTTTACTGGCGGTTTTTTTTCGCCGTCATAAAAATCAGGCCCCTTGTACACAACTGTAACAAGGGGCCGGTTAGGTGAGGGATTATCTCCGTTCATTAGTCATCCCATTTGTGGCTGAAATACGCGGCCAGAAAACCAGAAAATAAAATTATTCCCAGTACGGCCATAAAAACATTCATATTACCCAGCATTATTTGCCTCCGTTTATGGTGTGGTGTGTTTCCTCGCTTACCTTAATTTTCATCTCAATGAGAAAGATATTAGCAGAGGTAACCTAAACGAAGGCTGAATTAAATTTTTATTGTGTTCGACTTAAATCAACAAAGCGCGGGCTGCCCCCACGGTCTTGCACGAATCCCTTTTAACATCAGCACCCACGCAGCAATGATCACCAACGCTAAGATGACAAACAGCGAGGAAGGCGGCAGGCTGGTTAGCACTACGCCACTCACTAATGGGTTAATCGCGGCACCAAGCCAGCCTAAAGACTGGGCGGAAAAATAGCTGGCTTTCATTCCTGGCGGCGCAATATGGTCAATCAACATATACTCGCCCGGCGCATAAATGATTTCACCGACAGTAAATACCGCAGCTGACATACCCCACAATAGCAGGCTGTTGCCGGAAAAAATAAAACCGACCAGACCGATGACGAAACATAGGGTGCCTGCTGTCATCAGCGCGCGGATGTTAGCCGGGTTAAGTCGGCGGCCCACGGAATATTGCAACGTAACCACCATGGCAGCATTCACCGGAAGAACAACCGCGACCACCTTTTCGGCAAAATCCCCATCAGCAATCACCATCACATATTGTGAAATGCATGAAGCAAATGCGCCGCTTACAAAAGAAGCCAGAAAACCAGAGCAGGTAAACCACAACAGTGCTTTATCTTGTAATAAAACTTTCGGCGACCAGACACTGCCTGTTTCCGTGGCGATGATTTTCTCGCTGCGCTTTACCCAAATTTGAATGAAAAGCATGGGAAACGCGGAACAGATAGCTGCCAGCCAGAAGGGCAGATTGATGCTCTGCATCACCAACAGCGTGCCGAGCGGCGGACCGATGGTCCAGCCAATGTTTAGCATGGTGTAGTTGATTGAGAAGATTTTCGTTTTGCTGGTGGACGAAAGATTGTCGGCAAACCAGGCTTTCAGCACGGTAGCAAAAACAGAATAGGCGCAGTTAATGAGGGCAAAAAAGAGCACCACCAGCGTTACGTTATTCACTAAAGGAATGGCAATAAAACCGCTGGCGAAGGCGGTAATTGCCAGTAACATATAGCGTTTCTTGTCGAACTTATCCGCCAGGATACCAAAACCGAGGCTAAAAACGACGCCAATAGTGAGCGCAATTGTCATCGCATAACCGATTAGATCGACACTCAGGCTGTACTGGCGACTCAAGTAAATGGTCATAAATGGCAGCGTAGCGCCGCGTCCGATGGTTAATAACAACGACGAGGCAAGAAGGGCGCTGGTAGAGCGTCGTAGGGATAAGTTCATTTGTCTGTCCGGCAGTGCGTTTCGTTATGTTTTGTTTTAGAGATGTAAAGAAATAGCATGGCAAAAATCCGAAGTATAGCGACTTATTTGCGCATTAATGCCGTCGTAACCGGCGACTAACGAATCAACTGTTAAAGAAAAGTAAATTCAGCTAAGTTGATTGCTTACAAAAGATGAAATTCAGAGGCGGTAGAATGTCGCGAAAAGATGGGGTGTTGGCGCTACTGGTAGTGGTCGTATGGGGGCTAAATTTTGTGGTCATCAAAGTGGGGCTTCATAACATGCCACCGCTGATGCTGGCCGGTTTGCGCTTTATGCTGGTCGCTTTTCCGGCTATCTTTTTTGTCGCACGACCGAAAGTACCACTGAATTTGCTGCTGGGGTATGGATTAACCATCAGTTTTGCGCAGTTTGCTTTTCTTTTTTGTGCCATTAACTTCGGTATGCCTGCTGGACTGGCTTCGCTGGTGTTACAGGCACAGGCGTTTTTTACTATCGTGCTTGGCGCGTTTACTTTCGGGGAGCGATTGCATGGCAAACAATTGGCGGGGATCGCCTTAGCGATTTTTGGCGTACTGGTGTTAATCGAAGATAGTCTGAACGGTCAGCATGTGGCGATGCTCGGCTTTATGTTGACCCTGGCTGCAGCATTTAGTTGGGCGTGTGGCAACATCTTCAATAAAAAGATCATGTCGCACTCAACGCGTCCGGCGGTGATGTCGCTGGTAATCTGGAGCGCTTTAATCCCAATCATTCCCTTCTTTGTTGCCTCGCTGATTCTCGATGGTTCCGCATCCATGATTCACAGTCTGGTTACTATTGATATGACCACCATCTTGTCGCTGATGTATCTGGCGTTTGTGGCGACAATTGTTGGTTATGGGATCTGGGGGACGTTACTGGGACGCTATGAAACCTGGCGGGTTGCACCGTTATCGTTACTGGTGCCCGTAGTCGGACTGGCAAGTGCGGCACTATTGTTGGATGAACGCTTAACGGGTCTGCAATTTTTAGGTGCGGTGCTCATTATGACCGGGCTGTATATCAATGTATTTGGCTTGCGGTGGCGTAAAGCGGTAAAGGTTAGAGGCTAAACCATACGCACAGAATGTGATGTCAGCACTCTGTGCGTCTGCTTTTATCGCGGGAAAAAGTACTTTACCTGGAACTCGAAAATATTGCTGTAAAGTAACGAATAATCCAGCGGAATAGAGTTACTGTCCACAGCCTGGGTCTGAATTTTAAGTATGGGATCCCGTGGGCTGATCCGTAAAATACTGGCGATTTCTGGGGTAGGAAAAGTAGGGGAGAAAGTTTCAAAGGTGCCAATGATTTTGATCCCGCATTCATTCTCAATATATGAAAATTTGGATTTTTGCATATGTGACACGGTTAAATCAGGAAAACGTGCTACTGACATCCACGTTTCTTCTAATTGTGCTGCATTATCCTCAATGAATCGCAGTCTCTTTATGTAATAAACCTGCTCACCAGTCACTAAATTCAGCTCAGTCGCAATAGTGGGTGAAGCATCCTGCACTTCAAATTTCATAATCTGACTCCCTGCCTCTTTGCCGCTTTTATGCGCAATTTCACTGAAACTGTTCATGTGATCAATGTGTGCAACAAAATTCTTTTTTTGAATGTATGTTCCTGAACCATGCTTTCTGTGAATAATTCCTTCGCCTTCCAGCAAGGATAATGCCTTACGCAGGGTATTACGCGAAACATTATAACGAACAGCGAGTTCCGCTTCTGACGGCAACAAATCACCAACATGCCATGAATTGCCATTGATTTCGGATTTAAGTAAGCGGGCAATCTTTTGAAAAATCACTTTTGCACCTTTTAAGAGCCATTGAAAACAAGGAGTTGAGTCCTGATTGTTTTATCGTATGGCCGAGTCGTTTAATAATCACCCTGATGTTGAACAACTTTATCACTGTATTACTGTGATCAATGTACCAGGACGTATAGCTACTGCGGGATATGATATTTAAACAATGTAATCTGTTATATACCAGTAAGGGAAAATATGAAAAAAATATTGTTAGTTTGCGCTGCGGGCATGTCAACCAGTATGCTGGTTAAACGTATGATTGATCATGCTAACGCTATTTCACTTGAAGTTAATATTTCCGCATTGGCGATTGCAGAGGCTAAAGGGAAAATTAAAAATAACGAAGTTGACGTTGTTTTACTTGGCCCGCAAGTTCGCTTTCAGAAACCAGAGATTGAAGCCGTTGCACAGGGGAAAATGCCTGTAGCCGTTATCGAGATGAAAGACTACGGCACCATGAACGGACAGGCAGTTCTTGAATTTGCGATGAAACTACTGCAAGAGTAAGAATCTAATATTATTAAACTATTACCTGAACTAACTTTTCACACATCATAAAATGGATATGGCATACATGCTTTATTGGGATGTATAAATATCCAAAACAACAGGTATAAAAAAATGGGATTAATGGCCTCATTCGAACGTGGAATGGAACGTTTTCTTGTTCCAGTTGCTATCAAGTTAAACTCACAAAAACATGTTGCAGCGGTGAGAGATGGATTCGTTTTTACGTTTCCAATTATCATGGCAAGTTCATTAATTATATTAATTAACTTTGCCATATTATCGCCAGACGGTTTTATTGCCGGATTACTGCATCTGAATAGCATTTTCCCCAACCTTGAAAAAGCACAAGCTATTTTTACTCCGGTAATGAATGGTTCTGTAAATATCATGTCAATTATGATTGCTTTCCTGGTCGCCAGGAATATGGCGATTAGCTATGAGCAAGATGATCTTTTATGCGGATTAACGGCAATAGGAGCATTTTTTATTGTTTATACGCCATATCAGATGATAGATGGGCAAGCATTCCTGACGACCAAATATCTCGGCGCGCAGGGGTTGTTTGTTGCTGTTATCGTTGCATTGATCACCAGTGAAATATTTTGTCGCTTAGCTCGAAACCCAAAAATCACCATAACGATGCCGGCAGCTGTACCGCCTGCGGTAGCGCGTTCATTTAAAGTTTTATTGCCAATATTTTTTGTCATGGTGTTCTTTTCCGCACTTAATTATTGCCTGGCACTGATATCCCCGGCAGGACTAAACGATCTTATTTACACATTAATCCAGACGCCGCTCAAACATATGGGAACGAATATCTTTGCGGTAATTATCCTGGGGGCTGTGGGTAATTTCCTGTGGGTGCTGGGGATCCACGGACCTAATACCACATCGGCAATTCGAGAAACCGTTTTTTCTGAGGCTAATCTGGAGAATCTCTCCTGGGCCGCTCAACATGGCACTACCTGGGGCGCGCCATATCCGATTACCTGGACTTCTATTAATGATGCATTCGCCAACTGCGGCGGCTCAGGTATGACGTTGGGGTTATTGTTGGCTATTTTTATCGCTTCTAAGCGTGCGGAATACCGTGATCTGGCAAAAATGTCATTTATCCCCGGTATTTTCAATATCAATGAACCGATAATGTTTGGCCTTCCTATTGTACTTAACCCCATCATGATGGTGCCGTTTATTATGGTTCCCATTGTTAACTGTGCCATTGGTTACTTCTTTGTTTCGATGGAAATTATTCCACCGGTTGCTTATGCCGTGCCCTGGACTACGCCCGGACCTTTAATTGCTTTCCTCGGAACCGGGGGGAACTGGCTGGCTTTACTGGTTGGTTTTTTATGTTTAGGTGTGGCGACAATGATCTATTTACCTTTTGTTATTGCCGCCAACAAAGTCAATAACATGACAACTAACGGATAATTCCATTTACCCAGGAAGGAGATTGTGATGTTTGCAGATGAAGAACTTGTTATGGAGTTACTGGTCAACGCGGGGCAGGCACGTTCTGACGCGATGGAAGCCATACGTTGTGCCGGGCAAAAAGACTGGCAGGGCGCAACTCAGCTAATGGCCAGTTCTGAATCTGCCTGTCTTCAGGCACATAAGATTCAGACCGCATTAATTAGTCAGGATGAAGGCTGTGGCAAGATAAAAGTTAATTTAATTCTGGTTCATGCACAGGATCATTTGATGAATGCAATATTATGCCAGGATTTAGCCAGGGAAATTATTTCATTAAGAAAAGAACTCCATGCCTGATTTTTTCCTCCAGTGCGATAGCTGGAGGAAATTATTACACTCTTAAGGATAAGTCATGAATATAAAGACGCTTAACGTCAGCCTTTTGTCTTTTTCTATTATTACAGCATTGTTTCCATTGAACGCGATGGCAACAAAATTAACCATAGAGCAGCGCCTTGAATTGCTTGAAAATGAATTGTCGCAAAATAAACAAGAGCTGAAAGCAACACAGAATGAACTGGGAGTATATAAATCCCGACTTTCGACCTTACAAAAAATCATCACGGAAAACAAATATAAATCAGCCTCGCTTGCTGAAATATCAGCGACATCTCCCGTCGCTGATAACATCAAAAATGAAAACGGCGAACAGAACTCGTTTACCGCAGCGCATACTATAAATGGATCGCAGCAAGTTGCCGTTATTGAAAGTAAAGGCGACAAAACCACTATCGAAAGCGTGACCCTGAAAGATATCAGTAAATATATAAAGGATGATATTGGGTTCAGCTATCAGGGGTACTTCCGCTCAGGCTGGGGTACTGGTAATCACGGCTCACCACAAACTTATGCAGCGGGTTCTCTGGGACGTTTTGGTAATGAGATGAGCGGTTGGTTTGACCTGACCTTAAATCAGCGTGTTTATAATCAGGACGGTAAAACGGCAAATGCGGTCGTTACCTATGATGGCAACGTGGGTGAGCAGTATAACGATGCCTGGTTTGGTGACAGTGCCAATGAAAATATCATGCAGTTCAGTGATATTTATCTGACAACGCGAGGTTTTTTACCCTTCGCGCCAGAGGCAGACTTCTGGGTCGGCAAACATAAACTCCCGCAATATGAGATCCAGATGCTGGACTGGAAAACCTTAACCACGGATGTCGCCGCGGGTGTGGGGATTGAAAACTGGGCACTTGGTGTAGGGCTGTTTGATATGTCCTTAAGCCGTGATGATGTCGATGTTTACTCTCGTGATTTTTCGCGTACCAGCCAGATGAATACCAATTCTGTGGATGTTCGTTATCGCAATATCCCGTTATGGGATGATGCGACATTATCATTAATGGCTAAATATTCCGCACCTAATAAAACGGATCAACAACAAGATAATGAAAATGACGACAGTTATTTTGAAATGAAAGATAGCTGGATGCTGACTTCTGTTTTACGGCAAAACCTGCAACGCGATACGTTTAATGAATTTACGTTACAGGTTGCCAATAATTCCTATGCCAGCAGTTTTGCCAGTTTCTCAGATGCCAGTAATACGATGGCGCACGGTCGCTATTACTATGGTGACCATACCAATGGGATCGCCTGGCGTTTAATCTCTCAGGGCGAGATGTATCTTACTGACAATATTATTATGGCTAACGCGCTTGTCTATTCTCACGGCGAAGATGTTTATAGTTATGAAAGTGGTGCTCATAGTGATTTTGACAGTATTCGCACTGTAATAAGACCGGCCTGGATCTGGAATACATGGAATCAGACGGGGCTTGAATTAGGCTGGTTTAAGCAACAGAACAAAACTCAGCAGGGTGTAACACTAAATGAATCGGCTTATAAAACGACACTCTGGCATGCATTGAAAGTGGGTGAAAGCATTTTAGGTTCACGACCAGAAATTCGCTTCTATGGAACGTATATAAATATTCTGGATAACGAATTATCGAATTTTAAGTTTAATGAGAACAGCAAAGACGAGTTTATGGCCGGCATCCAGGCGGAAGTCTGGTGGTAATCTATTTTAGTTAAGGAGTTGTGTATGTCAGGATTTAAAAAAGGTTTTTTATGGGGCGGCGCGGTAGCCGCGCATCAGTTGGAAGGTGGCTGGAATGAAGGAGGAAAAGGCATCAGTATCGCTGATGTGATGACTGCTGGCGCTCACGGGGTGCCGCGTGAAGTGACAGAAGGCGTTATCGACGGGCTTAATTATCCCAATCATGAAGCAATTGATTTTTATCATCGCTATAAAACAGATATTCAGTTATTTGCCGAGATGGGATTCAAATGCTTTCGAACTTCCATTGCCTGGACACGAATCTTTCCGCAAGGTGACGAACAGGAGCCGAATGAAGAGGGTTTACAATTTTATGATGATCTGTTCGATGAGTGCCTGAAGCAGGGAATGGAACCTGTGGTGACGCTTTCGCATTTTGAAATGCCTTATCATCTGGTGACAAAATATGGTGGCTGGCGAAACCGTAAACTGATCGACTTTTTTATCCGCTTCGCATCAACGGTCTTCACGCGCTATAAAGAAAAAGTAAAGTACTGGATGACGTTTAACGAAATCAATAATCAGGTGAATTTCAGCGAAAGCCTGTGTCCATTTACTAATTCCGGTATCTTGTATTCGCCAGAGGAAGATATCAATGAGCGCGAACAAATAATGTACCAGGCGGTACATTACGAGTTAGTTGCCAGTGCCCTGGCGGTACAGACTGGAAAATCGATCAATCCTGAATTTAACATTGGCTGTATGATCGCCATGTGCCCCATCTATCCTCTGACGTGTGCACCCAACGATATGATGATGGCCACGAAAGCGATGCATCGTCGTTACTGGTTTACTGATGTTCATGCTCGTGGATATTACCCGCAACATATGCTGAATTACTTTGCCAGGAAAGGATTCAACCTCGATATCACACCAGAAGATAACGCGATTCTTACCAGTGGTTGTGTCGACTTTATCGGCTTTAGCTACTACATGTCTTTTACGACACAATTTTCGCCCGATAACCCGCAACTGGATTATGTTGAACCACGAGATTTGGTCAGCAACCCTTATATCGATACATCCGAATGGGGATGGCAAATTGATCCGGCAGGGCTACGTTATTCACTCAACTGGTTCTGGGATCATTTCCAGTTGCCGCTGTTTATTGTCGAAAATGGATTTGGTGCGGTTGACCAGAGACAAGCTGACGGCACGGTGAACGATCACTATCGCATTGATTACTTTGCTTCCCATATTCGGGAAATGAAAAAAGCCGTAGTTGAAGATGGTGTTGACTTAATTGGCTACACCCCGTGGGGCTGCATTGACCTGGTTTCTGCCGGAACAGGGGAAATGAAAAAGCGCTACGGAATGATTTATGTCGATAAAGACAACGAAGGGAAGGGAACGCTGGAACGGATACGTAAAGCGTCGTTTTACTGGTATCGGGATCTCATCGCCAACAATGGCGAAAATATTTGAGACTTGAGGAAGATATTACGGAGATGTCAGGCTCTGTGATCAGAGCCTGACAATAACTACATAGCGTGTTGATTATAATAGGGCACGCCGAGCGCATCCGACTTATCACTGCCAGTACCCATGTGATTTAAATCAAACGGTGGTTGTTCCTGCGATGGGGGAACAACCACGACATTGGCACAAGAAGTAACAACTGGCTGCGTGGTTTGTTCCGCAACGCCCTGCGCGGAAAAGAGAATAAGCGCAGCTGCTATTGCGGATGAAAGTGGTTTCATGATTGCCTCAGTGACGTTGTCACGTTATCAACTAGCTGTTGTAATGATTTAATGGATGTAAAAAGCGCGATTCGCCCTGCATATTGGTCATCCGGTATTTATGCGGCGGAACATCAAAGTAATTTTTGAAGGTTCGGGTCAGAGTTTGTTGCGACTCGAAGCCATATCGTTCTGCCAGATAGAGTATCGGCTCGTTACTTTCCTTCAGCTTTTGCGCGATTTCCGTCATCTTACGGCTGCGGATGTATTGGCCTAATGAATGACCGGTTTCTTTTTTAAACATCCGTTGCAGGTGCCATTTGGAGTAACCCGAACGCTCTGACACTTTCTCCAGTGACAGTGGCGATTCCAGGTTGTCCTCGATCCAGTCCAAAATGCTATGAATGGTAATAGCGTCAGTATTGCGTCTGGACATCGTCATACCTCTTTTTTGTTTACGGCAGGACTTTCTTAAGCAAATGCTCAAGTGTTGCCACTTCGTCCGCCGTCAGGTTTTTTGTTAATTCTTGATGCAGGTTCTGGCCAACTAATTGATGGCATTGTTCGCATATTGCCGCGCCGCTGGTGGTAAGTTTTACCAGTACGCCGCGCTTATCATTCGGGTTCGGCAACCTTTCAACCCAGCCTTTACAGACCAGGCGATCCAGCATACGGGTCAGTGCTCCCAGGTCGACCGACAACACTTTTTTCAGTTCAACCGGAGTAATACACGCCGCGCAGCGGATAGAGCAGAGCACCTTAAACTGTGCCGCGGTAATATCCAGCGGAGACAGATACTCGTTAAGCAGACGATCTTTCTTCTGATTAACCATATGGATTAAGCGACCCAATGGAATAATTTCATTGAACAGATCGCTGGTACTTTTCACGTTAGTTGCCCTGGCAAGTAATTAGTTGCAGGGGATAATATTGCCCAGGCAAGTATAAGTCAAATGAATGAATTGAACGATGCCACGTTTTGCTAAATCGGTTCAAGTTTTGGTCAATGCGATGCAAGGTTAGCTAAAGAGTGACACTTTATCCTTGTTTACCCCTTATACTTTTCGCTGATAACCCAGATACACAGGATAACAACCACCAATGTTAGATTTGTTTAAAGCAATTGGCCTGGGGCTGGTGGTGTTACTGCCGTTAGCTAACCCATTAACAACTGTCGCGTTATTTCTTGGCCTGGCAGGCAATATGAACAGTGCCGAACGTAATCGTCAGTCGTTGATGGCCTCGGTGTACGTATTTGCCATCATGATGGTGGCGTATTACGCCGGGCAACTGGTGATGGATACATTTGGCATTTCGATTCCCGGTCTGCGAATTGCAGGCGGCTTAATCGTCGCGTTTATCGGTTTTCGGATGCTCTTTCCGCAACAGAAAGCGATTGATTCACCGGAGGCGAAAAGCAAGTCGGAAGAGCTGGAAGATGAACCCAGTGCCAATATTGCCTTTGTACCACTGGCAATGCCAAGTACCGCCGGTCCGGGAACCATAGCGATGATTATTAGCTCGGCGTCCACAGTGCGTCAGAGTTCAACCTTCGCTGATTGGGTACTGATGGTTGCGCCGCCGCTGATCTTTTTCCTGGTGGCGGTTATTTTGTGGGGAAGCCTACGCAGCTCCGGCGCAATTATGCGGCTGGTGGGCAAGGGTGGCATTGAAGCGATCTCCCGCCTGATGGGGTTCCTGCTGGTATGTATGGGTGTGCAGTTTATTATTAACGGCATCCTGGAAATCATTAAAACGTACCATTAAAAAAGGCCCGAATGGGCCTTTCAACTATTGCGTCTGTTCTTCGAGTGTCACTGGCCAGCGGCGAAATATAATGATTGACCATATTAACGCGGCAAAAGCAGGCACCGCGCCCACATAACCAATCATCGACATTGACCAGTGCAAACTCACCTGATTACCTACCAACGCACCCGCCCCGATTCCAATATTAAATATGCCGGAGAATAGCGCCATCGCGACGTCAGTAGCATCTGGTGCCAGCGCCAGCACTTTAACCTGCATACCAAGCCCGATGATCATCATCGCGATCCCCCAGAAAATACTCAGCACCCCGAGGTGTATTTCACTGTTCGCCGCAGGTAACAGCAATGCCAGGCACACCAGCAACAGCGCAATCGCCGTACTCACCAACGCAGACGCATACTGATTACCCAGTTTACCGAAAATCACGCTGCCAATAATGCCCGCACCACCGAGTAATAACAGTAATGCCGTGGCAAAGTTGGCGCTGAATCCCGCAATGTTTTGCACAAAAGGCTCGATATAGCTGTATGCCGTGTAATGGGCGGTGACAACCACCACAGTTAACAAATAAATGCTCATCAATGCCGGGCGGCGGAACAATAGCGGGAGGCTTTTCAATGAACCGGAATGCTCACTGGGCAGTAAGGGAAGTAACTTAATCAGGCACAAAAGGGTGATAAGCGCCCCAATACCAATCGCGAAGAAGGTCATTCGCCAACCGAAATACTGGCCCACAATGCGCCCGAGAGGTAAACCTAAGACCATCGCCAGTGCTGTACCGGTGGCAATTAAACTCAAGGCCTGTGCCCGCTTCCCGGCCGGAGCCATACGGATCGCCAGAGACGCCGTAATCGACCAGAAAATCGCATGTGCAAAAGCCACACCAATGCGACTGATCACCAGAACGGTAAAGCTCCACGATAAAAACGACAGTACGTGGCTGGCAATAAACACCACAAACAGGCAGATCAGTAATTTGCGCCGTTCAACCTGGCTGGTCATTAACATAAAAGGCAATGACATTAGCGCCACTACCCATGCATAAATGGTCAACATAATGCCGACCTGAGCGGTTTGCATGTGAAAACTTTGCGCAATGTCAGAGAGCAGGCCAACAGGGACAAATTCGGTGGTGTTGAAGATGAAGGCGGCGACTGCCAGCGTAACGACCCGTAGCCACGCCACTTTGCGGGAAACAGTGTTTGTTGTCATAACAGATTATCGGGTGAGTTGCGAAAAAGTGATGAAATGATCTTAAAACGGTTAATGATGTGAATACAATGCATTTGTGATCTGGATCGCGTTTTCCGTTTCTCTGACGCTGATTCTGTTCCGCGTCAGAGAGTCGGTAACATCACGGTTTAATGACGTTCAGGGAGGTCTGGCGTTTTGGCGGTTGCGGGTATAGGTGGTCTGACAGGGGAGCGAGGCCTGTTTTTCACCAGGTCTTCGTGAGTAACTTTTGGCGGCGTTTCATTTTTACAAACAGTTTGAGGGTCCTGCGCGCCATATGTTTGATAATTTTATCATCACTTAATGATGCTGGCATCAACACGTCATTCAAATCACTTTCATTGGGATTCATAAATTGGTGATAGTGCAATAACATATTGGCGAAAAATAAAAACAAGTCCTGAAAATGAGGAGATTCTTGTTCTGCTAAAAGGGATAAAAAGCAGATGCAGACTTCGGGTAGTACATGTTTGTTAGAACCTAATGAATCCATCAGGCTTTGCAATAAATCCTCTTTTAATTCGCCGTCTGTTATGTCGAGAATGGCGGTGATCAAGTTAGGATCTTTATTGACGAACCATCTGTGAACCTCAGAGTTATTCCATAATCGGGGGAGTATGACAAAATTACCGCGAGAGATAAAATTCAGGACAAGCAAATCAAACTGGCGTAAGTAATCTGCAGCGGTATGGCGATCCGGAGGCAGGGGTTCAATATGTGGTGTATGCGCTCTTTTGATGGGAACGCCAAGGTTGAACATTGGAAATTGTTCAATAAAATCATTCAGAAACAGAAATAGCACACGCTCGACGCCGGTCTGAAATACGCGTCCCATAGTGACAGGCTTTGGGTTGGGAGCGCAAAAATATTAATTTCTCCATCATGGCGAAAATTATCTAAATAAATAGGGCTTAAATTTATTACTACCTGAAATTCAATATTTTCTTTGTGTCTTCCATTCTTGACGGGATAAGTGAGTTTAAACTGAACCTTTTCATTGTATAGTGTGTCGTTACCCCGAAAAGAAGTCCTCTGAATATATGATAAGTTATCAAGGTTATTAAATATCTTTTTTGTGGCTGAGTTGATGTTTAAAGACGTGCGCCACTCTTCATCACATATTATTGTACTTAGCGCATCAATAAAGTCCTTTAAAACTTCTTTTACCTGTGGTGCAATATTACGAACGGGAAAATCATCAGGAAGAGATATGTAATTGCTGATGCTTACTGGCGTAACCATATTTGCCCCATATAGTCATAAGTCATCGGAACATCACTATATAGAGCATATTAGCCGCAAGAACTATCAAAATAGCTCATTGGTAACTCTGTTTTGCCGAGTCAGACACATCCAGTAGTTGAATAAATGCCTCAAGCGGACGCGTTTTCGCACCGCGACGCCAGACCAGCCAGGTTGTTAACCAACGCCATTGCTCAGCTAACGGCCACGCTTCAACCTGGTGATGCCCCGGCATACTTTCCAGCATAGAGCGTGGAATAAGCGCAATGCCTGCTCCTGCGACCACACAGGCCAACATCCCGTGATACGACTCCATCTCGTGAATAGTTCCCGGAGCGGCACCGTCAGCATGAAACCAGCTCTCGAAGTGGCGACGATACGAACAATTGGCGCGGAAGGCATAAATGTTACTGCCGTTAACCTGACTGGCGCGGATTACTGGCGCATGACCTTGTGGCGTGACGATCATCAGCTCCTCGCGGTATACCGGTATCCCGTCAATGGCAGTATGGTTAATGGGCCCATCAATAAATGCCGCATTCAGTTTTCCCTCCAGCACTCCTTCCAGCATAGTGCCGGAAGGGCCGGTGGAAAGTGAAAACTGAATTTTGGGATAACGATGGTTGAATTCCGCCAGCGTGGCCGGAATGCGCACTGCTGCGGTGCTTTCCAGCGAACCAAGAGAAAATAAACCTTGCGGCTCATCGCCAGCGACAACGCTCCGCGCTTCATCCACTAACGCGAGAATTTGTTGGCTATAGCGTAAAAAGTTATGCCCGGCAGGAGAGAGACGTAAACGCTGATTCTCGCGAATAAACAGATCTACCCCTAGTTCTGTTTCCAGCTGGCGTAGACGGGTAGTGAGATTCGACGGCACGCGATGCACTATTGCTGCTGCCTGGGTTATGCTGCCAGCTTCGGCAACCGCGTTGAACATCTCCAGTTGTGTCAGATCCATAATATTCTCGATTCGTGAATAAGTGGCTTAATATTATTCATTTTAAAGCAAGAGTAAATCTGCGTATCTTCATACCATGACTCATAAAGGAGATACCCCGATGACCATTACTCCGGCAACTCATGCAATTTCAATAAATCCTGCCACGGGTGAACAACTTTCTGTGCTGCCGTGGGCTGGCGCTAACGATATCGAAAACGCACTTCAGCTGGCGGCAGCAGGCTTTCGCGACTGGCGCGAGACAAATATAGATTATCGTGCTGAAAAACTGCGTGGTATCGGTAAGGCTCTGCGCGCCCGTAGCGAAGAAATGGCGCAAATGATCACCCGTGAAATGGGCAAACCAATCAATCAGGCGCGCGCTGAAGTGGCGAAATCGGCGAATTTGTGTGACTGGTATGCAGAACATGGTCCGGCAATGCTGAAGGCGGAACCTACGCTGGTGGAAAATCAGCAGGCAGTTATTGAGTATCGACCGTTGGGGACGATTCTGGCGATTATGCCGTGGAACTTTCCGTTATGGCAGGTGATGCGTGGCGCGGTTCCCATCATTCTTGCAGGTAACGGCTACTTACTTAAACATGCGCCGAATGTGATGGGCTGTGCTCAGCTCATTGCCCAGGTGTTTAAAGATGCGGGAATCCCGCAAGGCGTATATGGCTGGCTGAATGCCGACAACGACGGTGTCAGTCAAATGATTAAAGATTCGCGCATTGCTGCTGTCACGGTGACCGGAAGTGTTCGTGCGGGAGCGGCTATTGGCGCACAGGCTGGAGCGGCACTGAAAAAATGCGTACTGGAACTGGGCGGTTCGGATCCATTTATTGTGCTTAACGATGCCGATCTGGAACTGGCGGTTAAAGCGGCGGTAGCCGGACGTTATCAGAATACCGGACAGGTTTGTGCAGCGGCAAAACGCTTTATTATCGAAGAGGGAATTGCTTCTGCATTTACCGAACGTTTTGTGGCAGCTGCGGCAGCCTTGAAAATGGGCGATCCCCGTGATGAAGAGAACGCTCTCGGACCAATGGCTCGTTTTGATTTACGTGATGAGCTGCATCATCAGGTGGAGAAAACCCTGGCGCAGGGTGCGCGTTTGTTACTGGGCGGGGAAAAGATGGCTGGGGCAGGTAACTACTATCCGCCAACGGTTCTGGCGAATGTTACCCCAGAAATGACCGCGTTTCGGGAAGAAATGTTTGGCCCTGTTGCGGCAATCACCGTTGCGAAAGATGCAGAACATGCGCTGGAACTGGCTAATGATAGTGAGTTCGGCCTTTCAGCGACCATTTTTACCACCGACGAAACACAGGCCAGACAGATGGCGGCACGTCTGGAATGCGGTGGGGTGTTTATCAATGGTTATTGTGCCAGCGACGCGCGAGTGGCCTTTGGTGGCGTGAAAAAGAGTGGCTTTGGTCGTGAGCTTTCCCATTTCGGCTTACACGAATGCTGTAATATCCAGACGGTGTGGAAAGACCGGATCTGACGCGACATATTCAGCTCTGATATACTCGCAGGTCTTTTCAGACCTGCGGTCCAGGAGTAGAAAGTGGCAGTCGCCATGGATAATGCAATTTTAGAAAACATCTTGCGGCAAGTGCGGCCGCTCATTGGTCAGGGTAAAGTCGCGGATTATATTCCGGCGCTGGCTACAGTAGACGGTTCCCGATTGGGCATTGCTATCTGTACCGTTGACGGACAGCTTTTTCAGGCCGGAGACGCGCAAGAACGTTTTTCCATTCAGTCTATTTCCAAAGTGCTGAGTCTCGTTGTCGCCATGCGTCATTACTCCGAAGAGGAAATCTGGCAACGCGTCGGCAAAGATCCGTCTGGATCACCGTTCAATTCTTTAGTGCAACTGGAAATGGAGCAGGGTATTCCGCGTAATCCGTTTATTAATGCTGGTGCGCTGGTGGTCTGCGATATGTTGCAAGGGCGATTAAGCGCACCACGGCAACGTATGCTGGAAGTCGTGCGCGGCTTAAGCGGTGTGTCTGATATTTCATACGATACGGTGGTAGCGCGTTCCGAATTTGAACATTCCGCGCGAAATGCGGCTATCGCCTGGCTGATGAAGTCGTTTGGCAATTTCCATCATG
This sequence comes from Escherichia sp. WS1152, assembly GCF_046487665.1. Lineage (NCBI taxonomy): Bacteria > Pseudomonadati > Pseudomonadota > Gammaproteobacteria > Enterobacterales > Enterobacteriaceae > Escherichia > Escherichia sp. WS1152. The sequence goes on along the minus strand of NZ_JBJQJA010000004.1, from coordinate 25,862 downwards.
ATGTGACAACCGTTCTGCAAAACTACTTTCATTACTGCGCTCTGAAAATGAGCTGTGTAGAGCTGGCCCGGACGTTTGTCTTTCTGGCTAATCAGGGGAAAGCTATTCATATTGATGAACCTGTGGTGACGCCAATGCAGGCGCGGCAAATTAACGCGCTGATGGCGACCAGTGGTATGTACCAGAACGCGGGGGAGTTTGCCTGGCGGGTGGGGCTACCGGCGAAATCTGGCGTTGGTGGCGGTATTGTGGCGATTGTTCCGCATGAAATGGCCATCGCTGTCTGGAGTCCGGAACTGGATGATGCAGGTAACTCGCTTGCGGGTATTGCCGTCCTTGAACAATTGACGAAACAGTTAGGGCGTTCGGTTTATTAATGCAGTCCCTCGATCCACTCTTCGCGCGTTTATCCCGTTCAAAATTTCGCTCTCGCTTTCGTCTGGGCATGAAAGAGCGTCAGTATTGCCTGGAGAAAGGCGCGCCAGTCATCGAACAACATGCGGCGGATTTTGTCGCTAAACGTCTTGCTCCGGCATTACCGGCTAATGACGGTAAGCAAACCCCCATGCGCGGGCATCCGGTGTTTATCGCTCAGCACGCCACCGCGACCTGCTGTCGCGGTTGTCTGGCTAAGTGGCATAACATTCCGCAGGGTGTTTCGTTAAGCGAAGAACAACAACGTTATATCGTGGCGGTAATCTATCACTGGCTGGTTGTACAGATGAATCAGCCATGAGAATTGCGGAAAACGATAAAATAGCATTCCCAGGGTACCTTTATTTGCCGCCGCTGTTAGCGAACATGCTATCCTTTATGAGAATTTACTTATTACGTTGAGATAATTGCCACCCGCAATTGTATGGACAGATAATTAATGCATGTACACCCCATTTCAACTTTCCGTTTGTTCCAGGAAGGTCATCTGCTACGTAATAGCATCGCTATTTTTGCGCTAACCACGCTGTTCTATTTTATTGGTGCAGAGTTACGGCTGGTTCACGAACTTTCTCTTTTCTGGCCGCTGAATGGCGTAATGGCGGGGGTGTTTGCCCGCTATGTCTGGCTTAATCGACTGCATTACTATGCGATCAGTTATGTGGCGATGCTGGTTTATGATGCCATAACCACCGAATGGGGACTGGTTTCACTGGTTATCAATTTCTCCAATATGATGTTTATTGTTACCGTCGCCTTACTGGTCGTGCGGGATAAGCGTCTGGGGAAAAATAAGTATGAGCCAGTAAGTGCCTTACGGCTATTTAATTACTGTCTGATTGCCGCATTATTATGCGCTATTGTCGGGGCGATTGGTTCGGTCAGTATTGATAGTCTGGATTTCTGGCCTTTGCTTGCGGACTGGTTCAGTGAGCAATTCTCAACGGGCGTTTTGATCGTGCCTTGTATGCTGACGTTGGCTATTCCTGGAGTGCTGCCGCGCTTTAAAGCAGAACAGATGATGCCCGCCATCGCGCTTATTGTGTCGGTTATTGCCTCGGTAGTCATTGGCGGAGCGGGGAGTCTGGCGTTCCCGCTGCCTGCATTAATCTGGTGTGCAGTGCGCTATACGCCGCAGGTAACATGTCTGTTGACCTTTGTCACCGGTGCGGTGGAAATCGTACTGGTGGCAAATTCGGTGATTGATATCTCGGTCGGTTCGCCGTTCTCCATTCCGGAAATGTTCTCCGCACGTCTCGGTATTGCCACGATGGCGATATGCCCAATTATGGTTTCTTTTAGCGTGGCAGCGATCAATTCGCTAATGAAGCAAGTTGCGCTGCGAGCCGACTTTGATTTTCTGACTCAGGTTTACTCACGGTCCGGTCTTTATGAGGCGCTGAAAAGTCCATCGCTGAAACAGACACAACATCTGACGGTCATGCTGCTTGATATCGACTATTTCAAAAGCATTAACGATAACTATGGACATGAATGTGGCGATAAAGTGTTAAGCGTGTTTGCCCGGCATATTCAGAAGATTGTCGGTGATAAGGGGCTGGTGGCGCGCATGGGCGGCGAAGAATTTGCTGTTGCAGTGCCGTCGGTGAATCCTGTCGATGGTCTGCTAATGGCGGAAAAAATCCGTAAAGGCGTTGAACTGCAACCATTCACCTGGCAACAAAAAACGCTTTATCTCACGGTAAGTATTGGCGTCGGTAGTGGTCGCGCATCGTACCGAACGCTGACCGATGATTTTAATAAATTGATGGTCGAAGCCGATACGTGTCTGTATCGCTCGAAGAAAGATGGGCGCAACCGTACCAGCACTATGCGTTACGGTGAGGAAGTTGTCTGACATCTTTATTCATTCCGCGCGATTTGAATGCAATGTGTTCTACCACTTTATGATCCAGGAAAAGGCGTATTTCCTCGATTAAACCATGATCCGCGCCACACTTTTCTCATAAAACTGCTCATTAATCATCAGGAGTTGATCAAAACAGGGGTTCGGCGTATTAAAGTTTGCTAACCTGTCGTACCAATTCAAACAGGTTGTATGACTAATCAGAAGGGAACCCATTGTGAAAACACTAAATCGTCGCGATTTTCCCGGTGCACAGTATCCAGAACGTATCATTCAGTTTGGTGAAGGTAACTTCCTGCGCGCCTTTGTTGACTGGCAAATCGATCTCCTGAATGAGCACACCGATCTGAATTCTGGTGTGGTCGTTGTTCGTCCGATTGAAACTTCATTCCCGCCGTCACTGAGCACGCAGGATGGTCTGTACACCACCATTATCCGTGGCCTGAATGAGAAGGGGGAAGCGGTCAGCGACGCGCGTCTGATTCGCTCGGTTAATCGTGAAATCAGCGTCTACAGTGAATACGATGAATTCCTGAAACTGGCGCACAACCCGGAAATGCGCTTTGTTTTCTCTAACACCACCGAAGCGGGTATCAGCTACCATGCGGGCGATAAATTCGATGACGCGCCAGCGGTAAGCTATCCGGCAAAACTGACCCGTCTGCTGTTCGAACGCTTTAGCCATTTCAACGGTGCGCTGGATAAAGGTTGGATCATCATTCCGTGTGAGTTGATTGACTACAATGGCGACGCGTTGCGTGAACTGGTGCTGCGCTATGCGCAAGAGTGGGCACTGCCAGAAGCATTTATTCAATGGCTGGATCAGGCTAACAGCTTCTGTTCTACGCTGGTGGACCGTATCGTTACCGGTTATCCGCGCGATGAAGTGGCTAAACTGGAAGAAGAACTGGGTTATCACGATGGTTTTCTCGACACCGCTGAACACTTTTACCTGTTTGTGATTCAGGGACCGAAATCCTTAGCGACTGAACTGCGTCTGGACAAATATCCGCTCAACGTGCTGATTGTTGACGATATTAAACCGTACAAAGAACGCAAAGTGGCAATCCTCAACGGTGCGCACACCGCGCTGGTGCCGGTGGCGTTCCAGGCAGGGCTGGATACCGTAGGTGAAGCGATGAACGATGCTGAAATTTGCGCATTCGTTGAAAAAGCTATCTACGAAGAAATTATTCCGGTACTGGATTTGCCTCGTGATGAACTGGAATCTTTCGCCAGTGCAGTCACCGGGCGTTTCCGTAACCCGTACATTAAGCATCAGCTGCTGTCTATCGCGCTCAACGGTATGACCAAGTTCCGCACTCGCATCCTGCCGCAGCTGCTGGCAGGGCAGAAGGCAAAAGGCACACTTCCGGCGCGCCTTACTTTCGCATTAGCGGCTTTGATTGCCTTCTATCGCGGTGAGCGTAACGGAGAAACATATCCGGTACAGGACGATGCACACCGGCTGGAACGTTATCAGCAACTCTGGAGCCAGCATCGTGACCGTGTTATCGGCACCCAGGAACTGGTAGCGATTGTTTTGGCAGAAAAAGACCACTGGGAGCAGGACCTGACGCAAGTGCCTGGTCTGGTCGAGCAGGTTGCTAATGACCTGGATGCGATTCTTGAAAAAGGGATGCGCGAAGCTGTACGTCCGTTGTGCTAATAACACCGTTACTTCTGAACCCGGTTTCGACCGGGTTTCTTATTTCACTATATTAGTTACAACATCCTATGTGCCTTTATCATTAACAGATGCCACATGCAGCGCCTGTTAATGTTGTAAGCTTGTAGGTAATTTGTAAGTAGCGTCTTGAGAATGTGATCGTAATCACGTTTAATAGGGCGACTTTTTCACGCCTGAAGATAACCATGATTGTTCGTCCACAACAACACTGGCTGCGCCGTATTTTTGTCTGGCACGGCTCAGTATTATCCAAGATATCATCGCGCTTACTACTCAATTTTCTCTTTTCTATCGCTGTTATTTTCATGCTGCCCTGGTACACGCATCTGGGCATCAAATTCACCCTCGCACCGTTCAGCATTCTCGGTGTCGCCATCGCCATTTTTCTTGGTTTTCGTAATAATGCCGGGTACGCCCGTTACGTTGAAGCGCGAAAACTTTGGGGGCAGTTGATGATTGCCTCACGGTCGTTACTGCGCGAGGTAAAAACGACATTGCCGGATTCGGCAAGTGTAAGGGAGTTTGCCCGGTTGCAAATCGCCTTCGCCCACTGTTTACGCATGACATTACGCAAACAGCCACAGGCGGAAGTGCTGGCTCATTATCTCAAGACTGAAGATCTTCAGCCTGTACTGGCTTCGAACTCTCCAGCTAACCGTATCTTGTTAATAATGGGGGAGTGGTTGGCGGTTCAGCGCCGCAATGGGCAGCTTTCAGATATCCTGTTTATTAGCCTCAACGATCGGCTTAATGATATTTCAGCGGTTCTGGCAGGCTGTGAGCGCATTGCCTACACGCCAATTCCCTTTGCCTACACCCTGATTTTGCATCGTACCGTTTATCTGTTTTGTATCATGCTGCCGTTCGCGCTGGTCGTGGACCTGCATTACATGACGCCTTTTATCTCTGTGCTGATTTCCTACACTTTTATTTCGCTGGATTGTCTGGCGGAAGAATTGGAAGATCCGTTCGGTACTGAAAACAATGATTTACCGCTGGATGCCATCTGCAACGCTATTGAAATTGACCTGTTACAGATGAACGATGAAGCCGAAATTCCAGCAAAAATTCTTCCCGATCGTCATTACCAGCTGACGTGATAATTACTCCGTACGGCGGGCAACAATAAACAGACGCGGAAATGCCAGCAGTATCTGTCCGTTCTCTTGCAGTGGATACTGCTCTTCCAGCATCTGATGGTAGCGCGTAAGAAAAAGCTGCTGTTCGCTCTCGGCCAGATCCTGTAACCACGGACGTAATCCAGTGGCGGTCACCCAATCGATAATCGCCTGGTGCGACGGCATCTGGTGATAGTAAGTGGTTCGCCAGATATCGACCTCACATCCGGCTTCGCTCAAAATATCGTAGTAAGCATGAATGCCAGCCAACGACTCACGCCCGCGATCCGGGTAGTTTTGTTCCCAGGCAACTTCGCGCATGAGCACATGAGTCGGCTCCAGCCAGTTATCTGGCATCTGTACTGCCAGCACGCCCTGCGGATTAAGTAAAGAAACCAAGTGAGGAAACAATTCGTAGTGGTCGGGCAGCCATTGCAGTGAGGCATTAGCAAAAATCAGATCGAGTGCCTGTTCCGGTTGCCAGTTGCGGATGTCTGCTTCCACGAACTGGCAGTCTGGCAAAGCACTGCGCGCTTCAGCAATCATCGCCGGAGACGAGTCGATGCCTGTTATCCTGGCAGCAGGCCAACGTTGGTTTAGAAGGGCGGTGCTGTTACCTGGGCCACAGCCAAGATCGGCAACGTATTCGATATTCTCCAGCGGTACTCTGGCAAGCAGCTCCACCGCCGGACGCGATCGTTCAGCGGCAAAGTGCAGATATAAAGAGGGGTTCCAGTCAGACATTTATTTACTCCCGTCAGCGCGTTACCCCAATTGTAGATAAAACTGATGAATTCGCCTCACGGCATCAACCCATTGAACAGACGTTTTTTACGCGGCCCGGTCATTAAAGATTCCAGTTTCGCGACACAGGTTTTGTAGTGAGGCGTGGTTTTATGGAATGCCACTGCGTCTTCATCTTTATAGGCTTCGTAAATATAAAAGCGCGAATTCACTTCCGGGTCCTGTAAGACATCGAAGCGCAAATTACCTTCTTCCTGTACAGAGCCCAGGTGGTTCTGGCGAAAAACTTCGATAAACTCGTCAACCTTGTCTTCATGAACGTTAATTTCAACCAGTGTGACGTGCATAATTCTTCTCCTTAAATCCGCAGTTACTGTTTTTCACTCAGATAGAGTTCATATGCCCGATCAGCCGTTTCGTTATGGTGAACCACCGCCTGTACGGCTTTCATCATCGCCACCGGATGGTCAGACTGGAAAATATTACGCCCCATATCCACACCAGAAGCGCCCTGATCGATAGCCTGCCAGCACATTTCCAGCGCCTCGCGCTCCGGTAATTTTTTACCGCCAGCAATAACAATGGGTACCGGACATCCGGCAACAATCCGTTCAAAACCTTTTTCGACATAATAGGTTTTGATAATTTGCGCCCCCATTTCAGCGGCGATTCGAGTCGCGAGCGAGAAATAACGCTGATCGCGCACCATATCTTTGCCCACGCCAGTCACGGCCATGGTCGGCATTCCCACTTTCATTCCGGCATCAACCAGCTGAATAATATTTTTGATCGACTGATGTTCATATTCGCTGCCGATATAAACCTGCGCCGCCACCGCGCAACTGTTCAGGCGCACGGCATCATCCATCGATAACGCCACGGCTTCATTACTTAATTCCGCCAGAATAGAGTTCGCACCTGACGCCCGCAGTACCACCGGCTTATTGGTCGCCGGGGGAACTACGCTGCGCAAAATGCCGCGCGTACACATTAATACATCGGCATGTTCAAACAGCGGGGCGATATTTATATCAATGCGTTCAAGTCCGGTAGTCGGCCCCTGAAAATAACCATGGTCAAAGGCCAGCATCACGGTTTTACCCGTTTTCGGATTAAATATCCGCGATAAGCGTGACTGCATTCCCCAATCCAGCGCACCGCAACCTTTCAGGATAAAAGGGATATTTTGTTGCGGTTGATCGGTACGAAAATCTTTACCATCTTTAATATCGTCTAAATCTGCCATAACTTACTCCGGTTAAGTAATGCACATCAGAAATCGTATTTGCCGATATTCTCTTTGTTGAATATCACGCGCTCCGGTAACAGTACGATGCCATTACCATCCGCTTCGTAGTCATAGCCCTGAACGCTGTTTGGCGAGACTTCCACCTGACCTACGCCCTGGATATCCAGCTTGTCGCCCGTTTTCATTGATCCTTTTTTCAATAATGCATCCGCGACATACACTGAAATTTTGCCTTGCTGAACCACATCCCACAGGCCAAATTCTTTCACCGTGCCGCGTTCCACATATGGACGCATCACGTTTGGCGTACTGAATCCGACAATCGCAACTTTGTCATTTTTCAGGTTTTCTGCGGCTTGTGCGGCAGCGGGCAGGGCGTTGGCGTCGGGGGCGATAATGGCGTCGAGATCGCTATACGCTTTTAATATTCCTTCTGCGGTTTGTAATGATTTAGTGGCATCGTTATAGCCAAACTGCGTAGTGACAATTTCCCAGCCAGGATGCTCTTTGGCGATTTTCGCTTTCGCTTCTTTCACCCACTGGTTTTGGTCCGTAACGGTGGGGCTTGAGTAGAAAAACGCGACTTTGGCTTTGTCTTTATTCACCTGACGCGCCGCCATATCCACCAATATACCTCCCAACTGGGCGGGCGTTCCCTGATTAATGTAGTAAGAGCGGCACTCCGGTTTAGTATCAGAGTCCCAGGTCAGCACTCTCACACCACGTTGCATGGCGCGTTTCAGTGCCGGACACAAGCCATCAGGCGAAACCGCAGAAACGATAATGGCGTTATAACCTTGATTGACGAAGTTATTAATCAACTGTACCTGACCAGAAACACTGGGTTCTGTCGGCCCGTCGTAGGTCACATCAACGCCCAGCTCTTTACCCGCTTGTTGTGCGCCGTTGCCACCGCTGGTAAAAAATCCCACGCCAACCAGTTTGGGAATAAATGCAATACGCTCTGCGGCCTGCACATTCATAGAGATTGCGGCAATGCCAAGAGCGCTAAGTAAGGCGATTTTCTTAAAGCGATGAAGTGTCATGAAGATATCCTTTATGGCAATGGGTTATTGGCCCGACGCGCCAGCCACTCTTTAATTTGCTGGCGATGCAGGCTAACGGAACGACCTACGACAACGACGATAAGTAGCGCACCGGAAAGGGCGCTGGACACCTGATTTGGCACTCCTGCCATTTGCAAACCTTGTTGCAAATATCCCACTAATAAAACCGCAATGGCGGTGCCGATAATGGAACCGGAACCACCATAAATATTGGCACCGCCAAGCACCACGGCGGTGATGGCGGGCATCAGAAACGACGCACCGAGATCGGAACGTGCTGAACCAAAATACGATACCAGCAGCACAGCGGCGACCGCAGACGCCAGCCCCGTCATGGCATAGAGCGCACATAAGGTGCGGTTAACTGGAATCGCGCTATAAAGCGCCACGCGCGGGCTTTGCCCAATCAAAAACACATTACGTCCGGCATGGGTTTTATGCAGCCAGAGCCAGAAAACGAGGAGACATATCAGGAAGATAATCAGCGGAACGGGGAGTCCCAGCACATCCAGGTTAGCGAAATCTGTAAACGCCATCGGGAATCCACCAATACCTTCGTACCCCGTCGCTCCGGCCATCCCGGAAAGCAGCAGAGCGCTTCCAGCAAACAGATACAGCGTGCCAAGCGTAATCACCAGCGGGTTAACTTTGGTATAGATAATTAATCCGGCGTTGATCAGCCCGCACAATGCGCCGAGCAGTAAGGTCAGGAGTATCGCCAGCGGCATCGGCACACCACTTTGAAACAGTACGCCCAATGCAATGGCGCAGAGGCCGATGGTCGAACCAAACGAAATATCGATCCCGCCACTGACAATCACCATCGTCAGCGGTAGGGCGACAATGCCAATGCAGATAAAGTCACTGGTGCTGAACAGCAACATATTGAGATCTAACATCCGCGGGTTAATTGCACCAAATGCGACAATCTCAATAACGAGCAGTGCGGCAAGAGCCAGTTCCCAACCGTAGCGAATACGCATTATGCGGCCTCCCGTTTTTTACCTGACGAAGCGGGTTTAACGGATGGCGGTGGCGTCATAAAGCGGGCATATTTTTGCCGCCGCAGATTACGTTCCAGTGCACAACGCAGGCGTCCATCAAACACCAGCACCGCTAGCAGCACGAGGCCCGCGATAAAATCGTTCCACCATGCCGGAATGCGCAACAGCACCAGTACGCTATCGATCTGCGTCAGGAACCATGCGCCGAGTACCGCACCGATGATCGCACCGGAACCGCCGAGCAAACTAATGCCGCCCAGCACGCAGGCTGCAATTGCTTTCATCTCCAGCCCGGTACCGGTCTGGTTGGGGATAAAACCAATCTGCGAAGCAAACACAATTCCCGCCAGTGCCGCCATGCAACCGTTCAACGAAAAAGCCACAATGCGAATGGCTTCCGTACGGACGCCCAGTTGACGAGCGCCCTGTAAATTATCGCCCGTGGCATAAAAACTGCGTCCAAACGCCGTCTTTGCCAGCAGCCAGGCCATAAATGCCACCAGAATTATCGTCAACCAACCAATCGCGGAAACGCCAAACAGCAGCGGGGCGGAGAGTTGTTTCAGTTCGGCGGGTAATCCCTCAATCCATTTACCGCCAGTCCACAGCAACATGATGCCTCTGTACAACCCTAACGTGCCAAGAGTGGCAACAATGGCAGGGATCTTTAGCCACGCGACCAGGACACCGTTGAAAAATCCCGCGAGCAAACCAAGCAGTAAAGTCGCGACACAAGCAACAGGTAGTGAATACCCCGCGTTCAGTAACATCCCCAACAGCACCGCGCACATTCCGGTAATCGAACCCACTGAAACATCAATATTGCGCGTAAGCATTACCAGCGTCGCGCCCATTGCCAGCAGGATCAGGATTTGCGCGCTGCTATAAACCATGGTCAGCGTTTGCACACTTAAATACTGGCGGTCGAGAAAACCGGGTAATACAAACAGCAGCACCACCGCCAGCAGTGCCGTGATTTCACGGTTGTTCTGAATAAACTTCAGCATGACGCCTCCTGACGCTGACTATCGCCGAAGGCAACGCGCATAATGGTCTCGACATTAATATCGCGCCCGGTCAGTGCAGAGTGGGTAATTTCGCCCTGATGCATCACATACACACGATCTGCCATCAGTTCGATCTCTTCGAGATCAGAGGAGATAAGCAGCACAGCCACATTCTGTGCGGCGATGCTGCGCAACAGTTGGTAGATATCATTACGCGCCGAGACATCCACGCCGCGCGTCGGCTCATCGACAATCAATACTTGCGGCGAGGCTTCCAGGCATTTGGCAATCAGGATTTTTTGCTGGTTGCCACCGGATAATGTCCGTGCAGCTTGTTCCGGTTGGTTAAATTTAATATTCAGCGCCCGACGATATCGTTCCAGGGTGGCATTATCTTTCGCGGTTTTCGCCCAGAATCCACGAAGGTTATGAGTAAGGGCGCAGACGTTCCACGCCAGTGAAGCATCGAGATTCAGTCCGGATGACTGGCGATCTTCCGGCAGATAAACCAGACCGCGCAGTAAACGTTCTCCGGTGGATAATCTATTGATCTCTTTACCATTCAGCATAATGCTTCCGCCACGCAAAGTACGCAGACCATAGAGCGTCTCGGCCAGTTCTGTGCGTCCGGCTCCCACCAGCCCAGCCAGGCCCAGAATTTCTCCGGCATTGAGCGTCAGGCTGACATTCCTGAAACCTTCGCCGGTCAGATATTCCAGTGTCAGCACCGGCGTTCCGGCGGCATGTTGTGGGCGGTTGCCAGGTAATTCCAGCCATAATTTTTGGCTGGCAGAGAGCGATTTTTCCCGTATCGCTGGCGTAATGGCCTGAATAATGTCATCGGTAGACAGTTCGCTGGTTTTGCCGCTTAAGGCGATGGTTCCGTCGCGCATCACGCTAATTCGATCGGCAATCTGGCGAATTTCCGGCAGCTTATGCGAGATAAAAACAATACCCACGCCAGTAGCAAGCAGCTCTTGCAAGCGACGAAACAAGCGTTCGGTTTCGGCAGGGGTAAGCGAGGCTGTAGGTTCATCGAGGATCAGAATCCGCGAGTCGCGCATCAGGCCGCGGAGGATTTCCACCATTTGGCGATCGGCAACATCCAGCGATCCTGCCAGACTATGCAGATCAAACTGGCAGCCCAGCGCCGCCAGCAAGTTATTCATTTTCTGTATGGAGAGTTGTTTTTTTGCCAGCCCAAACAGAATGTTTTCTTTTATCGACAGGCTTGGAAAAAGCAGCGGTTCCTGGGGAACGAGATAAATGCCCAACTGATGAGCATGAACTGGCGTTAATCTGGTGTAATTATTGCCCCCAATCTCCAGCGTACCGCTATCAGCAGGGGTAATACCGGCAATAATCTTCATTAACGTCGATTTACCGGCACCATTGCCGCCGAGCAGGGCGTGGACCTCCCCCTGATGCAACGTAAAATCGATGCCTTTCAGGACATTAACCCCTGAATACTGTTTATAAACCGAGCGGGCGCAAAGTAGCGGTAAGGCGCGGGTATCACTCGTTTGCATATTTCCCCCGTTCAGTTTTGCAGGTGAGTTTTGAACAAATGTATTTCTGCTTTTAATTTGTTCATAACCTTAGGTGGACATTGCACATATTTCCGACGAATAGATCACAATTTATGCTATTTTGATTTTCACGGTTGCGTTTGTTCATGCTCGTAGAGTCAAACTGTGGTTGCCATCACAGATATAAATGCGCAAGAACTGAACAATTGCATTAAAGATTTAAGTATGTTCAAAGTGAAGAATGAATTATGACAATCAACGATTCGGTAATTTCAGAACAGGGAATGTGTGAAGAAGAACAGGTCGCGCGGATCGCGTGGTTTTACTATCACGACGGGCTGACCCAGAGTGAGATCAGCGATCGTCTCGGCCTGACCCGTTTGAAAGTGTCGCGATTACTGGAGAAAGGGCATCAATCCGGCATTATTCGCGTACAGATTAATTCTCGCTTTGAAGGCTGTCTGGAATATGAAACACAATTACGTCGTCAGTTTTCGCTGCAACATGTCCGGGTGATCCCAGGGCTTGCGGATGCTGATGTCGGCGGGCGACTAGGGATAGGCGCGGCGCATATGTTGATGAGTTTACTTCAACCACAACAGATGCTGGCGATTGGTTTTGGCGAGGCAACCATGAATACGCTGCAACGCTTAAGTGGTTTTATTTCGTCACAGCAAATTCGCCTGGTCACGCTCTCCGGTGGCGTCGGTTCTTATATGACGGGTATCGGACAGCTTAACGCGGCGTGCAGTGTGAATATTATTCCGGCCCCGTTGCGGGCATCCTCCGCTGACATTGCTCGTACGCTAAAAAATGAAAATTGCGTCAAAGATGTTCTGTTAGCCGCGCAAGCAGCGGATGTGGCGATTGTCGGCATTGGGGCCGTGAGTCAACAAGACGACGCGACAATCATTCGCTCCGGTTATATCAGCCAGGGCGAACAGTTAATGATTGGCCGAAAAGGGGCGGTTGGCGACATTTTAGGCTACTTTTTTGATGCGAAAGGTGACGTTGTCACGGATATCAAAATACATAACGAACTGATTGGCTTACCTTTAAGCGCGCTGAAGACCATACCCGTCCGGGTTGGCGTGGCAGGGGGAGAAAATAAAGCCGAAGCAATTGCCGCTGCAATGAAAGGCGGTTATATCAACGCACTGGTTACCGATCAGGACACAGCAGCGGCGATTTTACGTAGTTAAATTTGCATGACCTTATTACCGGGAATGATGGAGAACGTATAGAGGAACAGACAGAACGCATAAGCCGAGGATAATCTAATGGCTCGACTCTTTACCCCTTCAGAATCAAAGTACTACCTGATGGCGCTGGATGCAGGCACCGGAAGTATTCGGGCTGTGATATTCGACCTGGAAGGCAATCAAATAGCAGTGGGACAGGCGGAGTGGCGGCATCTGGCAGTACCGGACGTTCCTGGTTCTATGGAATTTGATCTCAACAAAAACTGGCAACTGGCGTGTGAGTGTATGCGCCAGGCGTTGCACAACGCCGGCATAGCCCCGGAGTATATCGCTGCCGTTTCGGCATGTTCGATGCGTGAAGGCATTGTTTTATATAACAATGAAGGAACACCGATCTGGGCCTGCGCCAATGTGGATGCCAGAGCGGCGCGCGAAGTTAGCGAACTTAAAGAACTGCACAACAATACCTTTGAAAACGAAGTTTATCGCGCGACCGGACAAACACTGGCTTTAAGTGCCATCCCCAGATTACTTTGGCTGGCGCACCATCGTTCCGATATTTACCGTCAGGCATCAACCATCACCATGATCAGCGACTGGCTGGCCTATATGCTCAGCGGCGAACTTGCGGTGGATCCCTCTAACGCTGGCACCACGGGACTTCTTGATCTAACCACCCGTGACTGGAAACCTGCATTGCTGGATATGGCTGGCCTGCGTGCCGATATTCTTTCTCCTGTCAAAGAAACCGGCACATTGCTGGGTGTGGTGAGTTCACAAGCGGCGGAACTCTGCGGTCTGAAGGCGGGCACTCCGGTGGTCGTTGGAGGAGGTGACGTGCAGCTTGGTTGCCTGGGGTTAGGCGTTGTGCGTCCGGCACAAACCGCTGTTCTTGGCGGCACATTCTGGCAGCAAGTTGTAAACTTAGCCGCGCCGGTGACCGATCCAGAAATGAACGTGCGCGTTAATCCCCATGTTATTCCTGGCATGGTACAAGCTGAATCTATAAGCTTTTTTACCGGACTCACCATGCGCTGGTTCCGCGATGCTTTCTGTGCCGAAGAAAAACTGATTGCCGAACGTCTAGGCATCGACACCTATACTCTGTTGGAAGAGATGGCCAGCCGGGTGCCGCCTGGGTCGTGGGGCGTAATGCCGATATTCTCCGACAGAATGCGCTTTAAAACCTGGTATCACGCTGCGCCTTCCTTTATTAACTTGTCCATTGACCCGGATAAATGTAACAAAGCGACATTGTTCCGTGCGCTGGAAGAAAATGCGGCGATTGTATCAGCGTGTAACTTGCAGCAAATTGCTGATTTCTCGAATATTCATCCTTCATCGTTAGTCTTTGCAGGCGGAGGTTCAAAAGGGAAATTATGGAGTCAAATTCTCGCTGATGTCTCGGGATTACCCGTCAATATTCCGGTGGTCAAAGAAGCCACTGCATTAGGATGTGCCATTGCAGCTGGCGTCGGTGCCGGAATTTTTTCATCAATGGCAGAAACCGGAGAACGCCTGGTTCGCTGGGAACGGACGCACACACCAGACCCGGAAAAGCATGAACTTTATCAGGATTCACGCGATAAGTGGCAGGCAGTTTATCAGGATCAGCTGGGGCTGGTTGATCATGGACTGACGACGTCGTTATGGAAAGCGCCTGGGTTATAGTTTCATTGACAGCCACATCATGATGACCGTGGCTGTTAGTTTTTGAGTATAGTTATTCTTATTTCCCTTCTTTTAGAACTGGCTTGTTAAATGCCAGCTTGCAGATTCATCCTTCCATCACCAGTAATATATTCAAGGGGAAATTGCTATTTTTCTTAAAGCATTAAGCATAATGCTTATTTTATAACGAATATTCCTAAAGACACTAATGGATGCAAAAGGGGTTTAATAAACTTCGATTTTTAGCAATTAGTGCTATTCTTTGTTAAATATGATGATGATAATTTTCCTATTGAAAGAAACAGTTTTCTTATTAATCAACAATAACTCATAGTTCATTTTTAAATAAAATAAGAACTATGCATTTTTTAATCTATCAATTCGAAAGTATTAGCAAATTAGCCAAATTGACACCTTCCCACCTCCAACTAACACTCAATACAGACCTCTGACAATTTAATAAGTTTCATTTTTAATGTCTGACGACTCATCTCTTTCGTGGCTGTATTGTTTGTATATGGAGCGTTTATATGAATAGAATCTATCGCGTGATATGGAATTGCACTCTACAGGTATTTCAGGCCTGCTCGGAATTAACTCGCAGGGCAGGTAAAACATCGACGGTTAATTTGCGTAAATCCTCTGGACTGACAACGAAATTCAGTAGATTGACGCTGGGTGTTTTGCTGGCACTAAGCGGTTCAGCGTCTGGTGCAAGTCTGGAAGTTGATAATGATCAGATTACCAATATTGATACTGATGTTGCTTATGATGCCTACCTGGTTGGCTGGTATGGCACTGGAGTGCTTAATATTTTGGCTGGCGGTAATGCCTCCTTAACCACTATTACTACCAGCGTCATTGGCGCTAATGAGGACTCAGAGGGCACCGTTAATGTTTTGGGTGGCACCTGGCGATTGTATGATAGCGGAAATAATGCAAGGCCTTTAAATGTGGGTCAATCCGGAACGGGGACGCTGAATATTAAACAGAATGGTCACGTTGATGGAGGCTATTTAAGACTAGGTTCCTCGACAGGAGGCGTCGGGACGGTCAATGTTGAGGGAGAGGACTCTGTTCTGACGACCGAATTATTCGAAATAGGGAGTTACGGTACGGGCTCATTAAATATTACGGATAAGGGTTACGTCACGAGTTCAATAGTCGCCATTTTAGGCTATCAGGCGGGCAGTAATGGCCAGGTTGTCGTTGAAAAGGGCGGTGAGTGGCTAATAAAAAATAACGATTCCTCAATTGAATTTCAAATTGGTAATCAAGGAACTGGGGAAGCGACTATTCGCGAGGGTGGACTGATTACGGCTGAAAACACGATTATCGGTGGCAATGCTACCGGTATCGGAACCCTGAATGTGCAGGATCAAGACTCTGTCATCACGGTACGCAGACTCTATAATGGATATTTCGGTAATGGCACACTCAATATTTCCAATAATGGACTAATTAATAACAAAGAATATTCATTAGTGGGCGTTCAGGACGGTTCCCACGGTGTCGTCAACGTGACCGATAAAGGGCATTGGAATTTCCTCGGAACGGGCGAAGCTTTCCGCTATATCTATATCGGTGATGCTGGCGACGGTGAACTTAATGTCTCGCGTGAAGGTAAAGTAGATTCGGGAATTATCACTGCGGGGATGAAAGAAACAGGCACAGGCAACATTACTGTTAAGGATAAGAACTCCGTTATCACTAATCTCGGAACTAATCTTGGTTATGACGGCCACGGCGAAATGAATATCAGTAATGAAGGGCTTGTTGTCAGCAACGGAGGAAGCTCACTCGGTTATGGAGAAACCGGCGTCGGGAATGTCAGCATCACCACGGGGGGGATGTGGGAGGTCAATAAGAATGTCTATACCACCATTGGTGTTGCGGGCGTCGGAAACCTCAATATTAGCGATGGCGGTAAGTTCGTATCGCAAAATATTACTTTTTTGGGCGATAAAGCAAGCGGTATCGGCACACTGAACCTGATGGATGCGACATCATCGTTCGATACTGTGGGTATCAATGTCGGTAATTTTGGTAGCGGTATCGTAAATGTCAGTAATGGTGCCACCCTTAATTCAACGGGCTATGGATTTATCGGAGGAAATGCCTCCGGTAAGGGGATAGTTAATATTTCAACGGACAGTCTCTGGAATTTAAAGACATCATCTACTAACGCACAATTGCTACAGGTCGGTGTATTAGGCAAGGGTGAACTGAATATTACCACCGGAGGTATAGTTAAAGCGCGTGATACACAGATAGCTCTCAATGACAAAAGTAAGGGCGACGTGAGGGTGGATGGGCAGAACTCTCTTCTTGAAACATTCAATATGTACGTAGGGACATCTGGTACGGGTACGTTAACCCTGACGAATAGCGGCACGCTGAATGTCGAAGGTGGAGAAGTTTACTTAGGTGTTTTTGAACCTGCTGTAGGAACGCTAAACATTGGTGCAGCTCACGGTGAGGCGGCGGCAGATGCCGGGTATATAACCAACGCGACGAAAGTAGAGTTTGGTTCTGGCGAAGGTGTTTTTGTCTTTAATCATACTAATAACAGTGATGCCGGCTACCAGGTCGATATGCTGATTACAGGTGACGATAAAGACGGAAAAGTGATCCATGATGCAGGCCATACGGTGTTCAATGCAGGGAATACTTATAGCGGTAAAACGCTGGTCAATGACGGCCTCCTGACCATTGCGTCTCATACGGCAGATGGGGTAACGGGCATGGGTTCGAGTGAAGTCACCATTGCAAGCCCCGGTACGCTCGACATTCTCGCATCAACGAACAGTGCAGGAGATTACACGCTGACCAATGCGCTCAAAGGCGATGGCTTGATGCGAGTGCAGCTGTCATCCTACGACAAGATGTTTGGCTTTACCCATGCAACAGGGACTGAATTCGCCGGTGTTGCCCAACTGAAAGACAGTACCTTCACTCTGGAACGCGACAACACCGCTGCGCTTACTCACGCGATGTTGCAGTCTGACAGTGAAAATACCACATCGGTAAAAGTGGGAGAGCAATCCATTGGTGGACTGGCCATGAATGGCGGTACGCTCATTTTCGATACGGATATTCCTGCTGCGACGCTTGCAGAGGGATATATCAGCGTCGATACGCTGGTTGTCGGCGCGGGTGACTACACCTGGAAAGGCCGTAACTATCAGGTAAACGGGACGGGCGACGTGCTTATCGACGTGCCTAAACCGTGGAATGATCCCATGGCGAATAACCCTCTGACGACGCTCAATTTGCTGGAACACGACGATAGCCATGTCGGCGTTCAACTGGTGAAGGCGCAAACGGTTATTGGGTCGGGTGGCTCATTAACGTTACGTGATTTACAGGGCGACGAGGTGGAAGCGGACAAAACGTTACACATTGCGCAAAACGGAACGGTGGTCGCCGAGGGTGATTATGGATTCCGCCTCACGACCGCACCAGGTGATGGTTTGTACGTTAACTATGGGCTGAAAGCGCTGAACATCCATGGTGGGCAAAAGCTGACGTTAGCCGAACATGGCGGAGCCTATGGCGCAACGGCCGATATGTCGGCAAAAATCGGTGGTGAAGGGGATCTGGCAATCAATACGGTGCGACAGGTTTCGCTTTCCAACGGTCAGAACGACTATCAGGGGGCAACCTACGTTCAGATGGGGACATTACGTACCGATGCGGATGGTGCACTTGGCAACACCCGGGAACTGAACATCAGCAACGCGGCCATCGTCGATCTTAATGGATCGACGCAGACGGTAGAGACATTCACCGGGCAGATGGGTTCGACTGTTTTGTTCAAAGAGGGGGCGCTGACGGTAAATAAAGGTGGGATCAGTCAGGGTGAACTGACAGGTGGCGGAAATCTGAATGTTACAGGGGGAACGCTGGCTATCGAGGGGCTTAATGCACGCTACAATGCGTTAACCAGCATTAGCCCAAATGCGGAAGTCAGCCTCGATAATACTCAGGGGTTAGGCAGAGGAAATATTGCCAATGACGGTCTGTTAACGCTAAAAAACGTGACTGGCGAACTGCGTAATAGCATAAGCGGGAAGGGTATCGTGAGCGCAACCGCCAGGACAGATGTAGAGCTGGATGGCGATAATAGCCGCTTTGTGGGGCAATTCAACATTGATACAGGCAGCGCGCTCAGCGTCAACGAGCAGAAAAACCTGGGTGATGCTTCCGTTATCAATAATGGCCTGCTCACCATCTCCACTGAGCGTAGCTGGGCGATGACGCACAGTATCAGCGGTAGCGGTGATGTGACAAAACTGGGTACCGGGATCCTGACTCTTAACAACGATTCCGCGGCGTATCAGGGTACGACGGATATCGTGGGGGGGGAAATTGCTTTCGGTTCCGACTCTGCCATTAATATGGCAAGTCAACACATTAATATCCATAACAGCGGTGTGATGTCGGGAAATGTCACCACTGCAGGTGATGTGAACGTTATGCCTGGGGGGACACTGCGTGTCGCTAAAACCACAATCGGCGGCAACCTGGAGAATGGCGGCACGGTTCAAATGAATAGCGAAGGGGGGAAACCGGGGGAATGTACTGACCGTTAACGGCAACTATACCGGAAACAATGGCCTGATGACGTTCAACGCGACGCTGGGCGGCGATAATTCGCCCACCGATAAAATGAACGTGAAAGGCGATACCCAAGGGAACACTCGCGTTCGGGTTGATAACATTGGCGGCGTCGGTGCACAAACGGTCAACGGTATTGAACTCATTGAGGTTGGCGGTAATTCTGCAGGTAACTTCGCGCTGACCACCGGAACTGTCGAAGCTGGGGCTTACGTCTACACGCTGGCTAAAGGGAAGGGGAATGACGAGAAAAACTGGTATCTGACCAGTAAATGGGACGGCGTAACGCCACCGGATACGCCCGACCCCATCAATAATCCCCCTGTTGTGGATCCGGAAGGCCCATCAGTTTATCGCCCGGAGGCCGGAAGCTATATCAGCAACATTGCCGCAGCCAACTCGCTGTTTAGCCATCGTTTACACGACCGTCTGGGTGAGCCGCAGTATATAGATTCACTGCATTCTCAGGGGTCGGCAAGCAGTATGTGGATGCGTCATGTCGGAGGGCACGAACGTTCAAGGGCCGGTGACGGTCAGCTAAATACTCAGGCTAACCGCTATGTATTGCAGCTAGGCGGCGATTTGGCGCAGTGGAGTAGCAACGCGCAGGATCGCTGGCATCTTGGCGTGATGGCAGGTTACGCTAATCAGCACAGTAATACTCAGAGTAATCGTGTGGGTTATAAATCGGATGGGCGCATCAGCGGTTACAGCGCTGGGCTGTACGCGACCTGGTATCAGAACGATGCGAATAAGACCGGCGCTTATGTTGACAGCTGGGCGCTGTATAACTGGTTTGATAACAGCGTCAGTTCCGATAACCGTTCTGCTGACGACTATGATTCTCGCGGTGTGACGGCCTCTGTTGAGGGTGGGTATACCTTTGAAGCGGGAACATTTAGCGGCAGCGAAGAGACGCTGAATACCTGGTACGTCCAGCCACAGGCGCAAATCACCTGGATGGGTGTGAAAGATTCCGACCATACCCGGAAAGACGGAACGCGCATTGAAACGGAAGGCGACGGAAATGTGCAAACGCGACTTGGGGTGAAAACCTACCTGAACAGCCATCACCAGCGTGACGATGGTAAACAGCGTGAGTTCCAGCCTTACATTGAAGCGAATTGGATCAACAACAGCAAAGTCTACGCCGTGAAGATGAATGGTCAAACCGTAGGCCGTGAAGGTGCGCGTAATCTCGGTGAAGTACGTACCGGGGTTGAGGCGAAAGTAAATAACAACCTTAGCCTGTGGGGGAATGTCGGTGTGCAACTAGGTGATAAAGGCTATAGCGATACTCAGGGCATGCTGGGAGTGAAATATAGCTGGTAAACCGTATAAGCCGCATGTCGAGATGGCATGCGGCTTAATATTGCCGACTTCAAAGGCTTTAAAGCCTCCCTTTTATCCGCGATCGCGGATATCGCAGCGTTTATCCCGTACAGCGGATAAGATGTGTTTCCAGATTGACTTTATCCTCACTAAAGGATAAAACTGATAATATCCCCTTAAGCGGATAAATTTGCTGTGGACGTATGACATGATGAGCTTTCAGAAGATCTATAGCCCAACGCAATTGGCGAATGCAATGAAACTGGTTCGCCAGCAAAATGGCTGGACGCAGAGCGAGCTGGCGAAAAAAATTGGCATTAAGCAGGCGACAATTTCCAATTTCGAAAACAACCCTGACAATACCACGCTCACGACATTTTTTAAGATTTTACAGTCGCTTGAACTCTCAATGACACTATGCGACACGAAAAATGCCTCGCCAGAATCAACAGAACAGCAAGATCTGGAGTGGTAATGCCTAAACTTGTCACTTGGATGAACAACCAGCGGGTAGGCGAGTTAACGAAGTTAGCCAACGGCGCGCACACCTTTAAGTATGCACCGGAGTGGTTAGCCAGCCGTTATGCCAGACCGTTGTCACTTTCGCTGCCATTGCAGAGGGGGAATATCACCTCAGATGCCGTATTTAACTTCTTCGATAACCTGTTACCCGATAGCCCGATTGTACGTGACCGGATCGTTAAACGTTATCATGCTAAATCCAGACAACCGTTTGATTTATTGTCAGAAATAGGGCGAGACAGCGTTGGTGCCGTAACGTTATTACCCGAAAATGAAACCATAACGCGCCCGATAATGGCATGGGAAAAGCTTACTGAAGCCAGGCTTGAAGAAGTATTAACGGCTTATAAAGCAGATATCCCTCTGGGCATGATTAGAGAAGAAAATGACTTTCGCATCTCGGTTGCTGGCGCGCAGGAGAAGACAGCGCTGCTTAGAATAGGCAATGACTGGTGCATTCCGAAAGGAATAACGCCGACGACGCACATCATTAAATTACCGATTGGCGAAATCAGGCAGCCCAATGCGACGCTCGATCTCAGCCAAAGCGTTGATAATGAGTATTACTGTCTGCTGCTGGCGAAAGAACTTGGGTTGAATGTTCCGGACGCAGAAATCATTAAAGCGGGAAGGGTGCGCGCGTTAGCGGTCGAACGTTTTGACAGGCGTTGGAATACTGAGCGAACGGTTTTACTTCGCTTGCCACAGGAGGATATGTGTCAGACATTCGGTTTACCTTCATCTGTGAAATATGAATCAGATGGAGGCCCAGGCATCGCGCGGATCATGGCGTTTTTGATGGGGTCCAGCGAGGCGCTTCGCGATCGTTATGATTTTATGAAATTCCAGGTCTTCCAGTGGTTGATTGGCGCAACGGATGGCCATGCAAAAAACTTCTCCGTATTTATTCAGGCTGGCGGCAGTTATCGACTCACGCCATTTTACGACATCATTTCAGCATTTCCGGTCCTTGGCGGTACGGGAATACACATCAGCGATCTCAAACTGGCAATGGGGCTTAACGCATCCAAAGGCAAAAAAACGGCAATCGATAAAATTTATCCGCGACATTTTTTGGCGACAGCAAAGGTGCTGAGATTCCCGGAAGTGCAGATGCATGAAATCCTAAGTGACTTTGCCAGAATGATTCCGGCAGCACTGGATAACGTGAAGACTTCATTACCGACAGATTTTCCGGAGAACGTGGTGACGGCAGTTGAAACCAATGTGTTGAGGTTGCATGGACGGTTAAGCCGAGAATACGGTAGTAAGTGAGATATGGGGTTTGGTCGTTGTTAATGAGCACGACAATCATGACCGCCAACGACTGGATTCTTCCTTGGTTTATACTGGTGCGCATAATGTATATTATGTTAAATCATGTCTGAGTGATGCGAAGTGCTTTTCTGGTAGTCGTTATTCGTTCAGGGTTCAAGAACTTAAGCCTCTCCTCTTTCATAATTGGCCTGTGCATGGAGAAATAGCCTGGTTATTCCCTGCCCCATGCTAAGAGCGCAGTGTCTGTCGCATAGACACTGCATACGAAAACACCAGAGGGTGCTGTTACTTATTTAAGGACGGATCAAGCGGGAATGAGTCCACTCCGGTATCAGAAATGGCTACGTCTCAATGAAGTCAGGCGACCGATGCTGAATGAACATTACGATGTCACCACAGCAGCCTATGCTGTCGGTTACGAAAGCTATCCCATTTCAGTCGGGAATATTCGCGGATGTTTGGAGAGTCACCCAAGAGAGATATTACCAGGTTAAGAAAGTCTGTCGGTCAGCTTTAATAAACCCTGCACTTATCTGTTTAGAGCAATTCGGTGTTAGTTTCAGCAAGCAAACATTAACCATAGCTAATGATTTATAGCCATATTAACCATTAGTAGCCCTTGACCTTTCCTGACACTTCCCTTGTTCGCAATAATATTCTGTTTAGTCACGGTTTATAAATAACATGCATAATGAAATCGTCATGTTATTTAGCGACATAAAATGTTTTTGCAAATACTCTCTTCAACAAGTGCAGCAATAAACTTGTTGTGATTAGGTGTCCTTGTGATTTAAAGATATTATCGTTCTTCGTGAAATGTAATAACCCTGGAAACTATATTCTCAGGGCAACAACCAATCAAGAATGATTCTTGTTTTATAAGCAATAACAGAATGACTTAATTGTTAACTCTCTTTATTCAGCTACTTAAATATAAATTTTGGAGAATTATGAAACTCAAACATGTTGGTATGATTGTCGTTTCTGTGTTGGCGATGTCGTCTGCTGCGGTAAGCGCAGCCGAGGGTGATGAATCAGTAACGACCACTGTTAATGGCGGTGTTATTCATTTTAAAGGTGAAGTGGTAAATGCCGCTTGTGCAATTGATTCAGAATCAATGAACCAAACGGTTGAGCTGGGTCAGGTTCGTTCTTCTCGCCTGGCTAAAGCGGGTGACCTCAGCTCCGCCGTTGGCTTCAATATCAAGCTGAATGATTGTGATACCAATGTTTCCAGTAATGCAGCTGTTGCATTCCTGGGTACTACTGTCACCAGTAATGACGATACGTTAGCGCTGCAGAGTTCAGCGGCAGGCTCTGCCCAAAATGTCGGTATTCAAATTTTGGACCGTACGGGTGAGGTATTAATACTTGATGGGGCCACTTTTAGTGCTAAAACCGACTTGATTGATGGCACGAATATACTGCCATTCCAGGCTCGTTATATTGCTCTCGGGCAGTCCGTAGCTGGTACTGCAAACGCTGATGCGACCTTCAAAGTTCAATATCTATAATTCAATCTTAAGGTGGCTATACGTCATCTGAAATTGAAACAGGGTGTGTGTGGCATGGCTACGCACACCCGAGCGATTTACCAATATTCATCTCATTTTTAATGAGAAATGGTTTGTATTTGGAGCGCTATGAAAAATCACATAATATCTAAACTATCAATAAACAACAGTAGTTAAACTTACTGTTATTTAAAATATTTACTTTGTAGCAAGGTTTTCCTATTAAAAGAGAACCAACATTTATTACAAACGCATTAAGTCTGGAAACCCGGCGACTCGCCAATGTATTAGCAACATTAATCGATTGTCTGATGTAACGGTTTTCCCGCTTATCCTCTTAACACATGGAGAATGCATCAGATGCAAACTACGCGTACCCCCTACTCTATTTCCTTTATGGCGACAGTGTTACTTTTATTGCTCTTTGCTTGCCATAGCACCGTTGCCAACGCAGCTGTCGCACTGGGTGCGACGCGGGTAATTTATCCGGCAAACCAGAAACAGGTTTTATTGCCTGTCACGAATAATGATCCTGCCAGTGTCTATCTCATTCAGTCATGGATAGAAAATGCAGGTGACCAAAAAGACACCCAGTTTGTCATTACCCCACCGCTTTTTTCCATGCAAGGTAAAAAAGAGAATACGCTGCGGATAATCAACGCTACTAATCATCAGTTACCAGGCGACCGTGAAAGCCTGTTCTGGGTGAATGTTAAAGCTATTCCTGCTATGGAAAAAGACCAGAAGAATGAGAATACATTACAGCTGGCAATTATTAGCCGCATAAAAATGTTTTATCGCCCCACGAACCTGGCAATGGCACCTGAAGAAGCGCCTGCAATGCTTCGGTTTCGTCGCAGCGGTAGCAAACTCACGCTTATTAATCCAACGCCCTATTTCATTACCGTAACAAATATGAAAGCAGGAAATAGCAATCTCCCAAACACCATGGTGCCGCCAAAAGGTGAAGTATCGGTGGATATCACGCATGCTGCAACCGGGGATATCAGTTTTCAGACGATCAATGATTACGGTGCATTAACTCCGCGTATTAAGGCAACCATGCAGTAAGCCAGTGACCTAATTAATAATAAACTCAATCGGAATTAATAATGACAGCCTTTCGTGCCGCATTTAAGGCATATCGTATGCATCAGGTGTTAATAATGCCTCGCTTTGCACGGCTTACCATTGCCCTTGGCTTAGCAACTGCGGTATTTCCCGTTGACGCAGAGTATTATTTTAATCCACGGTTTTTAAGCAATGATCTTGCTGAATCTGTCGATTTATCCGCCTTTACTAAGGGACGCGAGGCACCACCTGGTACATATCGGGTCGACATTTATTTGAACGACGAATTTATGACTAGTCGGGATATTACTTTTATTGCAGATGATAATAACGCAGAACTCATCCCATGCCTGAGTACAGATCTTCTTGTCAGTCTTGGTATAAAAAAAATAGCGTTATTAGACAATAAAGAACATTCGGCAGAAAAACATGTGCCGGACAACAGCGCATGCACACCACTTCAGGATCGTTTGGCCGACGCATCAACTGAGTTTGATGTTGGTCAGCAACATTTGTCACTCTCCGTTCCGCAAATTTATGTTGGCAGAATGGCTCGCGGCTATGTTTCTCCTGATCTGTGGGAAGAAGGAATAAATGCTGGGCTTCTAAACTATAGTTTTAATGGTAATTCTATTAATAATCGTAGTAACCATAATGCAGGAAAATCAAACTATGCATATTTGAATTTACAGAGTGGCATCAACATTGGTAGTTGGCGACTACGCGATAACTCAACGTGGAGTTATAACAGTGGGAGTAGCAATTCATCTGACAGCAATAAATGGCAGTAGACTGGCCCCCTGAATCTCCAGACAACCAATATCACTTATTTAAGTGATAGTCTTAATACTAGTTTTTAGACTAGTCATTGGAGAGCAGATGATTGATGTCTTAGGACCGGAGAAACGCAGACGGCGTACTACACAGGAAAAGATCGCTATT